>NZ_JBEZIQ010000037.1:0-100174 GCF_040651155.1 Kitasatospora sp. NPDC048545
GGGACACCCCGGGGGTGTTGTCCACGAAATTGGTGATCAGCCAGTTCAGGTTCTGTGCGGCCTGGCTCATCTGAGTCAACTCAACGCTCCTGGTGATCTGCGCCGTTGCCGTCGGTCCGGCCACCGAAACTATCGAATCCCGGCTGCTGGGCACCATGCGGGAAGCCCTGCTGGTTGGAGCCCTGTTCGGCCCCGGCCCGGCGGCCCTGCTGGATGCCGCGGCGCAGGTTGGTCAGCCGGCCGCGGACCTCCTCGGGGGCCCGGGAGACCTGGGGCCCGGTCAGCGGCGACGCCTCGGCGGTGCCGGAGACCAGGTTGGCCTGCGGGGTCCGCCGGGGCAGGCCCGACATGGTCACGCCGTTGGTCGAGGGCTCGCGCACCTGCTCGGCGCGGCGCCAGCGCTCGTCGTTCGCGGACGGGCGCCACGGCGCGTCGTCGGGGCTCGGCTGCTGCGGGGCCTGCGGCTGCTGCGGGGCCTGCTGCCGGGCGGCCTGCTGCTGCGGAGGCTGCTGGGCCTGGCCCTGCTCCTGGAGCTCCGGCGCGGAGGTACCCGGCCGGCGCGGCTGGTAGGAGCGCGGCCGCGCCTGCTGCTGGGCGTCGCCCTGCGGGTACCAGGCCTGCTGGTCGGCGGGCTGCTGGCCGGCGGCCGCGGACGGGCCGGTCGGCAGCGCCATCGGCTCCTGGTACGGCAGCGGCTGCGGCTGCTGCGGGGCCTGCTCCTGGCGCACCGGCTCCGGACGCGCCGGGTTCGGCACGTTCGGCAGCACCGGCTCGACCAGGCCGAGGCCCAGCGGGTCGCGCGGGTCGATCTGGCTGGCCTCGAAGCGCGGACGCGCGAACTGCTGGGTGCTCTCCACCGGCGCGGGCTCGGCCGACGGCAGCGGCTGGGGCTGGGGCTGGGGCTGGGACTGCTGCTGCGGCAGCTGCGGCTGACGGTCACGCTGCGGCGCGTCCGGGCCGGGGCGCTGCGGACGCCGCGGACCCTGGGCGGCGCCGGGCCGACCGGGGGCACCCGGGGCACCCGGGCCCTGACGGCCGGGGGCTCGCTGCGGCAGGCCGTCCTGCGGACGGTTGCCCGGACGGGCGCCCTGCTGCGGAGCACCGGGACCGCCGGGGCGGCCGTGCTGGGGCTGCTCGCCGGTCCGGGGGCCCGGACCGCCGTCGAACTCGCCACCGGGGCGCTGCCGTTCCTGGCCGGGCTGCTGCCGACCCGGCTGGGGCTGGCCGGCCTGGGGCTGGCTGGGCTGCTGCTGGCGGCCGCGCCGGGGCAGGCCGTTCGCGCCGGTCTGGCCGGTCTGGCCGGTCTGGCCGGTCTGCGGCGGACCCTGGCGGCCCGGGGTGCGCTGCGGCAGGCCGCCCTGCGGCGACTGCTGCTGGGGCTGCTGGGGAGCCTGCTGCTGGGGCTGCTGGGGCTGCTGCGGAGCCTGCTGGGCCTGCTGCGGCTGCGCGGGCTGTCGACCCTTGCCCTTGCCCTGCGGCATCGGGTTCTCGCGCAGGGCCTTGCCGACCTGGCGGGTCGGCAGACCACCGGCGCGGCCACCGGGCGCACCCGGACCGGCCTGCGCACCCGGGCCGCCGGGCGCACCCGGAGCACCGGGGGCACCCGGAGCACCCGGGCCCGCCGGACCGGCCGGACCGCCCTGGCCGAGCTGCGGACGGCCGCCCTGCGGGGCACCGCCGGCCGGACCCTGGCCGAGCGCGGCCGGACCGGCCTGGCGGCCGGGCGGCATCTGGCGCTGCTGACGCGGCGTCGGGGTGACCCCGCGCTGCTGCTTGCCCTGGGCGGAGCCGGGGCGGCCGGCGCCGCGGCGGTCGCCGGAGTTGGTGACGTCCACCGGGAGCATGACCAGCGCGGTGGTGCCGCCGGAGTCGCTGGGACGGAGCTGGATGCGGATGCCGTGACGCAGCGACAGACGGCCGACCACGAAGAGGCCCATGCGGCGGGAGACGGAGACGTCCACCGTCGGCGGGTTGGCGAGGCGCTCGTTGATCTCGGCGAGGTCGTCGGGGCTCAGGCCGATGCCGGTGTCGTGGATCTCGACCAGCACGCGGCCGTCCGGCAGCGCGTGGCCGGTGACCCGGACGCGGGTCTGCGGGCTGGAGAACGAGGTGGCGTTCTCCAGCAGCTCGGCGAGGAGGTGGACGAGGTCGTTGACGACGCGGCCGGCGACCTCGGCCGACGGGACGGCGGCCAGCTCGATGCGCTCGTACTGCTCCACCTCGGATGCGGCGGCGCGGAGCACGTCGACCAGCGGGACGGGGCGGGTCCAACGGCGGCCCGGGTCCTCACCGGCGAGGACGAGGAGGTTTTCGCCGTTGCGGCGCATGCGGGTCGCGAGGTGGTCCAGCTTGAAGAGGTTGGCGAGCTGGTCCGGGTCCGCCTCGCGGCTCTCCAGTTCGGAGATGAGCGACAGCTGGCGCTGGATGAGGCCCTGGCTGCGGCGCGAGAGGTTGGTGAACATCGCGTTGATGTTGCCGCGGAGGAGGGCCTGCTCGGCGGCCAGGCGGACGGCCTCGCTGTGCACCATGTCGAACGCGTGCGCCACGTGGCCGATCTCGTCGGTGGAGTCGACGGCGACCGGCTCGACCGTGGTGTCGACGTCGTGCGGGTCGCTCTCCGAGAGGGTCTTGACCAGCTCGGGCAGGCGGCGCTCGGCGACGTCCTCGGCCGCGGCCTGCAGACGGGTCAGCGAGCGCACCATCGAGCGGGCGATCAGACCGGCGCCACCGAGGGCGACGAGCATCACCAGGGCGACGGCGACACCGATGATCAGGGCGTCCGTGTCGGCCTGCGACTGCAGGTCCTGGGCCTTGCCGTCGAGGTTCTCGATGAGCTTGGACTCGATCCGGCGCTCAGCGGTGATCTTGGCGCTGGACTTCTCGTACCAGTCCTTGTAGCTGACCGCCTCGGTCTGGTGGATACCGCCCTGGATGAGGATCGTCTGGGCGTAGCGGTCGGCGTCGGCGACCACCGAGTTGTAGCTCAGCTGGCTGCGCAGGTTGTCCAGGTCGTGCGCGGTGTAGATGTTGTTGAAGCTGGCGACCGCGTTCTCGTACGAGAGGCGCAGGCGGATACCGAAGGACTCGTCGCTCAGGCTGAGGTCGGGTGCCTTGGGGTTGGCGAGCGCGGCGCTGATCAGGGCCCGCTGCTGCGAGGTCGCGTTCTTGGCGAGCGAGAACTGCTGCAGTGCGCGGGTGGAGACGACCAGGTCCTTGTTGTTCGACGCGAGCGCGATGTCCTGGGAGATGGACAGCAGGTCGCGGATGATCACGTCGTAGGCGGTGATCGTCGACTGGATGTTCTGGTTGTTCTGGTACGGCAGGCTGCGGGTGTCCGAGACCGAGTTCAGGTCGCGGCGGATCTGCAGCAGCAGCGCCTTTCCGCCGGACAGTTCGAGGTTCTCGAACTTGTCGGAGGACGCGGTGAAGGTGCGGCTCAGCTCGTCGGTGGCCTTGCGGGCGGCGACGATGTCGTCGTCCAGCTGGGCGTTCGGCTCGTGCGTCATCGGACCGGCGCTGATGTCGCGCTCGGTCTGCAGCGCGTCCGCGAGGTTGGTCGCCTTCTTGGCCAGGTCGGACAGGTTGGCCATCTGGGCGAGTTGCTGCGAGTTCTCCATCGAGCTCTGGATGCGCAGGCCACCGAGGACCAGCGAGACCAGGACGGGGAGGGCGAGCAGGGCGATCAGACGGGTGCGGATGCGCCAGTTGCGCATCGCGAGCCGGTTCAGACCGGTGGCCCGGCGTCGGGTCAGGGAGGTGCGGAGTTTGTCGCGGGTGGACTTCCGCTCCTGACCGTCCTCCTCCGGTCGGCCTACGCCCTCGGGCGTCATCGGATCGGCCGGGCCGCCCGGCGCCGCCGCCTGCTGGGGGGCTGCCACAGGCTCGCGCGACTCCGGGTTACCCGCGGCGCCGCTACCCCTTTTGAAACGTCCCTGCACTGGCGTCGCAACCTCTGGACCGGGCGTCCCGCCGCGTTGCCACGGCCTGGACGGTGTCGAGTTTCCATCCGCACCCCGGCCGGTCCGGGAGAGCGGGTCACCGGGGTGGACCACTCCCTACCCACGGTCCGTCGCATTCCAGCACAGCCGGGGAATCCCAACAAGGGCCGCAGGAACCGGGCGCCCGGCGCTACCGACCGCTTGCGGAATCTCACGGACTGTGCGGTAACCGGACCGGAATACCGCCTTTTTCGGACACTCGCCGGATACATGCCAACCCGACCGTAGATCGAAAAGAGTCACAGACCTTCCGGAATGCCCCTTATCGGCCGGATGTCGGAAAATTCCGGTACGGCGATATGTCGGATATCTGAGTTTTGCTCGATATATTGTGACCAAAATCACAGTCTAATGTGTAGCTTTGGTCACGGTCTCTATGGAAAGAGATCTCGTAACCTGGGCAGTCTCCGGAGCACGGCCCCGATCAGCCTGCCCAGAACCCCTCCGAATCAATCGGAATCACTCAGGCCGGTGCCGATCCGCCGCGGATCGCCCGGCCACGACCACGAGGTGCTCTCGATGTCCCAGGCGAAGAACGCCACCAAGTCCACGCTGTCCTGCCGCTCCACCGCGAACCCGCGCCGGACGACGCTGGCCTCGGTCGAGGACTTCAGCAAGATCCCCGGCGCCCGCAAGCCCGAGGACGTCGTGACCTACGGCGCCGAACTGCCGGCCAGCACCGCCAACCCGCGCCGCATCCAGCTGATGGTCGCCCCGGTCGTCGTCCTGGCGGACTGACCGCACGCGCGTACGCCGGAAGGCGCCGTCGCCACCGACGTGGCGGCGGCGCCTTCTGCTGTTCGCCTCCGGGGCGGGTGCACGTCCGCTCGCCGCTTTCGCCCCAACCGCGCTGAACAGGGGCAAAGCGGTCAGGCGGGGCCCCACGCGATAGCCTGGAGGCCGATTGACGGGGCCGCGCCCACCGTGGGCGGGGCGCCCACCAGCGCCCGGGCGCGCCCCGGGCGGCCGACGAAGCGAGGGGTATCCCAGCCGTGCGCATTGCCAGGTTTTCCGTCCGGGAAGGAAGCCCTGCCGCCGGCAGCGTCTCCTTCGGCGTGGTGGAGGGCGATCCTTCCCAGCCCGACTCGCTGGTCGTCCACGCGCTGGCCGGCCACCCGTTCGGCCAGCCCCAGCCCACCGGCGAGAGTTACCGCTTCCAGGACGTCCGGCTGCTCAGCCCGATGCTCCCCAACAAGATCGTGGCGGTCGGCCGCAACTACGCGGCGCACGCCGAGGAACTGGGCAACCGGGTCCCGGACGTCCCGCTGACCTTCTTCAAGCCGTCCACCGCGGTGATCGGCCCGACCGAGAGCATCGCGTACCCGCCGTTCTCCTCGGACGTCCAGTACGAGGCCGAACTCGCCGTGGTGATCGGCCGGATGTGTCGCGAGGTCCCGCTGGACCGGGTGCCCGAGGTGATCCTCGGCTACACCTGCGCCAACGACGTCACCGCCCGCGACGTGCAGCAGCGCGAGGGCCAGTGGGCCCGGGCCAAGGGCTTCGACACCTCCTGCCCGCTGGGTCCGTGGATCGAGACCGACCTCGACCCGGCCGACCTGGCCGTCACCTGCACGGTCAACGGCGAGCTCCGCCAGACCGGCCGCACCTCCCTGATGGTCCGCTCGGTCGCCGAGCTGATCGTCCACATCTCCGAGGCCATGACGCTGCTGCCCGGCGACGTCATCCTCACCGGCACACCCGCAGGGGTGGGCCCCCTCAACGTCGGCGACGAGGTCGCCGTCTCCATCGAAGGCATCGGCACTCTCGCCAACAAGGTGATCAAGCGTGGCTAACACTGACCCGGCCGTCCGGGTTCGCTTCTGTCCGTCCCCGACCGGCAACCCCCACGTGGGCCTGGTCCGCACCGCCCTCTTCAACTGGGCCTTCGCCCGCCACAACGGCGGCACGCTGGTCTTCCGGATCGAGGACACCGACTCCGCCCGCGACTCCGAGGAGTCGTACGGCCAGCTGCTCGACGCCATGCGCTGGCTCGGCTTCGACTGGGACGAGGGCCCGGAGGTCGGCGGCCCGCACGAGCCGTACCGCCAGTCGCAGCGGATGGACATCTACGCCGACGTCGCCCGGCGCCTGCACGAGGCCGGCCACGCGTACCACTGCTACTGCAGCACCGAGGAGCTGGACGCCCGCCGCGAGGCCGCCCGCGCGGCCGGCAAGCCGTCCGGCTACGACGGGCACTGCCGGGACCTGACCGACGACCAGGTCGCGGTCTACAAGCTGGAGAAGCGCGAGCCGATCCTGCGCTTCCGGATGCCCGACAAGACCATCTCCTTCGACGACCTGGTCCGCGGCACGCTCACCTTCGAGCCGGAGAACGTGCCGGACTACGGCATCGTCCGCGCCAACGGCGCCCCGCTGTACACCCTGGTCAACCCGGTGGACGACGCCCTGATGGGCATCACCCACGTGCTGCGCGGCGAGGACCTGCTGTCCTCCACCCCGCGGCAGGTCGCGCTGTACGCCGCGCTCGCCGAGATCGGCGTCGGCAGCGGCACCACCCCGCGCTTCGGCCACCTGCCGTACGTGATGGGCGAGGGCAACAAGAAGCTCTCCAAGCGCGACCCGCAGGCCTCGCTCAACCTGTACCGCGAGCGCGGCTTCATCCCCGAGGGCCTGCTCAACTACCTGTCGCTGCTGGGCTGGTCGCTGGCCGAGGACCGGGACCTCTTCGACATCGACGAGATGGTCGCCGCTTTCGACATCGCCAAGGTGAACGCCAACCCGGCCCGCTTCGACCTGAAGAAGTGCGAGGCGATCAACGCCGAGCACGTCCGCAAGCTGGCCCCGGAGGACTTCGCCGGGCGCCTGGTGCCGTTCCTGCAGGCCGCGGAGCTGCTGCCGGCCGAGCCGACCGCGGAGCAGCTGGACGTGCTCGCCAAGGTCGCGCCGCTCACCCAGGAGCGGATGGTCGTGCTGAGCGAGATCGTGAACATGGCCGGTTTCCTGTTCGTGGCGCCGGAGAAGTTCGCCGTCGACCCCGACGACGCCGCCAAGGTGCTGACCGCGGACGCCCGCCCGGTGCTGGAGGCCAGCATCAAGGCGCTGGAGGACCTCGCGGACTTCACCCCGGAGCCGATCCAGGCCGCGCTGCGCGCTGCGCTGGTGGACGGGCTGGGCATCAAGCCCAAGTTCGCCTTCACGCCGCTGCGGGTGGCCGTCACCGGCCGCCGGGTCTCGCCGCCGCTCTTCGAGTCCATGGAGCTCCTCGGCCGCCCCGAGACGCTGCGCCGCCTGCGCTCGTCCCTGGACGCCCTGCCGGCCGCCTGAGCGGGTGGCCGTGCAGGCCGCGGGCCCGGCTTCGTGCCGGGCCCGCGGCGCACCCGGAGGCCGTCCGCCGGCCTCCTGGCCGCTGCCTGGGGTTATCGATTTTGGAGCCAGGGCAGACGTCGGGTAATGTTCTTTCTGCGCCGCCCGGGAGGGAACGGACGAGGGAGCGAAAGCCCCCCGGCCGGGACCGAACGAGAGGCGCAACGCCTGAGAAGGGCCCGACGAGGGTTCAACTCTGGTGGGGTATGGTGTAATTGGCAGCACGAGTGATTCTGGTTCATTTAGTCTAGGTTCGAGTCCTGGTACCCCAGCGCAGTACCGCAGTAACAGCAGTACGGCAGTACAAATGAAGATCAAGCCCCCGTTGTGTAGCGGCCTAGCACGCTGCCCTCTCACGGCAGTAGCGCCGGTTCGAATCCGGTCGGGGGTACGGATCCCGCAAGGGATCACCTGGAAAGCCCCCGTTGTGTAGCGGCCTAGCACGCTGCCCTCTCACGGCAGTAGCGCCGGTTCGAATCCGGTCGGGGGTACGGATCCCGCAAGGGATCGCCAGGAAGCCCCCGTTGTGTAGCGGCCTAGCACGCTGCCCTCTCACGGCAGTAGCGCCGGTTCGAATCCGGTCGGGGGTACTCTCAGAGCAGGAAGCCGGTGGGCTCGCCCATCGGCCCTTGCTTTGTGTTGGGGTATGGTGTAATTGGCAGCACGAGTGATTCTGGTTCATTTAGTCTAGGTTCGAGTCCTGGTACCCCAGCCAGTCAGAGGAAGGCCCCGGTTTCCGGGGTCTTTTTTGTTTTCCGTGAGGAAAGCGCCGAAGGGCCCCGCTCGATTCGAGCGGGGCCCTTCCGGCTTTCGTGGGGGCGGTCGGTGGGGGGCGGGTGGGGGAACGCCGGGGCAGCGGGAGGGGGTCAGCTGCGGCGGAGGGCCTCGGTGAGCCGGTTCGCAGCCTCGATGATGGCCTGGGCGTGCAGGCGGCCGGGGTGGCGGGTCAGCCGCTCGATCGGGCCGGACACCGACACGGCGGCCACCACGCGGTTGGAGGGGCCGCGGACGGGCGCGGAGACCGACGCGACGCCGGGCTCGCGCTCGCCGATCGACTGGGCCCAGCCGCGCCGCCGGACGCCGCTCAGCGCGGTGGCGGTGAAGCGGGCGCCCTGCAGGCCGCGGTGGAGCCGCTCGGGCTCCTCCCAGGCGAGCAGGACCTGGGCGGCCGAGCCGGCCTTCATCGGCAGGGTGCTGCCGACCGGGACGGTGTCCCGGAGGCCGGAGAGCCGCTCGGCGGCGGCCACGCAGATCCGCATCTCGCCCTGGCGGCGGTAGAGCTGTGCGCTCTCGCCGGTGACATCGCGCAGGTGGGTCAGGACCGGGCCCGCGGTGGCGAGCAGCCGGTCCTCGCCCGCCGCGGCGGAGAGTTCGGACAGGCGGGGGCCGAGGATGAAGCGCCCCTGCATGTCCCTGGTGACCAGGCGGTGGTGTTCGAGTGCGACGGCGAGTCGGTGGGCCGTGGGGCGCGCCAGACCGGTGGCGGCGACCAGCCCCGCCAACGTGGCGGGGCCCGACTCCAGTGCGCTCAGCACCAGAGCGGCCTTGTCGAGAACGCCGACGCCGCTAGTGTTGTCCATGCCCTAAGACTGCAGTCTCATTCCGCGAGACGCAAGTTCAATCTTCCGGGAAAAGCGCCACTCTGGATGCAGCAGCCCGGGAGACATCCAGGATGTGGCCTCCTCCGAGTGTCCGCATCGTGGACAGCGATCCGGCGTGCAGGTCGCGCGAACGAGCCCCGCAGCGGGGGCGGAGCGCGCAGCGACCTCGACGACACGAGAAGGCCGGCAACGCGGCCGGCTGGAGGGAATCCGATGGGACGGACACTCGCAGAGAAGGTCTGGGACGACCACGTCGTGCGGCGTGCGGAGGGCGAGCCCGACCTCCTCTTCATCGACCTGCACCTGCTCCACGAGGTCACCAGCCCGCAGGCCTTCGACGGACTGCGACTGGCCGGGCGCGCGGTCCGCCGCACCGATCTGACGATCGCCACCGAGGACCACAACACCCCCACCCTGGACATCGACAAGCCGATCGCGGACCCGGTCTCCCGGGTGCAGCTGGAGACCCTGCGCCGCAACGCCGCCGAGTTCGGCGTCCGGATCCACTCGCTCGGCGATGTCGAGCAGGGCGTCGTGCACGTCGTCGGCCCGCAGCTCGGCCTGACCCAGCCCGGCATGACCGTGGTCTGCGGTGACTCCCACACCTCCACCCACGGCGCCTTCGGCGCACTGGCGTTCGGCATCGGCACCAGCCAGGTCGAGCACGTGCTGGCCACCCAGACCCTGCCGCTGGCCCCGTTCCGGACCATGGCGATCACCGTCGAGGGCGAACTGCCCGAAGGCGTCACCGCCAAGGACCTGATCCTGGCCGTGATCACGCGGATCGGCACCGGCGGCGGCCAGGGCTACGTCCTGGAGTACCGCGGTTCGGCGATCCGGGGCCTGTCCATGGAGGCCCGGATGACCATCTGCAACATGTCGATCGAGGCCGGCGCCCGGGCCGGCATGATCGCCCCGGACGAGACCACGTTCGACTACCTCCAGGGCCGTCCGCACGCCCCGCAGGGCGAGGACTGGGACGCCGCCGTCGAGTACTGGAAGACCCTGGTCACCGACGAGGACGCGGTCTTCGACCACGAGATCTTCATCGACGCGAGCGAGCTGAGCCCGTTCGTCACCTGGGGCACCAACCCCGGTCAGGGCGCCCCGCTGGGCTCGAACGTGCCGGACCCGGCGTCCTTCGCCGACCCGCAGGAGCGCGCGGCCGCCGAGAACGCCCTGGCGTACATGGGCCTGGAGGCCGGCACCCCGCTGCGCGAGGTGAAGGTCGACGCCGTGTTCGTCGGCTCCTGCACCAACGGCCGGATCGAGGACCTGCGGGCCGCCGCCGCCCTGCTGGAGGGCCGCCGGGTCGCCGACGGCGTGCGGATGCTGGTGGTCCCGGGCTCCGTCCGGGTCGCCCTGCAGGCCGTCGAGGAGGGCCTGGACAAGGTGTTCACCGCGGCCGGCGCCGAGTGGCGCCACGCGGGCTGCTCGATGTGCCTGGGTATGAACCCCGACCAGCTCGCCCCGGGGGAGCGCTGCGCCTCCACCTCGAACCGCAACTTCGAGGGCCGGCAGGGCAAGGGCGGCCGCACCCACCTGGTCTCCCCGCAGGTCGCCGCCGCGACCGCCGTGCTGGGCCGCCTCGCCGCCCCCGCGGACCTGCCCGCCGACACCCACTCCCCGAACCAGTACAGCGTGGAGGCCTGAGCCATGGAGAAGTTCACCACCCACACCGGCCGGGCCGTCCCGCTGCGCCGCAGCAACGTGGACACCGACCAGATCATCCCCGCCCACTGGCTCAAGAAGGTCACCCGATCCGGTTTCGAGGACGGGCTGTTCGAGGCCTGGCGCAAGGACGACTCGTTCATCCTCAACCGGCCCGAGCGCCGGGGCGCCACGGTCCTGGTGGCCGGCCCGGAGTTCGGCACCGGCTCCTCCCGCGAGCACGCCGTCTGGGCACTGCAGAACTACGGCTTCCACGCGGTCGTCTCGTCGCGCTTCGCCGACATCTTCCGGGGCAACTCCCTCAAGAACGGCCTGCTGACGGTCGTCCTGCCGCAGGAGACCGTGGAACGGCTCTGGGCGCTCACCGAGAGTGACCCTTCGGCCGAGATCACAGTTGACCTGGAGGCACGCGAAGTGCGCGCCGAGGGCATCACCGCGGCCTTCGAACTGGACGACAACGTCCGGTGGCGGCTGCTCAACGGGTTGGACGACATCAGCATCACGCTGCAGAACGAGGCCGACATCGCGGCCTTCGAGGCGACCCGTCCGGGCTTCAAGCCCCGTACTCTGCCGGTCGCCTGAGTTCCCCTCAGAACAAGCATTCTGACGATCCACCGGATGGCCCGCGCCCCCCTCGGGGGGGCCGGGCCATCCGTCGTTCCGGAGCGCGAGTTAGCGCCGCGGCCCGCCCCGGATTGCCCATTTGGCTTTGCGGAAGAGGGCCCCGCGCAAGTACAACTGCGGGTAGATGGCACAATCAGTACATGCACCGGCACCATGAACCTCCGTACGCGGGCGGCGAACCCGCGGCTGAGGACTCCATGGGCCGGCCATCCGAACGCCGAATTGACGACCGGCCGGACGTCACCTCCGCGCCAGCTGAGGGGCCGGACGACCAGGAAGTCGCAGCGCTCTACGCGCTCGTGGCCGAGCGGTTGAAGCAAGCTCACGCCCGCGTGCATGCGCTGAACGTGTCTGCCGATGCAAAGACCGCTCTCACTCGTCAACTCCTCATCGTCACCGAGACCGCCAAGCGCGATCTTCCGGAGGCGGCAAGGCGGTTGAGTCGCTTTGTACATGACCTCGACGAGGGGCGCCCGCCGCTCGGCTGAGGTCGCCGACGCGCAAATCCATTGCGACACTAGGGTGATTCGCGCGTTTGGTAATTGAAAGTCCGCAGATACATACCTAACGTGCGAAAAGAACGGATGGAATCATCCGGCGCCCGTTTCCGAAGGGGAAGACGTGAACAAGGCTCAGCTTGTCGAAGCGGTGGCCGAGCAGCTGGGCGGTCGCAAGGCTGCCGCAGAGGCCGTCGACGCAGTGCTCGACACCATGGTCCGTGCCGTCGTGGCCGGCGACCGGGTTTCGGTCACCGGTTTCGGCACCTTCGAGAAGGTGGAGCGCTCCGCGCGCTTCGCCCGCAACCCGCAGACCGGCGAGCGGGTCAAGGTCAAGAAGACCTCGGTGCCCCGCTTCCGTCCGGGCCAGGGCTTCAAGGACCTGGTCAGCGGCAGCAAGAAGCTGCCGAAGGAGGGCCCCTCGGTGAAGAAGGCCCCCAAGGGCTCGCTCACCCCGGGCAAGACCGGTGTGGCCGCCACCCCGGCCGCCAAGCGCGCCGCCACCAAGCGCGCCGCCACCGCTGCCGCCGCCGCTCCGGCCACCAAGAAGGCCGCCGCCAAGAAGACGGCCACCACGGCTGCCGCCAAGAAGACCACGGCCACCGCCGCGAAGAAGGCGACCACCGCCAAGAAGACCGCCGCCAAGACCACGGCCGCGAAGACCACGGCCGCCGCCAAGAAGACCACGGCGACCGCGACCAAGAAGACGGCCGCCGCCAAGAAGGCGACCACCACGGCTGCCGCCAAGAAGACCACGGCCACCGCCAAGAAGGCGACCGCCACGGCCAAGAAGACGGCTCCGGCGAAGAAGACCGCCACCCGCAAGACCACCGCGCGCAAGACCTCTGCCAAGTAAGTCCCGCGCGACCGTCCTCGGACGGCCTTCGGCCAAGAGCCGCGGCACCCTCCCGCGAATTCGCGGAGACCGGTCGCCGCGGCTCTTTCGATTTCCGGGCGCTTAGTCAGGATTCGACGGCGCAAGGCGGGACCGGATGGTCGGTGCCCGGAGGATTTCCGCGGACGGGCGCCGGTGCGGGCGTCAGCCCTCGGCGGGGTCGGGGAAGGTCTGCAGCGTCACGAAGACCACCCGGCGGGCCCCGCCGGTGCCCTCGGTGCGGATCCGCACCCGCTGTCCGGGCCGCAGCAGCCGCAGGCCGCCGGCGTCGAAGGCGGCCGCGTCGAACGGCACCGGGGTCCCGTCGTCGAGCAGCACGGAGCCGGCCCGGGTGGCGGGGTCGAAGGTGAACGCGGTGGCCTGCATGTCAGCAGCATAGCGAGCGGTCCGGGCCCACCCCGGGACCGGACCCGGGCCCCGAACCCGGTCAGGACGGGTTCAGACGGGCAAACAGCGCGCTGGTGTGCGGACCGAGGCCGAGCAACGCGGCCTGGCTGAGGTCGGCACCGGTGTCGACGTCCCGGCGCACCGACTCCACGTCCGCGAGGCGCAGTTCGAGCGCCCCGCCGGCCGCGTGCCGGGCCCGCGAGCCGTCCCCGAAGGCCGGGGACAGCGGACGCCCGGAGGTGCAGGCGAGCAGGGTGGTGCCGAGGCCGGGAGAGTCCGGCAGGAAGGCCCGGCCGTCCGGCGGCACCGAGCCGAGCACCCGGGCCAGTTCGGCCGGGCGCAGGGCCGGCAGGTCGGCCGAGAGCGCGGCCAGCGGGGCCGCCGGGGCGAGCGCCCGGGCGGCCGACGCGCCGTGCGCCAGCGCCCGGTTGAGACCGCCGCCGGGTTCGTCGGCGACCACCAGTGCGCCCAGCGCGGCCAGCCGGGCGCCGGCGACGGCGTCCGGGGTGACCACCAGGACCCGGGCGACGCCCGGGGTGGCCAGTGCCGCGGTGACGGTGTCCAGCGCGAAGGACAGTGCCAGGTCCGACCGGTGCGGTCCGGCGTACGGGGCGAGTCTGCTCTTCGCCAGGGGAAGCGGCTTGAGCGGAAGCACCAGCGACCAGCCGGCGGTGGGTGCGGCGGGCGCGGCGGGCCTGCTGGGGCGTACGGTGTCCTGGGTCATCGGCGTCATTGTGTCGCCGGTCCCGGAGCCCTCGCCAGGCCGTCCGAACTGTGCGGACGTGCGTTTGATCACGCCCGCCCGGCGGGCGGGCGCGGCCGCTCGACAGTCGGCGAGCGGGCGGGCGACACTGGTCCGCGCCCGTGGCCCGGGCACCACCGGCACCGGTGCGCGGCACCGGGAGGCCATGACCGCGGCACTCCACGTGCCGCCGCATCGGATGAGAAGGAGCTGGGGTGGCCCGCCGCTCGTACGCCAAGTTCGGCAACGCCGACTACGGCATCTGGTACCGCTTCGCGGCCGTGCTGGTGAAGCCGGTGACGACCGCCCTGGTGAAGCCCGACTGGCGGGGCTGGGAGCACATTCCCGAGCAAGGCGGCTTCATTGCCGCGGTGAACCACAATTCGATCATCGACCCGGTGATCTACGCGCACTGGCAGTACAACAGTGGTCGCCCGCCGCGCATTCTCGGCAAGTCCTCGTTGTTCTCCATTCCCTTCATCGGATTCATGCTGCGCAAGACCGGTCAGATTCCGGTGTTCCGCGAGTCGACCGATGCCGCGCAGGCGTTCCGGGCCGCGATCGACGCCGTCGACAGCGGCCAGTGCGTGCAGTTCTACCCGGAGGGAACGCTCACCCGCGACCCGGACCTGTGGCCGATGACCGGCAAGAGCGGTGTCGCCCGGGTCGCGCTGATGACCGGCGCGCCGGTCATCCCGGTCGCCCACTGGGGCGCGCACGAGATCATCCCGCCGTACGGCCGGTCCGGCTTCGGGAAGGGCAAGTTCAACCTCTTCCCGCGCCACCGCGTGACCGTCGCAGCCGGTCCGGCGGTCGACCTGAGCAAGTACCAGGGCCAGGAACTCACCGCCCAGGTGCTCTCCGACGCCACCGAGGACATCATGACCGCGATCACCGCCGTGCTGGCCGAAGTCCGCGGCGAGCAGCCGCCGGCCGAGCGCTACGACATGCGCAAGGCCGCCCGGGAGCGCGCCGCCACCGCGCTGGCCGAGCGCCGGCGCGCCAAGGGCGAGCGGGGCACGGGCACCGAGGAGGCCGGCAAGTGACCCGCTGCGCCGTGATGGGGACCGGTTCCTGGGGCACCGCGTTCGCGATGGTGCTCGCCGACGCCGGCTGCGAGGTCGTGCTCTGGGCCCGCCGCCAGGAACTGGTGGACGCCGTCAACTCCACCCACGAGAACCCGGACTACCTGCCGGGCGTCCGGCTGCCCGACACGGTGCGGGCCACCACCGACGCCGCCGAAGCGCTGGCCGGTGCCGACTTCGCGGTGCTGGTGGTGCCCTCGCAGACGCTGCGCGACAACCTGGCCGCCTGGACGCCGCTGATCGAGCCGCAGACCGTGCTGGTGAGCCTGATGAAGGGCATCGAACTCGGCACCGCCAAGCGGATGAGCGAGGTGATCGACGAGGTCACCAAGGTCGGCCCGGAGCGCGTCGCGGTGGTCAGCGGACCCAACCTGGCGAAGGAGATCGCCAACCGGCAGCCCGCGGCCAGTGTCGTCGCCTGCAGCGACGAGGCGGTCGCCAAGCGCCTCCAGGCGGCCTGCCACACACCGTACTTCCGGCCGTACACCAACACCGACGTGGTGGGCTGCGAACTCGGCGGCGCGGTCAAGAACGTGATCGGCCTCGCGGTCGGCATGGCGGCCGGCATGGGCCTGGGCGACAACACCAAGGCGACGCTGATCACCCGCGGACTGGCCGAGACCACCCGGCTCGGCGAGGTGCTGGGCGCCGACCCGCACACCTTCGCGGGGCTCGCCGGGATGGGCGACCTGGTCGCCACCTGCTCCTCGCCGCTGTCCCGCAACAACACCTTCGGCATGAACCTCGGCCGCGGCATGTCGCTCGCGGAGACCATCGCGGCCACCCGGCAGACCGCCGAGGGCGTCAAGTCCTGCGAGTCCGTGCTGGACCTGGCCCGGCGCAACGGCGTCGACATGCCGATCGTCGAAGCCGTGGTGGACGTCGTGCACAACGGGCGGCCGACCCAGGAGGCGCTGCAGACGCTGATGTCGCGCTCGGCGAAGGCGGAGCGGCGGCGCTGACCGGGGAGGCGCCCGGGCCGCCGCGACCCGGGCGAGCGGGGACACCGGGGCGGCTGACGTCCCGGAAACACGTCGCACGGTAGTCTCAAACCCGATATGAGCATCGAACAGTCCTCCCCGAATCCGTCCGCCCCGAAGCCGCGCGTCGCGCTGGTCTTCGGCGGGCGCAGCTCCGAGCACGCCATCTCGGTCTCCACCGCGGGCAGTGTGCTCAGGGCGATCGACCGCGACAAGTACGACGTGCTGCCGATCGGCATCACGCACGAGGGCCGCTGGGCGCTGACCAGCGACGAGCCGGCCCGGATGGCCATCACCGACGGCAAGCTGCCCGACGTGGCACACGTCGCCGAGTCCCTCGACGCGCAGGTCGCGCTGCCGGTCGCCCCGGGCAACCGGGAGGTGCTGCTGAGCGAGCCGGGGAGCGCCCCCAAGGCCCTCGGTGACGTCGACGTGGTGTTCCCGCTGCTGCACGGCCCGTGGGGCGAGGACGGCACCGTGCAGGGCCTGCTGGAGCTCTCGGGCGTCCCGTACGTCGGCAACGGCGTGCTGGCCAGCGCGGCCGGCATGGACAAGGAGTTCGCCAAGCGGATCCTGGCCTCGCACGGTCTGGGCGTCGGCCACTACACCATCGTGCGCCCGCGCGACTGGGAGACCGAGGCGGGCCGCGCCGCCGTGCGCGAGCGGGCCGCCGAGCTGGGCCTGCCGCTGTTCGTGAAGCCCTGCCGGGCCGGTTCCAGCATCGGCATCACCAAGGTGAAGGACCTGGCCGACCTCGACGCCGCGATCGAGGAGGCCCGCCGGCACGACCCCAAGCTGATCATCGAGGCCGGCGTGACCGGCCGCGAGATCGAGTGCGGCGTGCTGGAGTTCGAGGACGGCCCGCGGGCCAGCGTGGCCGGCGAGATCCTGGTCGGTGACGGCTTCGACTTCTACGACTTCGAGGCCAAGTACATCGACTCCTCCGACGTGCAGATCCCGGCGAAGCTCACGGCGGAGGAGACCGCCGAGATCCAGCGCCAGGCGATCGAGGCGTTCGAGGCGCTCGGCTGCGAGGGCCTGGCCCGGGTGGACTTCTTCCTGTTGGAGGACGGCACCTGGATGATCAACGAGATCAACACCATGCCCGGCTTCACCCCGATCTCGGCCTACCCGAAGATGTGGGAGGCCAGCGGCGTCTCGTACCCGGAGCTGATCGACCGGCTGCTGCAGACGGCGCTGCGGCGCTCGACCGGGCTGCGCTAGCGGTCCGTACGGCCGGAGGGCGGGCCGGGGTCTTCCCGGCCCGCCCCCAGTACGCCCTGTCCGGCGCTCCGCGCGTGCCGGCCGTCGTCGGTCCCGCCCGTCGCGTCCTGCTCCCCGGTTCAGCCGGGGACGTTGTCCCTGACCAGCGGGCTGAGCAGGGTGGCCGGGTCGAACGGGTTCTTCGCGGCCCCGGACGGAACGGTCAGCTCGACGTAGGCGGCGCGCATGGTCGTCACGAAGCGGTAGCCGCCGTCGTCGAGCTTCTGTGACCACCAGGTGACGTCGTCGACGGCCGGGGACAGGTCCGTGGCGTGCTCCCCGTCCAGTTCCTCCGGCCGGTCGACGCCGCAGCGCATGACCGTCCGGGGCGAACTGTCCCAGACGGCCACGTACGGCGAGGCGGGCGACGGGTCCTTGCGGGCGTGACCGAGCAGGTCCTGCGGCAGCGCGGCGGCCAGGGCCCTGCAGTACTCCGCTGCCTTGCCGCTCGGGCTCGGGACCTCGATCTTTCCGTCGTCCGAACCCCAGGCGCCGACCAGCACCACGACGGTGCAGGCCAGCGCGACGGGCAGGGCCAGCCACCGCACGGGCGCCGGCAGCGCGGTCAGTGCCCGGGGGAGGCGGGGTTCTCTGGTCACGCGCCGATGGTAGCCGGGACTTACAGGTGGACCACGGGACAGGTGAGGGTGCGGGTGATGCCCTCGACCTTCTGGACCTGGGCCACGACCATGCGGCCCAGGTCGTCGACCGTCTCGGCCTCGGCCTTGACGATCACGTCGTAGGGGCCCGTGACGTCCTCGGCGGTGAGCACGCCGGGGATCTCGGAGATCAGCTCGGCCACCGCGGTGGCCTTCCCTACTTCGGTCTGGATCAGGATGTATGCCTGTACCACGAGGACCTCCCGGCGGCCGGTTACGGGGATCGCCGCCGTGATCGCCCGGTCAGGCGTCGGGGGGTGGAACGGGCTCACCGGCAGTCTGATCACCACGCTACCGCGCAGCGGGCCGGGGAGGGGAGACTTCTGCACCCCCGAAGGGCGTACGCTGCGCGCGGGGGAGCGCGACGGGGACCGGATCGGATGAAAACGCGAGAGGACGGCAGATGCAGGGGACCGTGGGCGAACTCGGCGAGTTCGGCCTCATCAGGGAGCTGACCGCCCGGGTACCGCTCACCGATGCGGTCGACCTCGGCCCGGGTGACGACGCCGCGGTGGTGCGGGCTCCGGACGGCCGGGTGGTGGCGACCACGGACGTCCTGATCGAGAACCGGCACTTCCGCCGGGACTGGTCCACCGCGTACGACGTGGGCCGCAAGGCCGCCGCCCAGAACCTCGCCGACGTGGCCGCGATGGGGGCGGTGCCGACCGCGATACTGCTCGGTCTGGTCGCCCCCGCCGATCTGCCGACCACGTGGGCGACCGAGCTGATGGACGGGCTGCGCGACGAGTGCCAGGTCGCCGGGGCGACGGTGGTCGGCGGCGACGTGGTGCGCGGCGACACCGTCACGCTCGCCATCACGGCGCTCGGTGACCTGCAGGGGCGCGCGGCGGTGACGCGCTCCGGCGCGCAGGTCGGCGACGTGATCGCGGTGACCGGCTGGCTGGGCTGGTCGGCCGCCGGGCTGACCGTGCTGCAGCGCGGCTTCCGCTCCCCGCGCGCCTTCGTCGAGGCGCACCGCCGGCCCGAGCCGCCGTACCACGCGGGCCCGGCGGCGGCCGAGTTGGGCGCGACCTCGATGATCGACGTGAGCGACGGGCTGGTCGCCGACCTCGGCCACGTGGCCCGGGCCAGCGAGGTCGACATCGACCTGAAGGCCGCCGACTTCGACGTCCCGGCGCAGATGGCGGACATCGGCCAGGCGGTCGGGGTGGACCCGATGGTCTGGGTGCTCTCCGGCGGCGAGGACCACGCGATCGTGGCGACCTTCCCGCGCGGGGTCCAACTCCCGGCCCGCTGGCGGGTGGTGGGCGAGGTCACCGGCCGTCCGACGGGCAGCCGCAGCGGCCGGGTGACGGTGGACGGCGCGCCCTGGGACCGGGTCGGCGGCTGGGACCACTTCGCCGAATGACCTACGGCGTACGGCCGATGGGCACTGGACGCCGGTGCGTCGGATGACGCTCCGGGCGTGCGGCGGACGGGATTCGGGGGTGCGTTTTGCGTAGGCTTGCGGCATCCGAGCCCGCCCGCCCGTCCGGCGCGGGCGGCCCGAACCACTGCGAGCGGGAGCACACCTGACATGCGCATCGGTGTACTGACCAGCGGCGGCGACTGCCCCGGCCTCAACGCGGTGATCCGTTCGGTGGTGCACCGGGGCACGGACGTCCACGGCGACGAGATCGTCGGCATCCTGGACGGATTCCTCGGCCTGATCGAGGGCCGCACCCGGACGGTCTCGCACGACGACGTCACCGGTCTGCTCACCCTCGGCGGCACCGTCCTGGGCTCGGCCAGGGTGCGGCGCGACCGGATCGACTGGGCGGTGGAGAACGCCGAGGTGCTGGCCAGGGACATCGGCATCGACGCGCTGATCGCGATCGGTGGCGAGGGGACGATGACCGCCGCCAAGCTGTTCAGCGACGCCGGACTGCCGGTGGTCGGGGTGCCCAAGACCATCGACAACGACATCGACGCCACCGACGTCACCTTCGGCTTCGACACCGCGGTGCACGTCGCGACCGAGGCGATCGACCGGCTGAAGACCACCGCCGAGTCCCACCAGCGCGTCATGGTGGTCGAGTTGATGGGGCGTCACACGGGCTGGATCACCCTCACCGCGGGCATGGCCGGCGGTGCGCACGGCATCCTGATCCCGGAGAAGCCCTTCGACATCGAGGGGGTGGCCCGGATGGTCGAGGACCGCTTCTCCCGCGGCAAGAAGTTCGCCATCATCGCCGTCGCCGAGGGCGCGACCCCGATGCCCGGCACCATGCGCTTCGACCACGGCGCCGTCGACCAGTACGGCCACCGGACCTTCGGCGGGATCGGCAACCGGCTCGCCCACGAGCTGGAGGACCTGCTCGGCAAGGAGGCCCGCCCGGTCATCCTCGGCCACACCCAGCGCGGCGGCACCCCGACCGCCTACGACCGGGTGCTCGCCACCCGCTTCGGCTGGCACGCGGTGGAGGCCGTCCACCGGGGCGCGTTCGGGCACTTCACCGCGCTGCGCCGGACCGGGATCGAACTGCTGCCGATCGCCGCCGCGGTGACCCGGCTGAAGACGGTGCCGGAAGACCGCTGGGTGGAGTCCGAAGCCGTGCTGTGAACCGGCGCGGGTAGGTTGGGGGCATGGTCCACCCGTCTCCCGCCCCCGCCGCCGGCCGGCCCGCTCCGCACGGCCCCTCCGGTGCTCCTCCCCGCGTGCTCACCGTCGCCGGCTCCGACTCCGGCGGCGGCGCCGGCATCCAGGCCGACCTCAAGGCGATGCTCGCCCTCGGCGTCCACGGCATGAGCGTGGTCACCGCCGTCACCGCGCAGAACTCGCTCGGCGTCCAGGGCTACTGGGAACTGCCCGCCGAAGCCGTCCGGGCGCAGTTCCGCAGCGTGGTGGACGACATCGGGGTGCAGGCCGTGAAGACCGGCATGCTCGCCTCGATCGAACTGGTCGAGACCGTCTCGGAGCTGCTGGCCGACGTGGACGCCCCGGTGGTGGTCGACCCGGTCGGTGTCTCCAAGCACGGGGACGCGCTGCTGGCCGCAGAGGCCGTCGGCACCGTCCGCGAGAAGCTGCTGCCGGTCGCCACCCTGGCCACCCCCAACCTGCACGAGGTGACGCAGCTCACCGGACGGACCGTCGAGGACGAGGGGCAGATGCTGGACGCCGCCAAGGCGCTGCTCGACCTCGGACCGCGCTGGGTGCTGGTCAAGGGCGGCCACCTGGAGGGCGAGGCCGCCGACCTGCTGTACGGCGGGCCGGGGGAGGAGCACTGGTACCGGGCGCCGCGCTACGACAACCGGCACACCCACGGCACCGGCTGCACCCTGGCGAGCTCGATCGCGGCCGGCCTGGCCAAGGGCGAGCCGCTGCCGGAGGCGGTGGGCTCGGCCAAGGAGTACATCACCGGCGCGATCGCCGGGGGCTTCGCGCTGGGCGCCGGGATCGGGCCGGTCGACCACGCCTGGCGCTGGCGCTGAGGGCCGGGACGGAAACGACCCCGGACGGAAACGACCCCGGACGGAAACGAGCCCGGACGGAAACGAGCCCGGACGGGAACGGACGCACCCGGACGGAAGCACCGACCGGACGAAAACACTGGTGGGCGGGTCCCCGAAGGAGCCCGCCCACCAGTGGTGAGTCCGGAATCGGCGTAGCCGGTCATGGAAACAGCGAAGCCGGTCCATCCGGGGATGAACCGACTCACTGGAGGACCGGCATGCCGGTCTGCGCGTCAGCGCGAGACCTTACCGGCCTTGATGCACGAGGTGCAGACGTTGAGCCGCTTCGGCGTCCGCCCAATCACAGCGCGCACCGTCTGGATGTTGGGGTTCCAACGACGGGGGGTACGGCGGTGAGAGTGGGAGATGCTGTTGCCGAAGCCCGGCCCCTTGCCGCAGACGTCGCAGTTGGCAGCCACAGGAGTCACTCCAAGACTTCAGATCAGATACTTTCGAAAACCCCGCTCACCCACCGGAGCACTCGCGTGAACCAGACCGGACAAGGGGGTGAGCCTGGACGGTTCCAGGCAACCGGAAGAGCATACAACGCTTGCTTCCGTCCCACGAAACTACCATGACCGGCTGAGTGATCGCTCCGGTCGCCGGGTCCGGACGGCCCTCCCCGCACCCCGATAACCTGCCGGTATCACCCCTCGCCGCAGCCGTGACCGTGCTGCCGCCCCACAGGCCATCGCGGCCCACCCGGAGGAGCCCTGGTGCTGCACACGCTCGACGCCCCGGCCGTGCGCACCTGGTGCCAGCTCGCGCTGCGCGCGCTCGGCCAGGCCCGCGAGGAGATCGACGCGCTCAACGTCTACCCGGTCCCGGACGGCGACACCGGCACCAACCTCTACCTGACCGTCGAGTCCGCCGCCGCCGAGGTGGAGAGCCGTTTCGCCGACCCCGCCGCCGAGCCGGCCCCCGGACTGGCCGACGCGGTCCGCGCGATGGCCCGCGGCGCGCTGGTCGGCGCCCGCGGCAACTCCGGCGTGATCCTCGCCCAGTGGCTGCGCGGCACCGCCGAGACGCTGGCCGAGGGCGGCGGCGCCGACCAGCTGCGGGCCGCCCTCCAGCGGGCCGCCGACTCCGCCTACCAGGCCGTCGCGGAGCCCGTCGAGGGCACGCTGCTGACCGTCGCCCGGGTCGCCGCCCGGGAGGCCGTCCGGGCCGGGGACGGCCTCTCGCAGGTCGCCGACACCGCGTACCGGGCCGCCCGGGACGCCCTGCGGCACACCCCCGAGCAGCTCGCCGTGCTGGCCGAGAACGGCGTCGTGGACGCGGGCGGGCGCGGCCTGGTGGCCGTCCTCGGGGCGCTCGCCGACGCCGTCGCCGGGCAGCAGCCGATGGGGCCGGTCGCGCTGCGCGGGGACGTCCGGGCCGTCGAGAGCTGCGAGGTGCACGTCCGGCCGCCGGGTCCCGGGCACCCCGCTTTCGAGGTCATCTACCTGCTGGACGCGCCCGACGAGGCGCTGCCCGAGCTGCGCGGGCGGCTCGCCGGGCTCGGCGACTCGCTGGTGATCGGCGGCGGCGACGGCCTGTGGAACGTGCACGTCCACGTGGACGACGCGGGCGCCGCGGTGGAGGCCGGGGTCGGGGCCGGGCGACCGCACCAGATCCGGATCACGCACTTCGCCGAGGCCGCCGCCCGGGCCGGCAGTACCGCGCCCGAGCACGGCGAGCGCGAGGAGCGGGCCCGCGCGGTGCTCTCCGTGGTCTCCGGCGGGGGCCTGGCCGAGCTGTGCGAGCAGGCCGGCGCCGTAGTCCTGCACGCCGACCCGGACCGCCCGCCGGCCAGCGCCGAACTCGCCGCCGCCGTGCGCCGCTCGGCCGCCCGCGAGGTCGTCCTGCTGCTCAACGACCCGGAACTGCGCGCCGCCGCCGGGGCTGCCGCCGACCAGCTGCGCGAGGAGGGCGTGAGGATCGCCGTCCTGCCCACCCGCTCGCCGGTGCAGGGGCTGGCGGCGCTCGCGGTGCACGAGGGCGGCCGCCGCTTCGACGAGGACGTGGTCGCCATGACCTCCGCCGCCGGGGCCACCCGCTACGCCGAACTCGCCGTCGCCGAGGGGGAGTCCTGGACGATGGCCGGGGTCTGCCAGGCCGGGGACGTGCTCGGGCTGATCGACGGCGACGTCGCGGTGATCGGCGGCGGACTGGAGGAGGTCGGCGAGAGCGTGCTGGACCGGATGCTCGGCGCGGGCGGCGAACTCGTCACCCTGATCCTCGGCGAGGGCACCGACGAGGCGCTCGCCGACCGGCTGGTCGCGCACGTGCGGCACCGGCGGCCCGAGGTGGACGCGGTGGTCTTCCACGGAGGACAGGAACCGGCACCACTGCTCATCGGCGTGGAGTAGCGCGGCGGCACGTCGCCCGGGCGGGGCGGCGGGCGGCGGGAGGCCCGGTTTGTCGGTCCCGTGGTGTAAACAGGGCGCTGATGGGCGCTCTCGATGAACCACTGACCAAACTCGTCGGCGACCGCACCGCGAAGGTGCTCGCCGACAGCCTCAAGCTGCGCACGGTCGGGGACCTGCTGCACCACTACCCGCGCCGCTACGTCGAACGCGGCCAGCTCACCAGCCTGGACGAGCTGGACGTCGACGAGCACGTCACGGTGCTGGCCCGGATCGAGAAGGTCACCCTGATCCCGTTCCGGGGCCGCAAGGGCGACCGCCTGGAGGTCGTCGTCACCGACGGCCGCAGCCGGCTCTCGCTGGTCTTCTTCAACCAGGGCTGGCGGCAGAAGGAGCTCAAGGCCGGCGCCCAGGGCCTGTTCGCGGGCAAGGTCGGCGTCTTCAACCGCTCCCGCCAGCTGGTCTCCCCGGACTACCAGCTCCTCGACGAGGACACCGGGTCGGACGCCGCGCGGCAGTTCGCCGGTCGGCTCATCCCGGTGTACGGGGCCAGCGCGCAGATGCCCAGCTGGAAGCTGTCGATCTGCATCGAGACCGCGCTCACCAAACACCTCGGCGACGTCGGGGAGCCGCTGCCCGCCGAACTGCGCGAGCGGCACGACCTGGTCCCGCTGCCCGAGGCGCTGGAGCTGATCCACCGACCGCGCAGCCAGGCCGACCGCGAGCGGGCCCAGAGCCGGCTGCGCTGGGACGAGGCCTTCGTGCTCCAGGTCGCCCTGGCGCAGCGCCGGGCCGCCGACTCCGCGCTGCCCGCCAAGCCGCGCCCGGCCCGCGCGGGCGGCCTGCTGGACGCCTTCGACGCCCGGCTGCCGTTCACCCTCACCGAGGGCCAGCAGAAGGTCTCCGCCGAGATCGCCGCCGACCTGGCGACCGAGCACCCGATGCACCGGCTGCTCCAGGGCGAGGTCGGCTCCGGCAAGACCCTGGTCGCGCTGCGCGCCATGCTCGCCGTGGTGGACGCGGGCGGCCAGGCCGTCCTGCTGGCACCCACCGAGGTGCTCGCGCAGCAGCACCACCGCTCGATCGTCGAGATGATGGGGGACCTGGCCGAGGGCGGCATGCTCGGCGGCTCCGACCACGGCACCCGGGTGGTGCTGCTGACCGGCTCGATGGGTGTCGCCGCCCGCCGTCAGGCGCTGCTCGACATGGCCTGCGGCGACGCCGGCCTCGCCATCGGCACCCACGCGCTGATCGAGGACAAGGTCCAGTTCCAGGACCTCGGCCTGGTCGTGGTCGACGAGCAGCACCGCTTCGGCGTCGAGCAGCGGGACGCGCTGCGCGCCAAGGGGGAGCAGCCGCCGCACCTGCTGGTGATGACCGCGACGCCGATCCCGCGCACCGTCGCGATGACCGTCTTCGGGGACCTGGAGACCTCCGTCCTGGACCAGCTGCCGGCCGGCCGCTCGCCGATCTCCACCCACGTCGTCCCGGCGCTGGAGAAGCCCAACTTCCTCACCCGGGCCTGGGAGCGGGTCCGCGAGGAGGTCGGCAAGGGCCACCAGGCGTACGTGGTGTGCCCCCGGATCGGGGACGACGAGGAGCCCGCGGCCCCGGCCAGGGGCGACGCGAAGAAGAAGCGGAAGCCGGCCGAGGAGGACTTCGAGGAGGTCGCCGACCTCGGCGCCGCGAGCGACGAACGACGGCCCCCGCTCTCGGTGGTGGAGACGGCCCGGAAGCTGGTCGAGGGCCCGCTCTCCGGGCTGCGGGTGGAGATCCTGCACGGGCGGCTCGCACCGGAGGCCAAGGACGACGTGATGCGCCGGTTCTCGGCCGGCGAGGTGGACGTCCTGGTCGCCACCACCGTCATCGAAGTCGGCGTCAACGTCCCCAACTCGACCGCGATGGTCATCATGGACGCCGACCGCTTCGGCGTCTCCCAGCTCCACCAGCTGCGCGGCCGGGTCGGCCGCGGCAGCGCGGCGGGCCTGTGCCTCCTGGTCAGCGAGATGCCCGGGGGCAGCGCCGCCCGGGCCCGGCTGGACGCGGTGGCGGGCACCCTGGACGGCTTCGAGCTGTCCCGGATCGACCTCGAACAGCGCCGCGAGGGCGACGTGCTGGGCCAGGCGCAGTCCGGGGTGAAGTCCTCGCTCAAGGTGCTCTCGGTGCTGGAGGACGAGGAGGTCATCCTCACCGCGCGGACCGAGGCCACCCGGCTGGTCGCCGAGGACCCGGAGCTGGCCGCCCACCCGGAGCTGCGCACGGTGCTGGAGAGCCTGATCGACGAGGACCGGGCGGCCTACATGGAGAAGGGCTGAGCCGGTCCGGTCGCACCCGTCCGGCCCGGGAATTGTCAGACCCCCGCGAGAGAATGAAGGTGTTCAGGACGCACCCTCAAGGTGCGCACCTGGCACGACACTTGGGGGTCATGCCATGGCATTCCGTCATCTCAACGAGCTCCCGCTGGGCGACAAGGTCTTCCGGATCGAACTCGCCAGCGACGACGACCGCGAGGTCACCCTCACCCTGACCGGCTGGCGCGAGGGGGCGGCCGCCGCACCGCTCGCCTCGGGCAAGCTCCGCCTGCCGGTCGAGGACGTCGCCTCGCTGCGGATCGCGCTCAACCGCGCGCTGCGGGCGCTGGCGATCGTCGCCGACGTCTCCGAGCCCATCCCCGACCGTGACGTGCTGCGCGAGCTGTACCCCGGCCACGGTGCCCCCTGGGTGCCGCAGCACGAGGAGGAGCTGGTCCGGCGCTTCCACGACGGCGAGACCGTCGCCCGGATCGCCGCCCGCTTCGGCCGCACGCCCGACTCCGTCCGGACCAAGCTGCGCGAGCTCGGGCACGACCCTCGCCGCCCCGAGTTCTGCCCGCCCGACGGCTGCCTGTCCTGGTCCCGCTACGCCTCGCCGGCCCTGCTCGGTGCGACCGTTCCGGCCCAGTCGGCGGGCTCCGAGGCGAGCTGACCGTCCGGGTGTGCGGGCGCGGACCGGCGGGCGCACCCCGCCGGGCCGCGCCCGTTCGGCGTGAGCGCGGTGATCGGGTCGGCGGTGGTCGGGATAGCGTGGTCGGGCAGCGACGAAAGGACCTCCCACCACCATGACCCGCGTGATCGCCGGGGCGGCCGGCGGCCGCCGACTGGCCGTACCGCCCGGCCGGGGCACCCGACCGACCTCCGACAAGGCCCGCGAGGCGATGTTCTCCACGCTGGAGGCACTGCGCGGCACCCTGCACGGGGCCCGGATGCTGGACCTGTTCGGCGGATCGGGCGCGGTCGGTCTGGAGGCGCTGTCGCGCGGCGCCGAGCACGTCCTGCTGGTCGAGGCGGACGGCCAGGCGGCCAGGGTGATCCGGGAGAACGTCCGCACGATCGGCCTGCCGGGCGCCGAGGTGCGGGCCTCGAAGGCGGAGAAGGTGGTCGTCGGCCCGCCCCCGCAGAGCCCGTACGACCTGGTGTTCCTCGACCCGCCGTACGCCGTGACGGACGAGGAGCTCCGGGAGATGCTGATCACACTCCTGGCCGGGGGGTGGCTCGCGGAGGACACACTCGTCACCGTGGAGCGCAGCACCCGCGGCGGCGAGTTCGGCTGGCCCGAGGGCTTCGAGGGCCTGCGCTCCCGTCGCTACGGCGAGGGCACGCTCTGGTACGGTCGCGCCGCCGCGGCCGACCCACAGGAGTAGCGGGCCGCGGGCCCGCACGAGCCGTCACCCCACGAGGGAGCACACACGCCATGCGCCGAGCCGTCTGCCCCGGATCGTTCGACCCGATCACCAACGGTCACCTCGACATCATCGAGCGGGCCTCGAAGCTCTACGACGTGGTGCATGTCGCGGTCCTGATCAACCGGAACAAGCAGGGCATGTTCACCGTCGAGGAGCGGATCGGCCTGATCGAGGAGGTCACCGCGGGCTTCGGCAACGTGGTGGTCGAGTCGCACCACGGCCTGCTGGTGGACTTCTGCCGGGAGCGCGGCATCCCCGCGATCATCAAGGGCCTGCGGGCGGTCAGCGACTTCGACTACGAGCTGCAGATGGCCCAGATGAACCACGGCCTGACCGGCGTGGAGACGCTGTTCGTGCCGACCTCGCCGACGTACAGCTTCCTCTCCTCGACGCTGGTCAAGGAGGTCGCCTCGTACGGCGGCGACGTCTCGCACCTGCTGCCCGAGATGGTGCACCGCCGGCTGGTCGAGCGGATCGCGGAGCGCAAGGCCGAGCAGTAGGCGGCCGGTTGTCCTTTTCTGCCGGTTCGTCACGCCTTGTCCTTCGGCCCGGAGGCCCGTTCGGCTCGGGCGTTGTGACCCGGCCCCGGGGTGGCCGTACAGTCTGTATTCCTGCCCTGCGGTGAGGTCCACCGCGCCGGGCCTGCCTCCGCCGGACCGTCGGCGGCACACGGAAAGACGAAGCCCCGTGGACGTGCAGAACAAGGTCGACGAGATCGTGGCGGCAGTGGAGAACGCCCGCTCGATGCCGATGTCGGCCTCCTGCGTGGTGAACCGGGCCGAGCTGATCGGCCTGCTCAACGACCTCAAGGCGGCCCTGCCCGCCGAACTGGCCCAGGCCCAGTCGGTGATGGCCGACCACGAGCAGGTGGTGGCCGGCGCCCAGGCCGAGGCCGACCGGATCATCCAGGGGGCGCACAGCGAGCGCGGCTCGCTGATCTCGGACACCGAGGTGGTCCGCCAGGCGCAGTCCCAGGCCGACCGGATCCTCGCCGAGGCGCGCTCCGAGGTCGACGCCAAGCGAGCCGAGGCCGACGACTACGTGGACAGCAAGCTCGCCAACTTCGAGGTCGTGCTGACCAAGACCCTCGGCGCGGTCGGCCGCGGCCGCAGCAAGCTGCGCGGCGACACCGGCGTCTTCGAGGCCGAGCACGACGGCGAGGGCGACGGCGAGGAGTTCCGGCCGCAGCGGCTCAGCCCGAGCCCCGAGGTGGACGAGTACGTCGACGTGAAGCTCGCCACCCTGGAGGGCGTGCTCGGCGCGACCCTGGAGGCGGTCGGCAAGGGCCGCGACAAGCTGCTCGGCAAGCGGCCGATCGACGAGCTGGGCGCCTACCTGGCCGCCGCGGACGAGGCCCAGCAGGCCAAGGAGCGGGCCGAGGCGGTGGCGGCGGGCTTCGCCGCGGACGCCGACGGCGAGGACATCGCCTGGTACCGAGAGGACGTCCCGCAGCAGCAGACCTGGCCCGAGCAGACCCCGGCCGCGGCCGGCTGGCAGACCCCCGGGTCCGATCAGTACGCGGCCGCCCAGCAGCAGGGCGGGCAGTACGCCGAGGTGTACGGGGGCGGCTACGACCCGGCCGGCCAGGGTGACCCGTACAACACCCAGTGGGGCCAGCAGCAGACCGGCGACTACCAGCAGCACGGCTACCCGGCCCAGCAGCAGGACGGCTACGGCTACCAGCAGCAGCAGCCCCAGCAGGGATACGGCGCGCAGTCGTACGACGGCTACGACTATCCGCAGCCGCCCGCCGCCCCGCCGGCCGTGCCGCAGCAGCAGCAGGGCCTGGACGAGACCAGCTTCTTCGACACCAGCATGATCGACATGACCAGGCTGCGGGAGCTCGGCGGCCGCTGAGCGGACCCGCGCGACCGCTCGGCGGACCTGCGCGGAGCCTCCCGCCGGGACCGAAGTTGGGCCTGGCGGGAGACTCCGGTAGTCTGACCACTCCGGCATCCCCATGTCCGGCTTTTCGCTTGCCCGCGCGACGCCGACGTGATGGAGACGCCACCGATCACTCAATCCGATGGAAGTCAGGACACCGTGAACCGCCTCGACCACCGCGACCCCCTCGTGTTCGACACGCACGAGCTCGGCCGTCGTCCGGGTGCGATGCGCAAGGTGAGCCGGACTCTGGAGGCCCCCGAGGGCTTCGGGATCATCGACGTGATCGCCGTCCCGGAGAAGAGCCCGATCGAGCTGGAGCTCCGCCTGGAGTCCGTGGTCGAGGGCGTGCTGGTCACCGGCACCGCCGGGGCCCACGTCGAGGGCGAGTGCGTCCGGTGCCTGGAGCCCGTCGACTTCGACATCGACGTGGACTTCCAGGAGCTGTACTACTACCCGGAGTCCGACGAGCGCCACCGCGCCCGGACCACCGGGACCGAGGACCTCGACGAGGACTCGGAAGAAGAGACTTACCGTCTGGAGGGCGATTTCTTCGACCTCCAGCCGGTGCTGCGTGACGCGGTGGTGCTCGCACTGCCGCTGCAGCCGGTGTGCCAGGAAGACTGCCTGGGCCTGTGCTCCGAGTGCGGAGCGCGCCTGAGTGACGACCCGGCGCACCACCACGATGCCGCCGACCCCCGGTGGGCGGCACTGCAGGGACTCTCCGCCGCCCCCGGCGACGAGGGTGACGGAACCAAGACCAGCGACACCCGTGAGGGTCTCGCCGAGAACCAGGAGAAGTAGCCGTGGCTGTTCCGAAGCGGAAGATGTCGCGCAGCAACACGCGCCACCGTCGGTCCAACTGGAAGGCCGTCGTCCCGGCCCTCGTGGCGTGCGACCGCTGCCACGAGCCGAAGCTGGGCCACATCGCGTGCCCGAGCTGCGGCACGTACAACCGTCGCCAGGTCCTCTCGGTCTGATCGGCGGGGTGCACGGATCGATGTCGGACGGTAACTCCACTCGCAAGGCGTCCACCGCCCCGAAGGTCTCTTCGGGCGGAGGCAAGGCCGGCGGGCCGGCTTCGACCGAATACGACGTCCTGGAAGGGCGCCTCGGGTACACGCTCGAGCGCGCCCTTCTGGTGCGTGCCCTGACTCACCGCTCGTACGCGTACGAGAACGGGGGTCTGCCCACCAACGAGCGCCTGGAGTTCCTCGGCGACTCGGTGCTGGGCCTGGTGGTGACCGACACCCTCTACCGCGTCCACCCGGACGTGCCGGAGGGCACGCTCGCCAAGCTGCGCGCCGCGGTGGTCAACTCCCGCGCGCTCGCGGACGTCGGCCGCGGCCTGGAGCTCGGCACGTTCATCCGCCTCGGCAAGGGCGAGGAGGGCACCGGCGGCCGCGACAAGTCGTCGATCCTCGCCGACACCGTCGAGGCCGTGATCGGCGCCGTCTACCTGGACCGGGGTCTCGACGCCGCCACCGAGTTCGTCCACCGCCTGTTCGACCCGCTGATCGAGGAGTCCTCTCAGCTGGGCGCCGGACTGGACTGGAAGACCAGCCTCCAGGAGCTCACCGCCTCGGTGGGCATCGGGGTTCCCGAGTACGTGGTCATGGAGTCCGGTCCGGACCACGAGAAGACCTTCACCGCGGCGGCCCGGGTGGCCGGCGAGGACTTCGGCAGCGGCGTCGGCCGCTCGAAGAAGGAAGCCGAGCAGAAGGCCGCCGAGAGCGCGTGGCGCGCGATCAAGGAGAAGTACGCCGACCGCCTGCCGGCCGGCGCCCAGGGCTAGCACAGCGGGCGGCCGACCGGTGGCCGCCTGAAGTAGCCTTCTCCTGCTGATCGTTCCTGCAGGAGGCGTTTCCCGTGCCCGAACTCCCCGAGGTCGAGGTCGTCCGACGTGGTCTGGCCCGCTGGGTCGCCGGGCGGACCGTCGCCGACGTCCAGGTGCTGCACCCGCGCGCGGTGCGCCGCCAGCCGGCCGGTGCGGTCGACTTCACGGCCCGACTGACCGGCACCACCCTCGGCACCGCGCAACGGCGCGGCAAGTACCTGTGGGTGCCGCTCGCCGGTGGCACCGGCGCGGGCTTCTCACTGATCGGCCACCTCGGGATGAGCGGCCAACTCCTCGTCCAGGACCCGTCGGTGCCGGACGAGACGCACCTGCGCGTCCGGCTGCGCTTCACCGACGGCGGCCGCGAACTGCGCTTCGTCGACCAGCGGACCTTCGGCGGTCTGGCCGTCGAGGAGGCCGAGGACGGCGACCCCGAGGGCACGCCCGTCTCCATCGCGCACATCGCCCGCGACCCGCTCGACCCGCGCTTCGACGACGGGGCCTTCGTGACCGCGCTACGCGCCAAGCGCACCACCGTCAAGCGCGCGCTGCTCGACCAGACCCTGATCAGCGGCGTCGGCAACATCTACGCCGACGAGGCGCTGTGGCGCTCCAGGCTGCACTACGACCGTCCGACCGCGACGCTGACCCGCCCGCAGGGCGCCCTGCTGCTGGCCAACGCCCGGGACGTGATGACGGCGGCGCTCGCCGTCGGCGGCACCAGCTTCGACAGCCTCTACGTCAATGTGAACGGCGAGAGCGGCTACTTCTCCCGGGACCTCGACGCCTACGGCCGCGAGCACGAACCCTGCCGCCGGTGCGGCACCGCGATCCGGCGGGCGGCCTGGATGAACCGCTCCAGCTACTTCTGCCCCCGCTGCCAGCGCGTGCCGCGGGCCCGCAGCGGGGACTGAGTCGACGCTAGGCCCTGTTCCGGCCAGCGAGTTCGGGCTGCTCGGCGCCGGTGTCGCCGGGCGTGCCGTGGGTGTCCTGGCCGAAGTAGGCGACCCCGACCGCGGACACCACCGCGAGCAGGAAGCCCAACACGCCGAGCCAGCCCAGGCCGGCCTTGGAGGAGTCGCCGAGCCAGATCACGCCGACCGCGCCGGGCAGCACCGTCTCGCCGACCACCAGTGCGGCCGTCGCCCCGTTCACCGAGCCGATCTGCAGCGCCACCGTGTGGATGTACATGCCGCCGAGGCCGCCGACCAGGATCGCGTACAGCGCCGGGTCGGAGAGCAGTGAGCCGAGGTCGAACGGCTGGACGCCGTTCAGGATGCGCACACCGACGCCCAGGGCGCCGAAGCCGAGGCCGGAGAGCAGACCGGCGACGATCGCGCCGCTCGCGCCCATCCGCCGCACCAGCAGACTGCCGCCGACCAGCAGCACGGTGGTGATGATCAGCAGCCACCAGTGGAAGGACATGGCCGCGTGGTGGCCGCCCTCCGGGCCCGCCGAGACGGCCAGCAGCACCAGCGCCGAGCAGAGCACCCCGATCGAGGCCCACTCCAGCTGCTTGAGCCGCAGGCCCAGCAGCTTGATGCTGAGCAGTGCGGTGATCACCAGGTTGGCGCTGATGATGGTCTGGGAGAGGAACAGCGGCAGCAGCCGTGCGGCCAGCGCGCCGAGTCCGAAGCCGATCAGGTCGAGCACCGTGCCGAGGATGAACTCCCAGGTGACGGCGGCTTTCGCGGTCGAGGACAGGCTCGGTCCGCCGTGCTCGGTGGTCGAGGTGGTGGCGCCCCTGGCGGCTTCCTCGCGGGCGGAACGGCGGGATCCGACGGCCTGCAGGACCGAGCCGGTGCCGTAGCAGGCGGATGCCGCCACTGCCGTGACGAGGCCGATGATCACCAGGTGCTCCGATCGGGAGTTGGGTCAAGAACAGGTCATGGGACCGGCGGTCCGGCACCACTATGCCCGTCCGCGCGGTACGGTCGGCACGCCCCCCGGAGCGCCCCGGAATCGGGCCGGACCCGCCGGGACGTACGTGCGGGCGCCTCCTGCGGTTCCCGCGCCCCGTCCGCCTCAGGGTCGGTCGGGGGAAACATCATCCCCGAGAAGGGGAGCGGCCCCGGCGGACGGCGGGGAGCCTTGTCATAACCAGTATGCGAAGGGTATGGCGTGCTCCGGCGCCGCTCACGGTAGCGTCGGGGGCATGAGAACCCTTGCACGACCTTCCCGGGGCGCCGGGCCGCTTGCCCTGGTGGTGGCGCTGCTCGGGCTGTTGCTCCTGCTGGCGCCGGCCGCGTCGGCCGCCGGCGGACTGAGCGACGCCTCCGCCACCCTGAAGAAGGGCAAGGTCTATGTCGACCCGGCGATGGCCGACCGCTTCAGCCAGGACCAGGCCGACGCCCTGACCAAGAAGATCGACAAGGCCGACAAGCCGATCTTCATCGCCGTCGTCCCGGACTCGCCGGCCTACGGCAAGGACACCGTCTTCAAGGACCTGCGCACCATGGTGGGCGTCGACGGCGTATACGGGATCTGGCGCGGCAACCAGTTCGCGGCCCGGGCGGACCGCGGCGCACTGGGCGCCGGCCTCCCGGAGCGGATCTCCGGCGCGGCCTTCCGCTCCCACAACGGCGACATCGACGCCACCCTGAACGACTTCGTGGACCAGGCCGCCCCGCAGACCAAGGGCGAGGGCGTCAACCACAGCACCTCGATCGCCTGGGTGGTCATCCCGCTCGTGCTGGTGGCGCTGGCCGGGGCCGGCGTCTTCCTCCTCTTCCGCCGTGCCAAGAAGCGCAAGGAGGAGCAGGCCCGCGCCGAGCTGGACCAGCTGCGCCGGGTGGTCGACGAGGACATCACCGCCTTCGGCGAGGAGCTGGACCGGCTCGACTTCAACCCCGCCGCGGCCGACGCCGACGACGCCCAGCGCACCGACTACACCCACGCCCTGGACTCCTACGAGAAGTCCAAGCGCCTGATGGACGAGGCCAAGCGGCCGGAGGACGTCAAGCAGGTCACCGAGGCGATCGAGGACGGCCGCTTCGCGCTCGCCACCCTGAGCGCCCGGCGGGACAAGCGTCCGCTGCCCGAGCGCCGTCCCCCGTGCTTCATGGACCCGCGCCACGGCCCGTCCGTCAAGGACGTCGACTGGGCCCCGGCCGGCGGCTCCCCCCGTTCCGTCCCGGTCTGCCAGGCCGACGCGGACCGGGTGGCGGCCGGCCTCGACCCGGCCGTCCGCACGGTCGACACCGACCAGGGCCCGCAGCCGTACTGGAACGCCGGCCCGGCGTACGCCCCGTACGCGGGCGGCTACTACAGCAGCTTCGGCGGCGGCCTGCTGCCCGGCCTGCTGGTCGGCACCATGCTCGGCTCGATGATGAGCTCCCCGGCCTACGCCGCGGCGCCCATGATGGACGGCGGCCACCACGGCTACCAGGACCAGCACGAGGGCGGCGACTACACCGGCGCCGACTTCAACGGCGGTGACTTCGGCGGCTTCGGCGGAGGTGACTTCGGCGGCGGCGGTGGCGACTTCGGCGGTGGCGGTGACTTCGGCGGCGGCGGGGACTGGTAGCCCGACCCGAGCGCCCCACCCCGTGCGGCCCCGCCGGTCCTTCCGGCGGGGCCGCACCCGTGTCCGGGCCCGCACACCCCGGCCCGCGCGCCCGGGCCCGAGCTGTGGCCGGACACCCGGGCCGCTAGGGTCGGGGCATGCACGGTCGCGACGCCCACAGTGAGGAACCGGTCCGGGTCACCGCCTGGGTGCGGGGGAAGGTCCAGGAGGTCGGGTTCCGCTGGTGGACCAGGGCACGGGCGCTGGAGATCGGCTTGACCGGCTACGCCGGGAACCTCGGCGACGGCCGGGTCCAGGTGGTCGCCGAGGGGCTCGCACCCGACTGCGAGCAGCTGCTGGCCCTGCTGCGAGGCCCCGGAACCCCGGGCAGAGTGAGTGGTGTGACCGAGATCTGGACGGCCGTCGGCCCTGGTTACGCGGGTTTCGAGATCCGCTGAGCCGCCCCCCGGAGGACCACCGCCGGAGCGCCCGGGAAAAGATCCGGAACTGTCGGTGTCACGAGGTTGCCATCCGGGCAGACTCGTGGTTGACTCCGCATCGAACGATGATCCACGAGCACCAGGTGGACCCGTCCCGAAGGCCCCCAGGCGTGACCACACCGCCGGGCAGGTGACACGGGCGCGGTAGCGTGCGGTGATCGTGTTGACCCTTTCCGTCTTTGGTGAGACGCTGGAAACCCGCGCACACGACCGCGTTTATCCGGCAGGCGCATGCCCTCGTGAGCCCAGCTCACGGTGGTTGTGCCGTAGTGCCCAGCCAGCACTTCCGGTGGCGCGCCGCGCGTGCGTCCCCCTTCCCCCTAGACCTGGACCGTTCCGGTTCGGTCACTCAGCGTGGAGGACCATTCATCATGGCAAAGGCGCTTCTCGGGTACGTCGGCGGCCCCGACCCGCGAATGCTCTCCGAGATGCGACGGCTTCAGCAGCGCGTCCAGGACCTCGAAGCCGAGCTTCTTCGGATTCAGGCCGAGAACGACGCTCTCACCGCTGTCGCTGACGAGCACTCGCTGCTCAACAGCATCGATCTGGATCAGCGGGAGCCGGCTCTCACCTGAGTCCCGCCCGGTCCTCGCAGATCGACGCCGCTGTGCACTGAGCCGCCCCGAAAGGGACGCAGCTTGCAAGGGACGCCCTGATGTGGCGTCCCTTCGTCGTGTCCGGCTCCGGATACAGTCGCACGCTGGGGCCCTGGCGAGCGACGAGGAGACCGGCCGCGTGCACCTGAAGAGTCTGACGCTGCGCGGGTTCAAGTCCTTCGCCTCCAGCACCACGCTGCGCTTCGAACCGGGCATCACCTGCGTGGTCGGCCCGAACGGCTCCGGCAAGTCGAACGTGGTCGACGCGCTGTCCTGGGTCATGGGCGAGCAGGGGGCCAAGTCGCTGCGCGGCGGCAAGATGGAGGACGTCATCTTCGCCGGGACCAGCGGGCGCGCCCCGCTCGGCCGCGCCGAGGTCAGCCTCACCGTTGACAACACCGACGGAGCCCTGCCGATCGACTACTCCGAGGTGACCATCACCCGGACCATGTTCCGCAACGGCGGCAGCGAGTACGCGCTGAACGGCGAGACCTGCCGCCTGCTGGACATCCAGGAACTGCTCTCCGACTCCGGCATCGGCCGCGAGATGCACGTCATCGTCGGGCAGGGCCGGCTCGACTCCGTCCTGCACGCCGACCCGATGGGCCGCCGCGCCTTCATCGAGGAGGCGGCCGGCGTCCTCAAGCACCGCAAGCGCAAGGAACGGGCGCTGCGGAAGCTGGACGCCATGCAGGCCAACCTCAACCGGGTCCAGGACCTGGTGGCCGAACTGCGCCGCCAGCTCGGCCCGCTCGGCCGGCAGGCCCGGATCGCCCGCCGGGCCGCCGGGATCCAGGCCGACCTGCGCGACGCCCGGCTGCGGCTGCTCGCCGACGACCTGTCCACGCTCCGCCGGGCTGTCGAGGCCGAGGTCGCGGACGAACTCGCGCTGCGGCTGCGCCGCACCACCGTCGAGCAGGAACTGGCCCGCGCCGTCCAGCGCGAACGCCTCCTGGAGGCCCAGGTCCAGCAGCTCGGACCGAGCCTGGAGACCGCTCGGCAGACCTGGTACCGGCTCTCCGCACTCGCCGAACGCACCCGCGGCACCATCGGCCTGGCCGGGGCCCGGGCCCGGCACGCCACCGCCGGGGGCCAGGTCGAGGAGCGGCGCGGCCGCGACCCGGAGGAGCTGGAACGGGAGGCGGAACGGGTCCGCGAGGAGGAGGCCGCGCTGGCCGAGGCGCTGGAGGAGGCGCAGTATTCGCTGGCCGAGGCCGTCGAACGCAAGGGCGAGCTGGAACGGGCGCTGACCGCCGAGGAGCGCCGGTTGCGGGACGCCGCCCGGGCCATCGCCGACCGCCGGGAGGGACTGGCCCGACTGCAGGGACAGGCCGGCGCCGCCCGCTCCAAGGCCGCCGCCGCACAGGCCGAGATCGGGCGGCTCACCGAGGCGAGGGACGACGCGCTGCTGCGCGCCGAGGCCGCGCAGGGCGAACTGGACGCGCTCCAGCAGCAGGTCGACGGGGCGGCCGGGGACCACGACCGGGCCGAATCCGGCTACCGGGAGGCCCGCGAGCGGCTGGCCACCGTCGAACGGGAGCTCACCGCCGCCCGGGAGGCGGCCGGCGCCGCCGAGCGCGAGCGGGCCGGGCTCACCGCGCGGCACGAGGCGCTCGCGCTCGGACTGCGCCGCAAGGACGGCACCGGCGCGCTGCTGGCGGCGGGGGAGCGGCTGGGCGGACTGCTCGGCCCGGCGGCCGCGCTGCTGCGGATCGAGGCCGGGTACGAGGTGCCGGTGGCCGCGGCGCTCGGCGCGGCGGCCGACGCGGTCGCCGTCGACTCGCCGTCCGCCGCCGCCGAGGCGCTGCGGCTGCTGCGGGCGGACGACGCCGGGCGGGCCGCGCTGCTGATCGCCGGTGCGGCCGACGGGCCCGACGGGACCGCGGAGTTGCCGGAAGGGGCCCGCTGGGCCGCCGAACTGGTAGACGGCCCGGCCGAGTTGCTCGCCGCCGTCCGGCAGCTGCTGGCCGGGGTGGTGGTGGTCGCCGACCTGGACGCGGCGCTGCGGCTGGTCACCGCGCACCCCGGGCCGTCGGCCGGGGGCCCCGGGCTGTCCGCCGTCACCGCCGACGGGGACCGACTGGGCGCCGGCTTCGCGCACGGCGGCTCCGCCGGAGCGCCGAGCCTGCTGGAGACCCAGGCGGCCGTGGCCGAAACGGCCCGGGCGATCGAGCAACTCACCGTCCGCTGCGCCGAGTCGTCCGGGCTGCTGGCCGAACTCACCGCGCGCCGACGGGAGTCGGCCGCCGAGGTGGATCGGCTCGGCGAGCTGCGGCGGCAGGCGGAGAAAGGGCGGGCCGAGGTCGCGGGAGCGCTCGGCCGCCTCGGCGGGCAGGCCCGCGCCGTGGCCGGGGAGGCCGAACGGCTGTCGGCCGCCGCCGCGCGCGCCGACCAGGGCCTCGCCGATCTGCTGGACACCGCGCAGGAGTTGTCGCAGCGGCTGGCCGCGGCCGAGGAGTCGGCGGACGCGGGGGAGGACGAACCGGACACCGCGGAGCAGCAGCGGCTCGCGGAGGCCGCGAGCACGTCCCGGCAGGCCGAACTGGAGGCCAGGCTCGCGGTGCGCACCCACGAGGAGCGGGTCCGCGCGCTGACCGGACGTGCCGACCAGCTGGACCGGGCCGCCCGTGCCGAGCGTGAGGCGCGCGCCCGGGCCGCCGAGCGCCGCCGGCGGGCCGAGCACGACGCCGGGGTGGCGAACGCCGTCGCGGCGGGTGCCCGGCAGCTGCTGGCCTGTCTGGAGGTGTCGCTGGCGCGCGCGGACGCCGGGCGGGCGGCCGCCGAACGGGCGCGCGCCGAGCGCGAGGAGGAGCTGCGCGAGCACCGCGAGCACGGCCGCGGCCTCAAGGAGGAGCTGGACAAGCTGGTCGACGCCGGGCACCGGGACGAGGTGCTGCGGGCGGAGAAGCGGCTGCGGATCGAACAGCTGGAGTCCCGGGCCCTGGAGGAGTTCGGCATCGACGGCGGCGAACTGCTCGCCGCGTACGGACCGGACACTCCCGTCCTGCCCGCGACGCCCGAGGAGGGGCAGGAGCCGGGGGAGCCGTACCCGTACGTGCGGGCCGAGCAGGAGAAGCGGCTGAGGGCCGCCGAGAAGGCGTACCAGCAACTCGGCAAGGTCAATCCGCTGGCGCTGGAGGAGTTCACCGCGCTGGAGGAACGGCACAGGTTCCTCGGAGAGCAGCTGGACGACCTCAAGCGCAGCCGGCGCGACCTGCTGGACATCGTCCGGGACGTGGATCAGCGGGTCGAGCAGCTGTTCACCGCGGCGTACCACGACACCGCCGCCCAGTTCGAGGGCGTCTTCGCCCGGCTCTTCCCGGGCGGGGAGGGCCGGCTGGTGCTGACCGACCCGGACGACATGCTCGCCACCGGGGTCGAGGTGGAGGCCCGCCCGCCCGGCAAGAAGGTCAAGCGGCTGTCGCTGCTGTCCGGCGGCGAGCGCTCGCTGACCGCGGTCGCGCTGCTGGTGGCGATCTTCAAGGCCAGACCCAGCCCGTTCTACGTGATGGACGAGGTGGAGGCGGCGCTGGACGAGACCAACCTGCGCCGGCTGGTCGGCATCATGGAGGAGCTGCGGGAGAGCTCCCAGCTGATCGTGATCACCCACCAGAAGCTGACCATGGAGTCCGCCGACGCGCTCTACGGGGTGACGATGAAGGGCGACGGCATCTCGCAGGTGATCAGCCAGCGGCTGCGCCCGGGAGCCGGTCCGGGGCGACGGTCCGACGGGGAGCGCCGGGAGCCGCCGACAGGGGTACGCACCGCGTCGGTGTAGGGCGGATGCGGTCCATCCGGGCTCCGGTCGCGGATACTGGAGCGGTTATGGAATACGTGATCCTTGCCGTAGTCATCGCCGTGATCGCCGTCGGCGCGATCGCGGGCCTCGTCGTTTCCGGCAGACGACGCCAGCAGCTGCCCCCGAAGTCGCAGGCGCCGGTCATCACGGCGCCGAAGCCCACTCCGCAGGAGCCCCAGGTCGGCGAGGAGTCCGCGCCGCCGACCGAGGAGCCCCGCCGCACCGTCGAGGAGGTGGAACTCCCGGCGGAGCCCGAGGCCCCGGAGGCCCCCGAGGTCGTCGAGGTCGAGCCCGCCGAGGCCGAGGCGGTTCCCGCCGTCGAGGTCCCAGAGCCCACCGCCGGCCGGCTGGTCCGGCTGCGCTCGCGGCTCTCCCGCTCGCAGAACTCGCTCGGCAAGGGCCTGCTCTCGCTGCTCTCCCGGGAGCACCTGGACGAGGACACCTGGGAGGAGATCGAGGACACCCTGCTCACCGCCGACGTCGGCGTGGCCCCCACCCAGGAGCTCGTCGAGCGGCTGCGCACCCGGGTGAAGGTGCTCGGCACCCGTACGCCCGAGGAACTGCGCGCCCTGCTGCGCGAGGAGCTGGTCGAGCTGATCGGCAGCGACTCCGACCGCACCGTGCGCTCCACCAAGCACGAGGAGGGCCCGGCCGTGGTCCTGGTCGTCGGCGTCAACGGCGTCGGCAAGACCACCACCACCGGCAAGCTGGCCCGCGTTCTGGTTGCCGACGGCCGCAGCGTGGTGCTCGGCGCCGCCGACACCTTCCGCGCCGCCGCCGCCGACCAGCTGCAGACCTGGGGCGAGCGGGTCGGTGCGCGCACCGTGCGCGGCCCGGAGGGCGGGGACCCGGCCTCGATCGCGTTCGACGCGGTGAAGGAGGGCATCGCCGAGGGCGTGGACACCGTGCTGATCGACACCGCGGGCCGACTGCACACCAAGACCGGTCTGATGGACGAGTTGGGCAAGGTCAAGCGGGTCGTCGAGAAGCACGGCCCGGTGGACGAGGTGCTGCTGGTGCTGGACGCCACCACCGGCCAGAACGGCCTGATCCAGGCCCGGGTGTTCGCCGAGGTGGTCGACATCACCGGCATCGTGCTGACCAAGCTGGACGGCACGGCCAAGGGCGGCATCGTGGTCGCGGTCCAGCGCGAGCTGGGCGTGCCGGTCAAGCTGATCGGTCTGGGCGAGGGCGCCGACGACCTGGCGCCGTTCGAGCCGGGCGCGTTCGTGGACGCGCTGATCGGGGACTGAGGTTCCCCGGCGGCCCCCCGGGGCCGCTCCGGGCCCGTCGGGTCCGGCCGTACGAAGGGTCCGCTCCGCTCGGGGCGGGCCCTTCGGCGTCGGATCAGGGCTGCCCGGGGGCGAACGGGCGGGTCAGGAGGCGATCCAGGCCGGTTCGGCGGTGCGCTCGCGGCCGCGGTGGCAGGCGTAGGCGAGGGTGCCGAGCAGCAGCCGGGCCTCGGGCGGGCAGCCGGCGTTGTCGCGGGTGGGGCGGCGCAGCCAGCGGACCGGGCCGAGGCCGCCGAGGACGGTGGGCGGCGCGGCGACGTAGCCGCCCTCGCCGTGGCAGGTGAGGTCGAGCGCGGCGTCGTCCCAGCCCATCCGGTACAGCAGGTCGGGGAGCCGGCGGGCGGTGCCGGCGGCGACCAGGAACTGAAGGCGGCCGGTGGGGGCGGTGAGCACCGGGCCGACCTGGGTGCCCATCCGCTCCAGGCGGACCAGCGCCTGCAGACCGGCCTGCTCGGGGACGTCCAGGACGTCGAACGCGCGGCCGGTGGCGAACAGCACCGAGCCCTCGGCGCGGCCGGCGCGGGCCCGGGCCCCGCTGCCCGGCACCGGGTGCAGGCCGGGTGCGCCGCAGCGGGCGGCGCCGCAGGGACAGCGGGTCGGGGCGGTGGCGGCGTCGGCCGGTTCGCCGGTGGCGACCGCCCAGCCCCAGCGGCCGGTGTACTCCGCGGCGGCCTGGGACGCGCTGACCTTGGTGCGGCGGCGCGCGCCCAGCGGTGCCAGCCGCAGGTGCCCCAGTCGAAGTTCGCCGAACAGGTTGTCCATGCCTCCCCCAACAGGTTCTCGTTGCCGATGGTTACGCGATGGTGACTGTGTGTCGATTGTCAGCTGCGTGGTGCGTAGTGCGGTGGCGGCGCGCAGCGCGTGGCGTGCGCCTGTTCCGGTGGTGCGCTTCGGGCGCCGCCTTGTGGGGGCGGCGCGGATGCCGGATCGTCATGTGCGCGAGACTGTTGCCGCCCGGAGTGGGTGGTGAACTCCCCTGTGACTGCGGTGGATTGCGAGTGCTGCCGGGTCTTCCGGGGTGGTCCGGGCGACTTGGCGGCCCGCATATGCCGGACCGTCGGGACTACCCAGTGAAGCGTGTGCCCCCTGACTTCGGTTCACTCCTGGGGGTGGCGAAAGGTGGCGTTTCGCCAGGGTCGCTCCCGCGGGCACCTCGTGGGGCATTACGTTCAGCAGGCGGATGTCCGCCAGCGCCCGCTCCGGGCCGCCGGAGAACGGGAGTTGGGAATCTGACGGGTCGTCCGCGACGATGGCACACCAGTGCGAGGGCGCGGCGCGGCACCACCTCAGGCACGGCACGTCTGGTAAGAGCCCGCAACCGTCGGGCGGTCACGATCGGGGGCCCCGCGAGGGGCCGGGCGGGATGGGGCGTTCCCATGGCAGAGAAGCAACCCAATGAGAAGCTGACCACGTGGTTCGCCCGCAGCGGCTGGTCCAAGGGAGAGCTGGCCCGCCAGGTCAACCGGCGGGCCCGGCAGATCGGCGCCCACCACGTGTCCACCGACACCTCCCGGGTGCGCCGCTGGCTCGACGGCGAGCAGCCCCGGGAGCCGATCCCCAAGATCATGTCGGAGCTCTTCTCCGAGCGCTTCGGCTCGGTGGTCTCGATCGAGGACCTCGGCCTGCGCGCCGCGATCCCGGTCTCCACCGTGGGCGGCGGCGTCGACCTGCCATGGAGCGGCCCGCAGACCGTCCAGCTGATCAGTGACTACTCCCGCAGCGACCTGATGCTCAACCGCCGGGGCTTCCTCGGCACCTCGCTGGCGCTGACCGCCGGCGCCGCGCTGATCGAGCCGATGCAGCGCTGGCTGACCCCCGGCCCGACCGGCATCCCCACCCCGATCCTCACCGCGGCCAACGGCGGCGAGGCGTTCACCGGCCGGCTCTCCGAGCCCGAGCTGGAACTGCTCGAGCAGACCACGGTCATATTCCGCCAGTGGGACGCGCAGAACGGCGGCGGGCTGCGCCGCAAGGCCGTCGTCGGCCAACTTCACGAGGTCACCGACCTCCTCCAGGAGACGTACAGCGAGGACACCACCCGGCGGCTGTTCCGGCTCACCGCCGAACTCGCCCACCTGGCCGGGTGGATGTCGTACGACGTCGGGATGCACCCGAGCGCGCAGAAGTACTACGTGCTGGCCCTGCACGCCGCCAAGGAGGCCGGTGACCGCCCGTTCGGCGCGCTGATCCTCACCGACATGAGCCGCCAGATGATCCACCTCAACCGGGGCGAGGACGCCCTGGAGCTGATCCACCTGGCGCAGTACGGCAGCCGGGACACCGCCACCCCGCGCCAGCAGTCCCTGCTGTACGCGATGGAGGCGCGCGCCTACGCCACCATCGGGGAGATCAACCGCTGCGCGCGGGCGATCCGGCTCTCCGAGGACACCTTCACCGACATCCGCGAGGGGGACGACGAGCCGGACTGGCTGAAGTTCTTCTCGCCCGCGGAGCTGAACGCCGAGAACGCGCACTCCTTCCGCGACCTCGCCTACCACTCCGACAACGCCCAGCTGTACGCCTCGCTGTCGGCGCCGGTCATGGAGCGCGCGGTGGACCTGTTCCGCCAGGACGGCGACCACGTGCGCTCGTACGCCTTCAACCTGATCGGCATGGCCAGCGTGCACCTGCTGCAGAAGGAGGCGGAGCAGGCGGCGGTGATGGCCGAGCAGGCGGTGGACATCGCGACCAAGGTGCGCTCGGAGCGGCTGAACTCCCGGGTGCGCAAGACAACGGAGGCCGCGGCGGCCCGGTTCAAGGGCGTGGACGCGGTGAGCCGGCTCAAGGAGCGGGTCGTCCAGGACATCCCGGAGTACGTCTCGGTGGTCTGAGCACGGGCTCGGCCCCGGACTCCACCGACCGTGGCGGCCGCCGCCGTCACGGTCGGTGGCATGTCGCCACGACCGTCACGGTCGGTGGTGCGGGCCCGCCGGGGGCGCGCCAGGGGCCGGCCGCGCCGGCGCACGGTAGCCCGTCCGGGTGGCCGCAGGGCTGCGGTTCACGCAGCCGTAACCCGCACGTCGCACGCGTCACGGTGGCGAAACAACCGGCCGCACTGGCCGAAACCAGCCTTCGGCACTCTCCTCTTCATCGCCGACACCCCGGGTGGCACGGGACAGGTACCCGGGTGCGGATCGGCTTGGACGCAGAGGAGACGCCGATGCCGGACGGCTTCAGCGCGGGCGACACCGCCTTCGTGCTCATCAGTGCGGCCCTGGTCATGCTCATGACCCCGGGGCTCGCCTTCTTCTACGGGGGCATGGTCAGGGCGAAGAGCACACTGAACATGCTGGCGATGAGCTTCCTCTCGCTCGGCATCGTCACCGTGCTCTGGGTCCTCTACGGGTACTCGCTCAGCTTCGGGCCGGACGCCTTCGCCGGTCTGATCGGCAACCTGGACTTCCTCGGGATGCGCGGCATCGGGCTGAACGAGCTCACCGGGACCATCCCGGTCACCGCCTTCGCGGTCTTCCAGCTGATGTTCGCGATCATCACCCCGGCGCTGATCAGCGGCGCCGTCGCGGACCGGGCCAAGTTCGCCGCCTGGGGCCTGTTCATCGCGCTCTGGGTGACGATCGTCTACTTCCCGGTCGCGCACTGGGTCTTCTTCTTCGACGGCGGCCACGGCGGCTGGCTGGGCGACAGAAACGGCGTGATCGACTTCGCCGGCGGAACGGCCGTGCACATCAACGCCGGCGTCGCCGGCCTCGCGCTCTGCCTGGTGCTGGGCAAGCGGGTCGGCTTCAAGAAGGACCCGATGCGCCCGCACAGCCTGCCGCTGGTGATGCTCGGCTCCGGGCTGCTGTGGTTCGGCTGGTTCGGCTTCAACGCGGGCTCGGCGCTGGCCGCCAACGGGGTCGCCGCGATGGCGATGGTCAACACCCAGGTCGCCACCGGCGCCGCGCTGGTCGGCTGGCTGGTCTACGAGAAGCTCAAGCACGGCGCGTTCACCACGCTGGGCGCCGCCTCCGGCGCGGTGGCCGGACTGGTCGCGATCACCCCGGCCTGCGGCTCGGTCAGCCCGCTCGGCGCGGTGGCGATCGGCCTGGTCGCGGGCGCGGTCTGCGCCGCCGCCGTCTCGCTCAAGTACCGCTGGGGCTTCGACGACTCGCTCGACGTGGTGGGCGTGCACGCGGTGGGCGGGGCGATCGGCTCGCTACTGGTCGGCCTGTTCGCCACCGGAGGGGTCGGCCAGACCGCCAAGGGCCTGTTCTACGGCGGCGGGATCGGGCAACTCGGCAAGCAGGCGATGGGCGTGGCCGTGGTCGCCGCGTACTCCTTCGTCCTCTCCTGGCTGCTCGCCAAGGCGGTCGACAGGCTGGTCGGCTTCCGGGTCGCCGAGGAGGTCGAGGTGGCCGGCATCGACCAGGCCGAACACGCCGAGTCCGCCTACGATTTCAGCGCCGTCGGGGCGGGCCTGGCCCGGGCCCTGCCGGGTCTGGCCGCGGCCGTCGCGCCGGGCGGTCCGTCCGTCGCGAAGCCTGCGGCGAAGGCCGCCGAGAAGCCCACCGAGAAGGCCGCCGACGAGGCTGCCGAGAAGACCGAGGTCGACGCCTGATGAAGCTCATCACCGCCGTGATCAAGCCGTACCGCCTGGACGAGGTGAAGGCCGCCCTGCAGGCCTTCGGGGTCCACGGCCTGACCGTCACCGAGGCCAGCGGTTACGGCCGCCAGCGCGGCCACACCGAGGTGTACCGGGGCGCCGAGTACACCGTGGACCTGGTGCCGAAGGTCAGGATCGAGGTCCTGGCCGAGGACGAGGACGCCGACGACCTGATCGAGGTCCTGGTGAAGGCCGCCAGGACCGGCAAGATCGGCGACGGCAAGGTCTGGAGCGTCCCGGTCGACACCGCCGTGCGGGTCCGCACCGGCGAGCGCGGCCCGGACGCCCTGTAGCCCCCACCGCCGGCGGGCCCGCACCCCCTCGGGAGCGCGGGCCCGCCGACGGCGTACCCCGCTCGGCCGAACCGGGGGCGCCGCATCCGCGGCGCACCCGGCACGGCTCAGCCGCACGACGGACGGGACCCAGCGCATGACCACCGAGACCAGGCCTTCCGACCCCGCCGACCCCGCCGCCGCCCGGGCCGCGCTGATCGCCGACCCCGGCCCGGTGGGCCGCCCGCGCCGGGAGGAACTCGCCCGGCTCACCGACGACTGGCTGTCCGGGCTGCTCGACGCCGCCGGCGCCCCGCCCGGCGTCGCGCTGGTCGCCGTCGGCGGGTACGGGCGCGGCGAGCTGTCCCCGCGCAGCGACCTGGACGTCCTGCTGCTGCACGACGGCCCGATCACCCGCGAACTGCCCGAGCGGATCTGGTACCCGGTCTGGGACGCGGGCGCCAAGCTCGACCACTCGGTGCGCACCGTGGCCGAGGCCAGGAAGGTCGCCGCCGCCGACCTCAAGGCCCAGCTCGGCCTGCTGGACGCCCGCCACCTCGCCGGCGACCCGGCGCTCACCGCGGAGCTGCGCGCCGCGGTGTTCACCGACTGGCGCGCGAGCGCCCCCGCACGCCTGCCCGAGCTGCGCGAGCTGGGCCGCGAGCGGGCCGAACGGCACGGCGAGCTGTCCTTCCTGCTGGAACCCGACCTCAAGGAGGCCCGGGGCGGCCTGCGCGACGTGGTCGCGCTCGACGCCGTCGCCGCCACCTGGCTGGCCGACGCGCCCCGGGACGGCCTGGACGCCGCCGCGCTGCGGCTCTCCGACGTGCGCGACGCGCTGCACCTGGTCACCGGCCGGGCCACCGAGCGGCTCAGCCTCCAGGACCAGGACCAGGTCGCCGAGCGGCTCGGCGTGCTGGACGCCGACACCCTGCTGCGCCAGGTCTACGAGGCCGCCCGGACCATCGCGTACGCGAGCGACGTCACCTGGCGGGCGGTGGACCGGGTACTCGCCGCCCGGACCGGCCGGGGACGCCGGCCGGCGCGCCGCGCCTTCCCGTTCACCGGGCCCTTCACCGCCCCGTTCACCGGAGCCGGCCGCGGCACGGGCGCGGTGGCCCGGGGAACGGTCGAGCGCCGCCCGCTCGCCGACGGCGTGGTCGAGCAGGACGGCGAGGCGGTGCTGGCCCAGGGCGCCCGCCCGGCCGCCGACCCCGTGCTGCCGCTGCGCGCCGCGGCCGCCGCCGCGCAGAACGGACTGACCGTCTCGTACGCGACCGTGCGCCGGCTGGCGGCCGAGTGCCGTCCGCTGCCGGTGCCCTGGCCGGACGAGGCGCGCGAGCAGCTGGTCACCCTGATGGGCGCGGGGGAGGCGGCCGTCCCGGTGTGGGAGGCGCTGGAAGCGGAGGGGCTGGTCACCCGGCTGCTGCCGGACTGGGAGCGGGTGCGCTGCCGTCCGCAGCGCAACGCCGTGCACCGCTGGACGGTCGACCGGCACCTGGTCGAGACGGCGGTGCGGGCCGCCGCGATGACCCGCCGGGTGGCCCGGCCGGACCTGCTGCTGGTCGCCGCGCTGCTGCACGACATCGGCAAGGGCTGGCCCGGGGACCACAGCGAGGCCGGCGAGGTGATCGTCCGCGACCTCGCCCCCCGGATGGGCTTCGGCCCCGAGGACACCGAGACCCTGGCGGTACTGGTCCGCCACCACCTGACCCTGGTCGACACCGCGACCCGGCGCGACCCGGACGACCCGGCCACCGTCGAGGCGATCACCAAGGCGGTCACCACCCTGCCGGAACTGGAGCTGCTGCACGCGCTCACCGAAGCGGACGCACTGGCCACCGGCCCGGCCGCGTGGAGCGGCTGGCGGGCCTCACTGGTGGACGGGCTGGTGGCCCGGGCGGCCGACCGGCTGGCCGGGGCGGCCACGGCACCGGTGGAGGCGGCGCCGACCGCCGAGCAGGAGCGCCTCGCCGTCGAGGCCGCCCGCACCGGTGAGCCGGCGCTGTCGCTGCGCGCCCAGGCCGCCGGGACGGACCCGGGCACCGAGCCGATGGGCGTCGAGCTGACCCTGGCCGTCCCGGACCGCCCGGGGCTGCTCGGCACCGCCGCCGGGGTGCTCGCCCTGCACCGGCTGACCGTCCGCTCGGCCGGGCTGCGCGAGCTGGACCCGGTCGGTGCCGGTCCGGTCCTGCTGCTGTCCTGGCGGGTGGCCGCCGAGTTCGGCGAGCTGCCGGAGGCGGCCCGGCTGCGGGCCGACCTGCGCCGGGCGCTGGACGGCTCGCTGGACGTCGAGCGGCGCCTCGCCGAACGGGACGCCGCCGCCCCGCGCCGCAAGGGCATCCCGACCCCGCCGCCGGTGGTCGCGGTGGCGCCGGCGGTGGCCTCGGCGACCGCGACCGTGCTGGAGGTCCGCGCGCACGACGCCCCCGGCCTGCTGCACCGGATCGGCCGGGCGCTGGACGGGGCGGGCGTGCGGGTGCGCACCGCGCACGTCTCCACCCTGGGCGCGGAGGCCGTCGACTCCTTCTACCTGACCGACACGCACGGCCGTCCGCTGGACGCCGGGCGGGCCCGGGAGGTGGCGGCCGCGGTCCGGGCGGCGCTGGGCTGAACGACCCCGGGAGCGGGGCCGGGAGCGCCGCGACCAGGGGCGGAGGGCGCCGCGACCAGGAGCGGAGGGCTCCGGGGCGCAGGGGCGGAGGGGCTCCCGGCGCAGGGGTGGAGGAGCTTCGGGCGCAGGGGTGGAGACCTTACCCGGGGCGGCCGGATACCCTGGGGGACGACGACCGTACCGATACCGATGCCGCAGAGGACCCGCGACGACGTGTTCGACACCCTTTCCGATCGCCTCGCAGCGACGTTCAAGAACCTTCGGGGCAAGGGCCGCCTGAGCGAGGCGGACATCGACGCCACGGCCCGCGAGATCCGCATCGCGCTGCTGGAGGCGGATGTCGCGCTGCCGGTCGTCCGGGCCTTCATCAAGCAGGTCAAGGAGCGGGCGCTCGGGATCGAGGTCTCCGGCGCGCTGAACCCGGCGCAGCAGATCATCAAGATCGTCAACGAGGAGCTCATCGCGATCCTCGGTGGCGAGACCCGTCGGGTGCGGTTCGCCAAGAACGGCCCGACGGTCATCATGCTCGCCGGTCTGCAGGGTGCCGGTAAGACCACCCTCGCGGGCAAGCTCGGCCACTGGCTGAAGAAGCAGAAGCACACGCCGCTGCTGGTCGCCTGCGACCTCCAGCGCCCCAACGCGGTCAACCAGCTCCAGGTGGTCGCCGAGCGTGCCGGCGTGGCCTTCTACGGCCCCCAGCCGGGCAACGGCGTCGGCGACCCGGTGCAGGTGGCCGAGGACTCGATCGAGTACGCCAAGCAGAAGCAGTACGACGTCGTCATCGTCGACACCGCCGGCCGCCTGGGCATCGACTCCGAGCTGATGCAGCAGGCCGCCGACATCCGCGCCGCGGTGAACCCGGACGAGGTCCTGTTCGTCGTCGACGCGATGATCGGCCAGGACGCGGTCACCACCGCGCAGGCCTTCCTCGACGGCGTGGACTTCACCGGCGTCGTGCTCTCCAAGCTCGACGGCGACGCCCGCGGCGGTGCCGCACTCTCGGTCGCGCACGTCACCGGCCGGCAGATCATGTTCGCCTCCAACGGCGAGAAGGTCGACGACTTCGACGCCTTCCACCCGGACCGGATGGCCTCGCGCATCCTCGGCATGGGTGACGTCCTCTCGCTGATCGAGAAGGCCGAGCAGACCTTCTCGCAGGCCGAGGCGGAGAAGATCGCCGCCAAGCTGCGCGGCGGCCCGAAGCAGTTCACGCTGGACGACTTCCTGTCGCAGCTGGAGCAGGTCCAGAAGATGGGCTCGATCTCCAAGCTGCTCGGCATGCTGCCCGGCATGGGCCAGATCCGCGAGCAGATCAACAACATCGACGACAAGGACGTCAACCGGGTCGGCGCGATCATCAAGTCGATGACCCCGGCCGAGCGCGCCGAGCCGGAGCTGATCAACGGCTCCCGCCGGGCCCGCATCGCCAAGGGCTCCGGCGTCCAGGTCGGCGAGGTCAAGAACCTGGTCGAGCGGTTCTTCGACGCCCGCAAGATGATGTCCGCGATGGCCTCCGGCAAGGGCATGCCCGGCATGCCGGGGATCCCCGGCATGGGCGGCGGCTCGAAGAAGTCCGGCAAGAAGGCCCCGCAGGCCAAGGGCAAGCGCAAGAGCGGCAACCCGCTGAAGCGGGCGCAGGAGGAGGCCGCGGCCGCCGAGCGCCGCGCGCTCGGCCCCGGCGCCGGTCAGGACGCGGCGGACGGCGGGGCGTTCGGCCTCGGCGCGGGCAAGGGCCCGGCCGACTTCGAACTGCCCAAGGAGTTCAAGGACCTGCTGTAGTCCTCGGCCGTCGCGCCCGGTCGCGGTGCTCGTCGGCCGCCGTCCGGTTGCGGTGCCCGACGGCGCCCGGTCGCGGTGTCCCGGGTGCCCGTTCGTCCGGTCCCCGCTCGGGGACCGTCCGCGACCCGCTTGACCGATGTCGGTCGGCCCGTCGTCCGGTGTTTCCGGGCGGCGGGCCGATCGCGTGTCCGATGATGGGGGCATGCGAGTGATGATCAGGGCCCCGAGGACCGAGGACGCGGTCGCGTACGCCGAGGCGGTACGGCGGTCCGCCGACCACATCGGACGGTGGAACCCGGTCGAGCCCGACGGGCTGCCCGAGCTGCTGGAGCGCCAGGGCGCCGGCCTGCGCACCTTCCTGATCCTCGACGGGAAGACCGGCGGGCTGGTCGGCAAGGTGAACGTCGCCAACATCGTGATGAGCCGGTTCTGCAACGCGACGCTGGGCTACGACGCGTACCTGCCGTTCGCCGGAACCGGGCGGATGACCGAGGGCATGCGGCTGGTCCTGGACCGCTGCTTCGCCCCGCAGTCGGCCGGCGGCCTGGGGCTGCACCGGCTGGAGATCAACGTGCAGCCGGACAACGAGCGCTCGGTCGCGATGGCCAAGCGACTGGGCTTCCGGCACGAGGGCTTCTCGCCGCGGATGCTGTTCCTGCAGGGCGACTGGCGCGACCACGAGCGGTTCGCCCTGACCGCCGAGGAGTGGCCCGGCGCTTCGGCATAGCCGCTGGTGGGAGGCGTCCGGCGGGGCCGTACGGGTGTCCGGGCGCGGCGTTGCGGTTGGCCCGCCCGAGCACCTGTCCGTATCGTCCGACGCGTGACCGAACCCGTGCCGCCGCGTCAGACCCCCGACCAGCCCTGGCGTTCCGAGGGTGCCCCGCCCCCGACACCGCCCCGCCGTCGGATGCCCGGCGGCTGGACCGGTCTCGTCCTCACCGCCCTCGTGGTGTTCCTGATCTCCGACGTGCTGCTGTCCTTCTTCGGCAACGAGGGCGCCACCACGATCTCGTACACCGAGTTCAACAACCAGCTGAACAAGGGCAACATCACCAAGATCTACGCCAAGGGCGACGCGATCGAGGGCACCCTCAAGACCGCCCAGCCCAAACCGGACGGCGGCAAGGGCGACTACACCGAGTTCGACACCCAGCGCCCCTCCTTCGCGAACGACAACCTGTGGGCCACGCTGCAGCAGCAGGGCGTCGAGGTCACCGCGACCTCGCCGGTCCAGCAGCGCAGCTTCCTCACCAACCTGCTGCTGTCGCTCGCCCCGATGCTGCTGCTGATCTTCATCTGGGTGCTGCTCGCCCGCCGGATGGCCGGCGGCCTCGGCGCCGGGCCGCTGGGACGCAAGACGCCGCCCAAGCCGGTCACCGCCGACCAGGGCAAGCGCACCACCTTCGCCGACGTGGCCGGCATCGACGAGGTCGAGGCCGAACTCACCGAGGTCGTCGACTACTTGAAGAACCCCGACCGGTACCGCAGGCTCGGCGCCAAGATGCCGCGAGGCGTGCTGCTGAGCGGGCCGCCCGGCACCGGCAAGACCCTGCTGGCCCGGGCCGTGGCCGGCGAGGCGGACGTGCCGTTCTTCTCCGCCTCCGCCTCCGAGTTCATCGAGATGATCGTCGGCGTCGGCGCCAGCCGGGTCCGCGAGCTGTTCGCCGAGGCCCGCAAGGTCGCCCCGGCGATCATCTTCATCGACGAGATCGACACCATCGGACGCCAGCGCGGCGCGGGCGGCGGCATGGGCGGCCACGACGAGCGCGAGCAGACGCTCAACCAGATCCTCACCGAGATGGACGGCTTCTCCGGCTCCGAGGGCGTCATCGTGATCGCCGCGACCAACCGGTCGGACGTGCTCGACCCGGCGCTGCTGCGCCCCGGCCGCTTCGACCGGCGGATCACCGTCAGCCCGCCCGATCGGGAGGGCCGCGCCGCGATCCTGGGCATCCACACCCGCACCGTCCCGCTCGCCGGGGGCACCGACCTCCGGCAGCTGGCCAAGGTCACCCCGGGGATGACCGGCGCCGAACTCGCCAACCTGGTCAACGAGGCCGCCCTGCTGGCGGTCAAGCGCGACCAGGACGCGGTCAACGAGCGGGACCTCTCGGACGCCCTGGAGAAGGTCCAGCTGGGCGCCGTGCGGCCCCTGGTCATGCCGCAGGAGGAGCGCGAGCGAACCGCGTACCACGAGAGCGGGCACGCGCTGCTGGGCATGCTGCAGCCCGGCGCGGACCCGGTCCGCAAGATCACCATCGTGCCGCGCGGCCGGGCACTCGGCGTCACCCTCTCCACGCCCGAGAACGACCGCTACTCGTACACCGAGCCCTACCTGCGCGGCCGGATCATCGGCGCGCTCGGCGGCATGGCGGCCGAGCAGGTGGTCTACGGGGTGATCACCACCGGCGCGGAGAGCGACCTGGAGCAGGTCACCAACATCGCCCGCGGGATGGCCGGACGCTGGGGGATGAGCGAGCGGGTCGGGCGGCTCACCGCGGTGCCCTCCGACCCGCAGGGCGCGTACGGGCTCTCCGCCGCGCCGACCACGCTGGACGCGGTGGACGAGGAGGCCCGGCGGATCGTCTCCGAGTGCTACGACGACGCCGTGCGGCTGCTGACCGAGCAGCGGCACCGGCTGGACGCGCTGGCGGCGGCGCTGCTGGAGGCGGAGACGCTGGACGAGGAGCAGGCGTACCGGGCGGCGGGGGTGCCGCGCGAGGGTGCCGCCGAGGAGGCCGCCGGGGGCGCTTCCGGGGGCGCTTCCGGGGGTTCCGACGGGTCCGGTGCGCCCGGCGGCTCCAAGGGCGGTCCGGGTGGTCGGGGCGCTGCGGCTGGTCCGGGTGGTCCGGCCGGTCCGGCCGGTTCGGAGGACGGCCCGGGAGGGAAGCCGCTCGACCAGGCGTGAACCCGTCGCCGGGGGCGCCCGCCACAGTGGCGGGCGCCCCCGGTCGGCGTTTCTAGCGCGGCCGCTCGGCGACCAGGTAGCGGAACAGGTTCTCCATCCGCACCGAGCCGTCCGCGCGCAGGTACGGCTGCAGCGCCTCCTCCAGTTCCTTGGCCACCAGCGAGGCGCCGGAGAACTCCTCGGCCGCCTCGAACAGGCCGGTGGAGAGCAGGCCGCGCACCGCGCTGTCGAGGTCCGCGTACGCGAACGGGCAGCTCACCCGGCCGCTGCCGGCCGGGCGTAGGCCGGCCGGGCCGAGCAGGTCCTCCAGCGCTCCCGGTGCGCTCAGCTCGAACGGGTCGCGCGCGGTCGTGCGGCCCGCCATCCGCCGGGCCACGTCCAGCACCGCGGCGCTCTCGCAGCGTTCCGGCGGTCCCCAGGCGGCGAGCACCACGTGCCCGCCCGGGAGGGTCAGCCGGGCCGCCTCGGCCACCACCCGGCCGGGATCGGCGGCACCGGGCAACTGCTCGAAAACCGTCACCAGCGAATGGGCCGACCGGGGGACGGCCGCCGTCGGCCGGGACCCGGCGCACACCCGCAGCCGACGGCCGCGGGCCAGCTCGCGCAGTTCGTCCCGCGGCTCCTGCCCGGCGACCTGTGCGCCCCGCCCGGCGGCGAGCAGCAGCGCCAGCCCGGACCGGCAGCCCAGGCCGAGCACGCTGCTCGCCGGGCCGACCTCCAGCCGGTCGTGGACCGCCTCGTAGAGCGGCACCAGCATGCGTTCCTGGATCTCCGCCCAGTCGCGCGCCCGCGCGGGACCGTCGGCCCCTGCCTGCGGGTGGTGCGCGCGTGCGCCGGTCGGTCGTACGGTCGTGCCGGTCGTCCGAGCTGAAGCCATCGCGGCCTCCCATCCGGTCCTTCGGTGTGCTGCTACGGCTCCCCCAAAGTCCCGCCCCACTCCAGCGAACAGCGGGTCGGGCCCGGCGTCCAGAGGGGTGCAGGGTGGTGCGCGCGTGTCGCGGTGGTGCGCCCCCCGTCCCGCGGCCCGTCCGGCACCCGCCGAGGGTGTGATACCGATTCGAAGTCAGGGGGTCGCTCCCCGTACCATTCGCCCCATGGCTAAGGCACCCGTTCTCACCCCTCAGGCGGAAGACTTCCCGCGCTGGTACCAGGACCTCATCAACAAGGCCGAGCTGGCCGACAACGGTCCGGTGCGCGGCACCATGGTCATCCGACCGTACGGCTACGGCCTGTGGGAGCGGATGCAGCAGGAGATGGACGCCCGGATCAAGAAGGCCGGCGCGCAGAACGCCTACTTCCCGATGTTCATCCCGCAGTCCTACCTGACCAAGGAAGCGGAGCACGTCGAGGGCTTCGCACCCGAACTCGCGGTGGTCACCCACGGCGGCGGCAAGCAGCTGGAGGAGCCGGTCGTCGTCCGGCCCACCTCCGAGACGATCATCAACGAGTACTTCTCGAAGTGGGTGCAGAGCCACCGCGACCTGCCCCTGCTGATCAACCAGTGGGCCAACGTGGTCCGTTGGGAGCTCCGCCCGCGCGTCTTCCTGCGCACCACCGAGTTCCTCTGGCAGGAGGGCCACACCGCCCACGCCACGTACGAGGACGCCCGTGACTACGCGTCGATGATCCACACCCAGGTCTACGGCGACTTCATGACCAACGTGCTCGGCATCGACGTCGTGCTCGGCCGCAAGACCGCCAAGGAGCGCTTCGCCGGCGCCATCAACACCCTCACCCTTGAGGCCATGATGGGCGACGGCAAGGCGCTGCAGATGGGCACCAGTCACGAGCTGGGCCAGAACTTCGCCAAGGCGTTCAACACCACCTACCAGCTGCAGGGCGCCGAGCGCGAGCACGTCTGGCAGACCTCCTGGGGCGTCTCGACCCGCATGGTCGGCGGCCTGATCATGTCCCACGGCGACGACAACGGCCTGCGGGTCCCCCCGCGCCTGGCCGCCGTCCAGGCCGTCGTGCTCGCGATCAAGGGCGACGACGCGGTCATCGCCAAGGTCCGCGAGATCGGCGCCCGGCTGGAGGCCGTCGGCATCCGCGTCGTGGTCGACGACCGCACCGAGACCCCGTTCGGCCGTCGTGCCGTCGACTGGGAGCTCAAGGGCGTTCCGCTGCGCATCGAGGTCGGCCCGCGCGACCTGGAGAACGGCACCGCGATGCTGGCCCGCCGCATCCCGGGCGGCAAGGAGCCGGTCGCCATCGACGCCCTGGCCGAGCTGCTCCCGGGCGTCCTGGAGGAGGACCAGGCGCTGCTGCTGCGCCAGTCCCGCGAGCGCCGCGAGTCCCGCACGGTCGACGTCAAGACCCTCGACGAGGCCGTCGAGGCCGCCGCGACCGGCTGGGGCCGGATCTCCTGGGCCGACCTCGGCGCCGAGGGCGAGGCCAAGCTGGCCGAGCAGGGCGTCACGGTGCGCTGCATCGTCGCGGCCGACGGTTCGGTACCGGCGACGGACGACCAGGACGGCAACATCGCGATCGTCGCCCGCGCGTACTGACGTCGGCTCCCGGCGGGTCGGGGGCGGTTCCGGGCTTCCCGGACCGGTCCCCGGCCCGTTCCGGTGCATGGTCGCGGGGTGGGCCCCGGGGCGGTCGCGGAACCCGTTCAGGGTCGTTCCGGGGCGTTCAGGGTCGTTTCGGGTCGGGGTCCGAGCGTGTTTCGCGGCTCTTCCGCGATCCGGGGATGTCCGCCGGTTGTCTGTTACCTGCAGGTAATGACCGTTGGCGGCGACATTTGCCCGGAATGCGGATGGGTAAGAATCCGGTAACTCTTCCGGGGGGCTCCCGGACGCGGACATCCCTACTGGCCGGTCAACTCCCGGTATTAACGGAATAGCGGTACGGTGTACGGCCCGTGGCCCTGTCAATCAGGCGGGACCTCGGGCCGTACGTCCTGGGGGCGACAGCCCGCCCCCCGGGGGCGGAATTCACCAGGCCCGCCGACTCTGCGACGGGCCGAAACCGGCAGGGGGTTGGTCTTGCGTCAGATCCGGAGCGTGCAATTCGTGCGCTGCCTCGCATTCCTGGGAGTTCCCTGTGAATTCCCGGAGAACGGAAACATGCGGAACATCGGCTCGCACTCCATCGTTGGTCTAGCGTGAGCACGACACAGCCCCTCGTCCTCGCGGCCGAACTGGCCGCCGCCTGGAGCGACATCCAGGCCTACCACCAGGACCTCCCCGACCTGGCCTCGCCCGAGGCACTGATCGGCGAATCCTCCTCGGCCTGTGGCACGCGGCTCGGTTTCGAGCGGCTCCTCCACGAGGCTGCCCACGGTCTGGCCGCGGCCCGGGACATCCGGGACACCTCGCGGGCCGGCCGCTACCACAACCGGCGCTTCCTGATGCTCGCCTCCGAGCTCGGTCTGGCGCACCCGGTCGAACCGCACGCCAGCAGCGGCTTCTCCCAGGTGACCATGCTCAAGGAGACCCAGGAGCGTTACGCCGGGACCATCGAGCGTCTGGACCGCGCCCTTGGGGCGCACCAGGAAGCGGTGGCCGGCGACGGTGCGACGCGCGCCTTCCGCGGCCCGGCCGCCCGGCACGGCTCCTCCGGGGGCGGCGTCCGGGTCAAGGCGGTCTGCGGCTGCGGACGCAACGTCCGGGTCGTGCCGTCGGTCCTCGCGCAGGCGTCCATCGTCTGCGGCGCGTGCCAGCAGCCGTTCAAGATCGCGTAAGTGGTCGGCGACCGGCGGGCTGCTGTGCGGGCAGCGGTCCGGCCGGAGCGGGCGGTACGACAGGCGCGTGAGCGCGTACGCGCCGTGCGGCGGGACGGTCGCACGGCGGAGCAGGGCAACGGCACAGTGGTGACGGCGTCACGGGCACCCCTGGCGCCACGGGTGCCACGAGCGTCCTCGGCGCCACGAGTGTCACGGGGGCCACGGGGGCGCCCCGGGCGCCCCGGGCGGGACAACGACAGAGCGGTACAGCGGTGAGTCCGTGGCTGGACCGGGAGCGGGGGCTCCCGGTCGAGCCCTGATCGGCTCCCGGGCCCGTGTTCAGGCGGTTCTCGCCGGTGTGGCAGAATGGACAGCTGAGTACTCGGCAGCCGGGCAGGACCCCTCTCTCCTACGGCTGGCGTGTCCCTTGAACGGTCCACCCCGCAACCCCACGCGATGGCAGGGCCGCTCACCCACGTCAACTCCAGGAGAATCCACTCCCGTGGCAGTCAAGATCAAGCTGAAGCGTCTCGGCAAGATTCGCTCCCCGCACTACCGCATCGTCGTCGCCGACTCGCGCACCAAGCGTGACGGTCGCGCGATCGAGGAGATCGGCATCTACCAGCCGACCTACAACCCCTCGAAGATCGAGGTCGACACCGACCGCGCCCAGTACTGGCTGTCCGTCGGCGCCCAGCCGACCGAGCCGGTGCTCGCCATCCTCAAGCTGACCGGCGACTGGCAGAAGTTCAAGGGCCTGCCGGCTCCGGCGCCGCTGAAGGTCGCGGAGCCGAAGGTCGAGGACTTCTCGCACCTGTTCGCCAAGGCCGTCGCCGGCTTCGAGGACGCCACCACCGGTGTCGCCATCACCCCGAAGGCCAAGAAGTCGGACAAGGCCGAGGCCGAGGCCGACGCCGCCGCCGAGGCCTGAGCGTGATCGAGGACGCCCTCGACCACTTGGTGAAGGGCATCGTCGAGCACCCCGACGAGGTGCAGGTGCGTTCGCGCAACCTGCGTCGGGGCAACACCATCGAGGTGCGAGTGCACCCCGATGACCTCGGCAAGGTGATCGGCCGGGGCGGCCGCACGGCGCGCGCTCTGCGCACCGTGGTCGGCGCCCTCGGCGGTCGCAACGTCCGGGTCGACCTGGTCGACGTGGACAACATTCGCTGACGCAGCTGCTCGTTCAGCCGTCAGGGCTTGGGGCCGACCGGGACGCATGTCGTCCCGGTCGGCCTTTTCTCGTTTCCCGAACCACCCCGGCGCGGCACCACTGCGTGCCGCGCTCCGCGGCAACGATGGTCGCTGCACCACCCAGCTCCACCCAGCTCCACCCCAGCTCCACCTCGTACCACCCGACCGCACCAGCCCTTCGCACCGGCCCTACGCATTCCGTCGGGCTCTTCGTTTCGGCTCAGGAACTCCAGGAGAACGATCACCGTGCAGCTCGTCGTCGGCAGGATCGGCCGTGCCCACGGCATCAGGGGGGACGTCAGCGTCGAGGTCCGCACCGACGAGCCGGAGCTCCGGCTCGGCCCGGGTGCCGTCCTGCTCACCGACCCCGCGTCGGCCGGGCCGCTGACCATCGAGTCCGGCCGGGTGCACAGCGGGCGGCTGCTGCTGCGCTTCGCCGGCGTGAAGGACCGCAACGCGGCCGAGGCCCTCCGGGGCACACTGCTCATCGCCGAGGTCGACCCGGAGGAGCGCCCAGACGATCCCGAGGAGTTCTACGACCACCAGCTGATCGGCCTGGACGTGGTCCTGCTCGACGGCACCCCGGTCGGCGAGCTGACCGAGGTCGTCCACCTCCCGTACCACGACCTGCTCATGGTGAAGAAGGCCGATGGGACGGAGGTGCTGGTGCCCTTCGTCAGCCAGATCGTGCCGACCATCGACCTGGAGAACCAGCGAGCGGTGATCACCCCGCCCGCCGGGCTGATCGACCCCGACCTGGCCGAGGTCGCCGGTACGTCCGCGGCCGAGGACGCCGACGGTCCGGAGGACGCCGACGCCCCGGATGGCTCCGAGGGGCCGGCGGGCGCCGAGGGTGCCGATCGCGCCGAGGGTCCGGAGGCGTCGCAGTGACCGTCGGTGTCGAGGAGGACGGCGGCGTCCGGAGCGGCATGCGGATCGACGTCGTCACGATCTTCCCGGAGTACCTGGAGCCGCTGGACATCTCGCTGGTCGGCAAGGCCCGTGCGCGCGGCCAGCTGGACGTGCACGTCCACGACCTGCGCGAGTGGACCCACGACGTGCACCGCACGGTGGACGACAGCCCGTACGGCGGCGGCCCCGGCATGGTGATGAAGCCCGAGCCGTGGGGCGAGGCCCTGGACGCGGTGGTCGCCGGCGGGCCCGCTGGCGAGGTGCCCACCCTCGTCGTGCCGACGCCGAGCGGGCGCCCGTTCACCCAGGAACTCGCCCAGGAGCTGGCCGGCCGCCCCTGGCTGGCCTTCACCCCGGCGCGGTACGAGGGCATCGACCGCCGGGTGATCGAGGAGGCGGCCACCCGGATGCCGGTGGTCGAGGCCTCGATCGGCGACTACGTGCTGGCCGGCGGCGAGGTCGCGGTGCTGGTGATGGTCGAGGCGATCGCCCGGCTGCTGCCCGGGGTGCTCGGCAACGCCGAGTCCCACCGCGATGACTCGTTCGCACCGGGCGCGATGGCCGACCTGCTGGAGGGCCCGGTCTACACCAAGCCCGCCGAGTGGCGCGGCCGCACCGTGCCGGACGTGCTGCTCAGCGGCAACCACGGCAAGATCGCCCGCTGGCGGCGCGAGCAGGCCTTCGCCCGCACCCTGGCGAACCGTTCCGACCTGGTCGAGCGCTGGCAGCACGGCGCCTTCGACAAGAAGGACCGGGAGGCGCTCGGCATCCTCGGCCTGGCCTGGGACGAGCGGCTCGGCCGATTTCGGTCCACGGCCGTCGATGTGGAAGAATAGGCCGCTGCTGTCTGTCGCTGGTCCCCTCCCGTAGGGGGCACGTGGACCGGCGCCCTCGCCACGGGGGGATCGCCGTCAGCCGATGCGGCCCGCAGCGAACCCCATTGTGACGATTTTCCGTGGGCGGCCCGTGGCGCCTGCGATGGAGAGCAACATGAGCAACAAGCTCGCTGCTGTCGACGCGGCCTCGCTGCGTAGCGACATCCCGGCCTTCCGCGCCGGTGACACCCTGAAGGTCCACGTCCGGGTCATCGAGGGCAACCGCTCCCGTGTCCAGGTCTTCCAGGGCGTCGTCATCCGCCGCCACGGCGCCGGCATCGGTGAGACCTTCACCGTTCGCAAGGTCAGCTTCAACGTCGGCGTTGAGCGCACCTTCCCGGTGCACACCCCGGTCGTCGAGAAGATCGAGGTCGTGACCCGCGGTGCGGTTCGCCGCGCCAAGCTGTACTACCTGCGTGACCTCCGCGGCAAGGCCGCGAAGATCAAGGAGAAGCGCGACCGCTGATCCACCGGCCCCCGGCCTCGCCGGGGGATCGGAGCGCTCACGGGAGGCGAACGACCGCAAGGTAGGCTCACCCCCCGATGAGCACGCACGAACCACCCGCGGACCGCGACAGCAGTCCCGCACCCACCGGTGCGGACTCGCTGTCGCGGTCCGCGGTCGTTTCCGCTTCCGGGCCCGCTTCCGAGGCCGTTTCCGGGCCCGCTTCCCGGCCCGCGGCGGACGGCCCCGGGGCTCCCGGAGGCGCTCGCGCGGGTGTTCTCGCAGGTGTTCCCGCAGGTACCTCCGAGGGCGTTCCCGAGGAGGCGGCGACCGGTACCCCCGCCGTGCCCGGGGACGCCGCCGAGGGCTCGGAGGAGGACGAGGAGTCCGGCCACTCGCGCTCGCGCGACCTGCTGCTGTTGGCGGGGATCTGCCTGACGGCCTTGCTCCTCGTGAACGCCTTCGTCGCGCGTCCGTTCGCGGTGCCCTCCGGATCGATGGAGAACACCCTGCGCCCGGGTGACCGGCTGGTCGCGAACCAGCTCGCGTACGCCTTCGGCGGTCACCCCCGGCGGGGCGACGTGGTGGTCTTCGACGGGACGGGCTCCTTCCTGCGGGAGTCGGCGAAGCCGCAGGGCTTCTGGGACGGCGCGCGTTCGCTCGCCAAGGACCTCGGGCTGGCCCCGGCCGGGGACACCGTGTACGTCAAGCGCGTGATCGGCGTCGGCGGCGACCGGGTGACGAGCACCGGCCCGGGCACGCCGATCACGGTCAACGGCGTGCCGGTGGACGAGACCTCCTACCTGGCGCCGGGGGACGACCCGTCGAGCGTGGCCTTCGACGTGGTGGTGCCGGCCGGCGAACTGTGGGTGATGGGCGACCACCGCAGCGCCTCCCGTGACTCCCGCGACCACCTCGGCGAGCCCGGCGGTGGCTTCGTGCCCGAGGACAAGGTGATCGGCCGGGCGGACTGGGTGGTCTACCCGTTCTCGCGCTGGACCGGTCTCGACCGGCCCGCGGCCTTCGCCGCGACTGCGGGGACGGGTGGTCATGGGAACCAGGGGTAGGGGCCGGACCGCCGACCGCCCGACCCGCGAGCCGGACGACCGCGAGCCGGACGACCGGGGGCCGGAGGATGCCGGGCCGGCGGGTGCCCCGGCGGTGCGCGGCCGGGCCGAGCGCCGCCGCAGCGCCCGGCGGGCGGCCCGTCGGCGCAAGCGGTCGCTGGTCCGCGAAGTCCCGATGATCATCCTGGTGGCCCTGCTGGTTGCGCTGGTGATGAAGACCTTCCTGATCCAGGTGTTCGTGATCCCCTCGGGTTCGATGGAGCAGACCATCCGGATCGGGGACCGGGTACTGGTGGACAAGCTGACCCCCTGGTTCGGCAGCGAGCCGCAGCGCGGCGACGTGGTGGTGTTCAAGGACCCGGGCGGCTGGCTGGAGAACGACCACAAGCCCTCCGACGACGGCCCGGTACTGGGCGGGGCCAAGCAGGTGCTGACCTTCGTCGGACTGCTGCCGTCCGACAACGAGCAGGACCTGATCAAGCGGGTGATCGGTGTCGGCGGGGACACCGTCGAGTGCTGCGACGCGCAGGGGCGGTTGAGCGTCAACGGACACCCGGTGGACGAGACCTACCTCGCGCCCGGCAATCCGCCGTCTCGGCAGCCCTTCAAGGTGAAGGTGCCCCAGGGGCGGCTGTGGGTCATGGGCGACCACCGGGACGTCTCCGCCGACTCCCGCTTCCACATGGGCAATCCGGGCCAGGGCACCATCCCGCTGAGCGGCGTGGTCGGTCGAGCGTTCGTGATCGCCTGGCCGCTGGACCGCTTCCATCAACTCGACGTGCCGGGTTCACTCTCCTCTCTCGACCGGGCTCCCCAGGCCGGTGGAACTGCCGCGGAATCCGTGGGCGTTGGGCCGGTTCCTGTGGAACCTCCGCTCGTTATGGGTGTGTTGGGCATCCTTCCGTTCCTCGGCCGTAGGCCTGGGCGGCCTCCGGAGTGAGTCGTGCCGGCCGCCGAGCGGCCGTGCCTCGCGTGTGGGACCGCGAGCCGGATGCCCCGGAGTGATAGAGAAGTGCAGGTGCGGCCGGGAGTGCTCCCGGCCGCGAGTCGAGGCCGTGCTGGTGTCAGGGGAGCCCCCGGTGGGCAGCCCTGAGGCGTTCATGGTCGTGGCGAGCGTGGTGCCCGCTGTGCGGCACTCTGAGCGCGGGCGCGCGGGCGTCCGCACAGCAGGGAGGAGACGTTGTGGGGGATTTGGTGATCGGCGCCCGCTCGGGTGCCGGAGAGCCCGAAGGCCAGGGCCGTCGGGCGGCCCGGTCCGCCGAGCCGTCGGCACCCTCGGCCGCGGTCGACGACGCCGCGGCCCAGACCGCCGACGAACAGGGCGCCGGGGCCGAGGACTCGCCGGAACCCTCGCAGCCGGAGACCGGGTCGGTGGACGGGTCGGAGTCGGAGGCTGCGGGCAAGCCGCGCAAGCCGCGCTCCTTCTGGAAGGAACTGCCGATCCTGGTCGGGATCGCGCTGATCCTCGCGCTCGTGATCAAGACCTTCTTCGTCCAGGCGTTCTCCATTCCGTCGGAGTCGATGCAGGACACGCTGCAGGTCGGCGACCGCGTCCTGGTCGACAAGCTGACCCCCTGGTTCGGGGCCGAACCCGAGCGCGGCGAGGTCGTGGTCTTCCACGACCCGGGCGGCTGGCTGAGCGACGAGCCGACCTCGCAGAGCAGCAACTCCTTCCTGCGCGGCGTCCAGGACGTGCTCGGCTTCGTCGGTCTGATGCCGTCCGCCAACGAGAAGGACCTGATCAAGCGGGTCATCGCGGTCGGCGGGGACACCGTCGAGTGCGAGGGTGACGGGCCGGTCAAGGTCAACGGCGTCGCGCTCAACGAGCCGTACATCTACCCGGGCAACACCCCCTGTGGTGACCACCCCTTCGGGCCGGTCAAGGTGCCCAAGGGGCGGATCTGGGTGATGGGCGACCACCGCGCCAACTCGCTGGACTCCCGCTTCCACATGGACCAGCCGGGTGGCGGCACCGTCCCGGTGGACAACGTGATCGGGCGCGCCTTCGTGGTGGCCTGGCCGATCAACCACTGGGCGACGCTGCCGGTGCCGGCCACCTTCGACCAGAAGGGCCTGGCTGCGGCCGCGCCGATGGCGCCCCCCGTGGCCGGTGCGGTGGGGGCCGTCGCCCTGCTCCCGCTGGTGCGTCGGGTGCGGGGCCGGGTGGAGCGCCGGTAGGAGTCCTGAGCCCCACCGGGTTGCCCCCGGCTCTTGCGCGGGCCGTGGTACCGACGAGTAATCTGCTCGGACGTGCCACGGCCCGTCGGCGTTCCCGCCGGTGCCTCCGGCGTGCCAGTGGTGTTCTCCGGTCGGCCAGAGGTGGACGGTGTCGATGACCAGTGTCGTGGAGCAGTCGGCCGACCGCGCGCCCGCGCCCGCCCGTGAGCGCCGCCGGCCCGCCGCAGTGCTGCAGGGCGTCGCGCTGGCGCTCGGGCTGGTGCTGATGATCGGCGGCTTCGCCCTCATCGCGGTCGACTACCGGCCGTACAACATCCCCACCGCCTCGATGCACCCGACGCTCCAGATCGGGGACACCGTGCTTGCCCGCAAGGTCGGCGGCGGGGCCGTCGGCCGGGGCGACGTGGTGGTCTTCCGGGACCAGTCCTGGGGCGGCAACGAGCTCATGGTCAAGCGGGTGGTCGCGGTCGGCGGGGACACCGTCGCCACCAGCGGGGACAACCGCCGCCTGACGGTCAACGGACAGCCGGTGGACGAGCCCTACCTCGCGGCCCAGGGCCGCCAGGGCGAGTCGTTCAGCGTGACGGTGCCGCAGGGCCGGCTGTTCCTGCTCGGCGACAACCGGGTCGGCTCGCTCGACTCCCGCACCCACCTGGAGGTCGACGGCGGGACCGTCCCGGCCGAGGCCGTCGAGGCCAGGGTCGAGGCCACCCTGAAGCCCTTCGGCCGGACGGGCCTGCTCGCCCGGACCACCGCCTTCGACGGCTTCGCGGGGCCGGGGGCGTCGAAGCCCGGCCCGCTGGAGCCCGCCGCCTACGCCACCGTCGCCGGCGCGGCACTGATCCTGCTGACGTCGGCGGTGGGCGGGGTGGCCGGCCTGGCCCGCCGGCTCCGCCGGGGGAGCGGCTCCTGAGCGGGGCCGTCGCGGTGCGGGCCGCTCTGCCGAACATCGCCCCGGACGGGGGCGCCGGGTGGCAGGATCGGTAGTGCCACCGATGCGAACGGAAGGAGCGTGGAGCGCCGCCATGACAGCACAGCGCCGCAGGGCGGCGCGGATCCTGTTGCTGGACGGGCTGGACCGCATCCTCCTCTTCCTGGGCACCGACCCGGCGGTCCCCGGGGAGACGTGGTGGTTCACGCCCGGAGGCGGCTTGGAAGCCGGAGAGGACGTGCGCGAGGCCGCCGAGCGCGAGCTCGCGGAGGAGACCGGCTTGCGGGGCGTGGACCTGGGGCCCTTGGTGGCGTACGGCACGGTGTCGTTCTCCTTTCGGGGACAGCGCTACGAGCAGGAGCAGTGGTTCCACCTGGCCCGGACCACGGAGACGGACCCGGCCCTGGACCACTCCGACACGGGCGCGGACGAGCACGCCCAGCTGCTCGCGGCGCGCTGGTGGACTGTCGAGGAACTGAGGGGGACCGGCGAGACGGTGTATCCGGCCGGCCTGGCGGACTTCCTGGAACGGCTGCTGGTCGAGGGCCCGCCGGTGGATCCGGTACGGCTCTGACCGTGGGTGCGGTGGTCCACAATGGGTGGACGTGACAAGTTGAGGGGACGCCTGGATGAGTGCCGAAGATCTCGAGAAGTACGAGACCGAGATGGAGCTCAAGCTCTACCGGGAGTACCGGGACGTCGTCGGCCTGTTCAAGTACGTGATCGAGACCGAGCGACGGTTCTACCTCACCAACGACTACGAGCTGCAGGTGCACTCGGTCCAGGGCGAGGTGTTCTTCGAGGTGTCGATGGCGGATGCGTGGGTCTGGGACATGTACCGGCCGGCCCGGTTCGTCCGCAAGGTCCGGGTGCTGACCTTCAAGGACGTGAACATCGAGGAACTCGCGAAGAGCGACCTGGAGCTGCCCTCGGACGAGTCCGGCTTCGGGAACTGACGTTGGACGACTCCGTCCCGTGTTGTCCAGCCGAATTTCGCGGGATCGGGGCTTCTCACCCCTGCGGGTGACAGGAGTTGTCCACAGGCCCGGGTTATCCACAGGGAAACGGAAAGTCCGGGCCCGGACGGGCGCGGTGGTGCAGCCTCCTCGGCGGAGGTGGTCACCATGCAGCACACCGTCGTGCAGGACCAGGCCGTACCGGACACGGCCGCAGCCGGGAAGGAGTCGCCCGGTACCCCGGACCGCGGCAACCCGGCCCGCAGCACCAGGACCGGGCTCGGCCGCTACGGGGAACGGGTCGCCGCCCGCCGCCTCACCGAGGCCGGGCTCCGCATCCTGGACCGCAACTGGCGCTGCGTCGAGGGCGAGCTGGACATCGTCGCCCTCGACGGCGACACCGTGGCGGTCTGCGAGGTGAAGACCCGCTCCGAGCGGAGCTTCCAACAGCCCACCGAAGCCATCGACCGGGCCAAGGCGGCCCGGCTGCAACGCCTCGCCGAGCGTTGGATGGCCGAGCGCTGGCCCGGTCATTTCGCCCGGCTGGCCGGGGCCGACGACGAGGTGGCGCCGACGGATCCGCACTGGCCCCCCGCCCCGCCGGGCGGGGTGCGGATCGACCTGGTCGCCGTGGTCAACCGGGCGCGGGGTGCGGCCCTGGTCGACCACCTGCGGGGGGTGGTCTGAGATGGCCTTCGCCCGTACCTGTTCCGTCGCGCTGGTCGGCGTCGACGGGGTGATCGTCGAGGTCCAGGCCGATCTGGAGCCCGGGGTGGCCGCGTTCACCCTGGTCGGCCTGCCCGACAAGGCGCTCACCGAGGCCCGAGACCGGGTCCGCGCCGCGGTGGTGAACAGCGGCGAGGCCTGGCCCCAGCGCAAGCTGACGGTCGGCCTCAGCCCCGCCTCGGTGCCCAAGAGCGGTAGCGGCTTCGACCTCGCGGTGGCCTGCGCCGTGCTGGCCGCCGCCGAGCGGCTCGACCCCTCCGCCATCGCCGACCTGCTGATCATCGGCGAGCTGGGGCTGGACGGCCGGGTGCGGCCGGTCCGCGGGGTGCTGCCGTCGGTGCTGGCGGCCGCCGAAGCCGGCTACGAACGGGTCGTGGTCGCCGAGCAGACCGCGCCCGAGGCCTCGCTCGTCCCCGGGGTCACGGTCATCGGCGTCCGCAGCCTGCGCCAACTGGTCGCGATCCTGACCGGCGGGACGGCGCCGGAGGAGCCGCCCGACCCGGTCGGGGGCCGGCCGGATCCGCTGATGGCCGGGCTGATGCTGCCCTGCGCGAGTGTGCGGGGCCTCTCCGAGGACAAGGCCTCCCGCCTCGACATGGCCGACGTGGCCGGCCAGTACGAAGCACGGCGAGCCCTGGAGATCGCCGCCGCCGGAGGACACCACCTCTACCTGAAGGGCCCGCCCGGCGCGGGCAAGACCATGCTGGCGGAGCGACTGCCCGCGCTGCTCCCGCCGCTGACGCAGAAGGAGGCACTGGAGGTCACGGCCGTGCACTCGGTGGCGGGCCTGCTCCCGGTCGGTCGGCCGCTGATCGACACCGCGCCCTACTGCGCCCCGCACCACTCCACCACGATGCCCGCGATCGTCGGCGGCGGCAGCGGACTGCCGAGGCCGGGCGCGGTCTCGCTGGCCCACCGAGGCGTGCTGTTCCTGGACGAGGCGCCGGAGTTCCCGGTCCGGGTGCTCGACGCGCTGCGCCAGCCGCTGGAGTCGGGCGAGGTGGTGATCGCCCGTTCGGCCGGATCGCTCCGGCTCCCGGCCCGCTTCCTCCTCTGCCTGGCCGCCAACCCCTGTCCGTGTGGTCGGCACTCCCGGCGCGGCGAGGGCTGCGAGTGCACGCCGGTGATGGTCAACCGCTACCAGGGGCGGCTCTCCGGGCCGCTGCTCGACCGGGTCGACCTCCAGGTCCAGGTCGCCCCGGTGACGAGGATCGAACTCATGGAGCGGGACGCCACGGCGGAGAGCACCGAAACCGTCGCGGCCCGGGTGCGGGCCGCACGGGAGCGGGCGGCGGCCCGGCTGGCGAACACCCCGTGGCGGACCAACGCGGAGGTCCCGGGCCACGAGTTGCGCACGCGCTGGCAGCTCGCGCCCGGCGCGCTCAACGACGTCTCACGCCAGCTGGAACGGGGGGTGTTGACCGCCCGGGGCCTGGACCGGGTGCTCCGGGTCGCCTGGACGGTCGCCGACCTCGCCGGTCGCGACCGGCCGGACCGGCGGGACGTGCGCACGGCCCTGGTCCTGCGCACCGGGGTGGAGCAGGGGCTGCCGCCGATCGAGCGGACCTTCGGCAGGCTCGGGGGCATCCCGGCCCAGCGCGGCGGCCCGCCGGACGTGGGTCGGCGGGGGGCACCAGAGGAGCCCGCGGAGCGGACGGAGGACGGGACATGACGCAGCAGGTGGGACACCCCCACGACGTGGTCGGGGCCACCGCCGACCCCACCGGTACCGTCGGCACCACCGTCCCTGCGGGCACCACCGTCCCTGCGGGCACCACAGGCCCTGCGGGCCCCGCGGCGGCGACCGAGCCCGAGCGCCTGGCCCGCGCCCTGCTCTGCCGGCTCAGCGAACCCGGGGACGCGGTGGTCGGCCGCTGGCTCGGCCGGCTCCCCGCCGTCGACGTGGTCCGGGCGATCCGGGACGGGACGGTGCCGGACCACCCGGGGCTGGATTCCGCCCGGCTGGCCGGTTACCAGGCGAGACTCCCGGGGCTGGACCCGGAGACGGACCTGAAACGGGTACGGCGCGCCGGCGGACGGTTCATCATTCCGGGGGACACGGAATGGCCCAGCCAACTCGACGACCTGGGAGACGGGCGCCCCGTCGGTCTCTGGACGACGGGCACCGGCTCGCTGAGGCTGCTCGCGCTGCGCTCGGTCTCGGTGGTGGGCTCCCGGGCCTGCACGGCGTACGGCGCCCACGTCGCCGGAGAGCTGTCGGCCCAACTCGCCGAGCGCGGCTGGGTCGTGGTGTCCGGAGCCGCCTACGGGATCGACGCGGCAGCCCACCGCGGCGCGCTCGCCGTCGGCGGGATGACCGTGGCGGTGCTGGCCTGCGGGGTCGACGTGCCCTACCCGAAGGGGAACGCCGAACTGATCCGGCGGATCGGCGTCCAGGGCCTGCTGATCAGTGAACTCCCGCCCGGCGAGCACCCGAACCGGTTCCGCTTCGTCCTCAGGAACCGGGTCATCGCGGCACTCACCCGGGGCACCGTGGTGGTCGAGGCGGCCGTCCGCAGCGGAGCCCTGAGCACGGCCAGGCGGGCGCGGGACCTCAACCGCCACACCATGGGCGTCGCCGGCCCGGTGACCTCGGAGCTCTCGGCCGGGGTGCACGCCCTGATCCGCAGCGGCGCCGCCACCCTGGTCACCGACGCGGCCGAGATCACCGAGCTGATCGGAGCGATCGGGGACGACCTGGCCCCGCAGCGCAGCGGGCCGGTGCTGCCGCGCGACCTGCTGGAGCCTCCGGTGGCCCGGGTCCTGGAGGCCGTGCCGGCGACGGCAGCGGGCGCGCCGGTCGAGCGGCTGGCCCGTCAGTCCGGCCTCCCGCCGGACGAAGTGCTCCAGCGGCTCTACGAGTTGGGCTCGCTCGGCTACGTCGAGCGACACGGCGCGCACTGGCGCATGGTGCGGAGGAGGTGAGTATCCGGACGGAGAACAGGCGTGCGCCGGGGGAGGGCGTGTCCGAACCGCCCGGCTGACCTGCTGATCCGGTTCTTCCGCTCGCGTGCCCGGATCCGGTGAGTCAACGCCACCGGATCGGGGGACGACCGAGTGGTGGTAGCGCTTTGCAGCGAGTCGGTCACGCTACGCTCCACATGCCTTCCCTATCAGCACATGACTCGGCAGAACGGCGCAGACCAACGCATGCCCACACACATTCCCGGACACAGAGTGACCGGTGGCGCTCGGTCCTCGGGAGGGCCGCGGACCGAGCGGCGCCCCGCGACCGAGTTCCCGCCCAAGTCGGCGGGGACGATGGGAGGCCTGTCTCGTCAGGGCGGCCGGCCGACGGTGGTCCCGGGCCAGCCCGCGGACACGGCCCGGGGTGCCGAGGCGGTCCGGGCCGCTGACGCGCCGGCGGACGTACCCGTCGGCGCGCCGGCCGGCTCACCCGAGGACGCCGGACGGGCCGGGCGGGACACCGCGGCCCAGGGGCGCAGCGCGCTCGAGGAACTCTGGCGCTCCTACAAGGAGAGCAGCGACCAGCGACTGCGCGAGCAGCTGATCCTCCACTACTCACCACTCGTCAAGTACGTGGCGGGCCGGGTCGGGGTCGGCCTGCCCTCCAACGTCGAGCAGGCGGACTTCGTCTCCTCCGGGGTCTTCGGGCTGATCGACGCGATCGAGAAGTTCGACATCGACCGCGCCATCAAGTTCGAGACCTACGCGATCAGCAGGATCCGCGGCGCGATCATCGACGAGCTGCGCGCCCTGGACTGGATCCCGCGCTCGGTGCGGCAGAAGGCGAAAGCCGTCGAGCGGACGTACGCGACGCTGGAGGCCCGGCTGCGCCGGACGCCGCACGATCCCGAGGTCGCGGCGGAGATGGGCATCGCGATCGAGGACCTGCACGCCATCTTCAGCCAGCTGTCGCTCGCCAATGTGGTGGCCCTGGATGAGCTGCTCCACCCGGTAGGGGAGGGTGGCGACCGGCTGAGCCTGATGGACACCCTGGAGGACCACGGCGCGGACAACCCGGTCGAGGTGGCCGAGGACCGCGAGCTGCGCAGGCTGCTGGCCCAGGCCGTCAACACCCTCCCCGAGCGGGAGAAGACCGTGGTGACGCTCTACTACTACGAGGGCCTCACCCTCGCCGAGATCGGACAGGTGCTGGGGGTGACGGAGAGTCGGGTGAGCCAGATCCACACCAAGTCCGTCCTCCAGCTGCGCGCCAAGCTCTCGGACGTTCGGTAGCGCGGGGGCTCGGAGCCGCACCCGCCCGGTGGTCCGCGGGCCGCTCGCCCGTCTGTCCGTGTGCCCGCCCGTCCGCAGGCCCGCCGGCCCCGGCCCGCACGCACGCCCCCGGTCCCGGGCGTCCGGCGCAGCAGGGTTCGCCCGCCCGGCCCGGCCGCCCGGCGGGCCGCGCGGCCGGGCCGTGCCGGCTCCTCATGCGCGGCGCCTTATCAGCCGTCGGTAGGGCTCCGTACAGTGGGAGCGTGCCGAAGATCCGAGCGGCCACGGTGGCCGAGCATCGCCAGCTGCAGCGCGCAGCCCTCCTCGACGCTGCCCGCAGCCTGCTCACCGAGGGCGGCAAGGAGGCGCTGACCTTCCCCGCGCTCGCCGCGCGGACGGGGCTGGCGCGCTCCTCGGTCTACGAGTACTTCCGCTCCCGCGCCGCCGTGGTCGAGGCGCTCTGCGAGGTGGACTTCCCGCTCTGGGCCGCCGAGATCGAGGCCGGGATGGAGAGCCGCGACACTGCCGCCGAGCGGATCGAGGCGTACGTCCGGGGCCAGCTGGCGCTGGCAGCCGACCCGCGTCACCGCGCGGTCGTGGCGATCTCGGCGCTGGAGCTCGACGGGGCCGCGCGCGAGCGGATCCGGGCGGCGCACGGCAGGCTGGCCGGTCTGGTCGTTCGGGCGCTGGAGGACCTGGGCCACGAACGGCCCCGGCTCGCCGCGGCGCTGTTGCAGGGCGTGGTGGAGGCCGCCGTCCGTCGAGCCGAGCAGGCGGTCGCGGGTGAGCGCACCGGGTGCCTGGCCGAGAACCCCGAGGAGATCGCGGATGCCGCCGTCGCCCTCGCGCTGCACGGCCTGAGCCGAGCGTGACCGGCAGTGCCTGACCGACCGGGCCTGATCGACCGGGCCTGACCGACCGGCTGCCCGTTGTCGGCCGATCGCTCGTCGGCCGGTAGCTCGACGGCCGCCTGCCGCTGACCGACGCCCCGCTGCCCACCGACGCCCCGCTGCTGACCGACGCCCCGCCGCTCGCCGCGCGTCAGCCGCCCGTCGGCCGTCCGTCGTTCGCCGGCCCGGGGCCCAGCGGCAGCAGGCGGGCCCGGCCTGTGCCGAACAGGGTCAGCGGGTCCAGGTAGCGGCGTCCGCGCAGCAGCCCCCAGTGCAGGCAGTCGCCTGCGGTGCAGTGCCGTCCCTCCGGGGCGAGCCGGCCGATCACCTGTCCGGCGGCTACCGCGGTGCCGACCGGGAGGGAGCCGGTGACCGGTAGGTAGGTGGTCCGGAGCGGGGGAGACCCCGAACCGGGGTGGGAGACGGTCACCACCGGACGCCCGGCCACCGATCCGGAGAACGCGATCACCCCGGCGGCCGCCACCCGTACCTCCGCCCCGGGCTCGGCGGCGAGGTCCACGCCCCGGTGCCCGGCGGCCCAGGGCGCGGTCGGCGGTTCGAACCGTCCCAGGAGTCCGGGGGCTCCGCCCACCGGCCAGGCCCGTGTGCCGCTCCGGCCGGGTCCCCCGCCGGAGCCGCCCGCCGCACCCGCCGTGGCCCCCACCGCCCCAGCCCCGGCCCCGGCCACCCCCCTTGTGCCCGCTTGCGTTCCCGCCCGTAGTCCCGCCGGGTCCGTCACCCCGGCGGCCCCGGCCCGGGGCACCCCGAGTGCCCCCACCACCCCCAGCACCACCCCCACGGCGACCAGCCCCCGAATTCCGACGAACCACGCACGAGCAGTCATGCGCGAAGGTTGGCCGTCCGCCCGCGGCCGCACCACCCGCATCCGGATTCCTGTGGACAAACCGCCCCCGTGCCCGATCGCCGTCCCTCCGGCGGGTGTACGGGCGCCGCCATCCGGTGTATGTGCGGCATACCGGTGACGATCCGCGGGCAGGCAGCCGACCGGCGCACGCACGCTCCCGCACGCCACCGGAACCGGCCGGGGCGCCCGCGGGCGGCACTCGCCGCCGCCCTGCGCCGACCCGCCCGTCCGGGCCGATCCCGGACTCTTCCCAGGTCCCCGGCAGGCCCCCGGCCGCTCGTGAAGTCGCCCGCCGCTCGGCGCTTCCCGTACACTTCACACGCGACCCGGTCCGCCGGGTCGACTTCGCACGCCCCGCCACCGGTGGTCGGACACGGTTCTTCCGCGGCCCCGCCAGGTGCGAGTGCCGCTCGGTCCGCCGAGCCCGACCGGCCCCGGCCGAGCGGGTGGAAAGCGGCTCGGCACGTTCGGGGCGTCAGGCGTGGCTGTCACCTGGCCGCCACGGAAACCGAGCCTGACCCGGCTGCGGACGGTCGTCACTGCGACGAGCCGCCACCGCCGGGCCGTAACACCTGAGGAGCACGGCTATGGCCGTCGTCACGATGCGGGAGCTGCTGGAGAGCGGCGTCCACTTCGGTCACCAGACCCGCCGCTGGAACCCGAAGATGAAGCGCTTCATCATCACGGAGCGCAACGGCATCTACATCATCGACCTCCTGCAGTCGCTGAACTACATCGACCGCGCCTTCGAGTTCATCAAGGAGACCGTTGCCCACGGCGGCAGCGTCCTCTTCGTCGGCACGAAGAAGCAGGCCCAGGAGGCCATCGCCGAGCAGGCCACCCGCGTGGGCATGCCCTACGTGAACCAGCGCTGGCTCGGCGGCATGCTGACCAACTTCTCGACCGTCTACAAGCGTCTGCAGCGCCTCAAGGAGCTCGGCGAGCTGGACTTCTCGGACGTGGCCGGTTCCGGCCTCACCAAGAAGGAGCTCCTGGTCCTCCAGCGCGAGCACGACAAGCTGGAGAAGACCCTCGGCGGTATCCGCGACATGCAGCGTGTTCCCAGCGCCGTCTGGATCGTGGACACCAAGAAGGAGCACATCGCGGTCGGCGAGGCCCGGAAGCTCAACATCCCGGTCGTCGCCATCCTCGACACCAACTGTGACCCCGACGAGGTCGACTACAAGATCCCGGGCAACGACGACGCGATCCGCTCCGTCACCCTGCTGACCCGCGTGATCGCCGACGCCGTCGCCGAGGGCCTGAAGTCCCGCGCCGGTGTCGCCAAGGGCGACGCGAAGGCCGAGCCGGGCGCCGACCAGCCGCTGGCCGACTGGGAGAAGGACCTCATCGAGGGCGAGAAGAAGGCCGAGGAGGCCCCCGCCGCCGCCGAGGCCCCCGCCGCCGAGGATCCGGCCGCCGAGGCCCCCGCTGCCGAGGCTCCCGCTGCCGAGGCTCCCGCCGCCGAGGCGCCGGCCGAGCAGGCCTGACGTACCAAGGGTGAGGGGCACCCACCGGTACGACGCCGGTAGGTGCCCCTCTCTCCCGCGCCGGGACCGAACCATCGGTCCCGGCGCATCCCCACGCAGACACGCGAGACGCGAGAAGAGATTCACACCATGGCGAACTTCACCGCCGCGGACGTCAAGAAGCTCCGTGAGCTCACCGGCGCCGGCATGATGGACTGCAAGAAGGCCCTGGACGAGGCCGAGGGCAACGTCGAGAAGGCCGTCGAGCTCCTGCGCATCAAGGGCCAGAAGGGCGTTGCCAAGCGCGAGGGCCGTGACGCCTCCAACGGCGCCGTCGCCGCCCTGATCGCCGAGGACAAGAAGTCCGGCGTCCTGGTCGAGCTGAACTGCGAGACGGACTTCGTCGCCAAGGGTGACAACTTCGTCCAGGTCGCCGACGCCATCGCCGCCCACGTCGCCAAGACCGTCCCGGCCGACCTGGACGCCGCCCTGGCTTCCGAGATCGAGGCCGGCAAGACCGTCCAGCAGTTCGTGGACGAGGCCAACGCGACCCTGGGCGAGAAGATCGTCTTCCGTCGCTTCGCCCAGTTCGCCGGTGACGGCTTCGTCGCGGTCTACCTGCACAAGACCAGCCCCGACCTGCCGCCGGCCGTCGGCGTCCTGGTCGAGCTGGACAAGGAGAACGCCGAGGTCGCCAAGGACGTCGCGCAGCACATCGCCGCCTTCGCCCCGAAGTACCTGTCCCGCGAGGACATCCCGGCCGAGGACCTCGAGAACGAGCGCCGCGTCGCCGAGGCCACCGCTCGCGAGGAGGGCAAGCCCGAGGCCGCCCTGCCGAAGATCGTCGAGGGTCGCGTCACCGGCTTCGTGAAGGAGCACTCCGTCCTGGAGCAGGCCTTCGCCAAGGACAACAAGAAGACCGTCGCCAAGGTCCTCGAGGAGAACGGCGTCGCCCTCAAGCGCTTCGCCCGCTTCCGCGTCGGCGCCTGAGCCACGTTCCACCTGGTCCCCGGTCCCTTTAGGCTGGGAACCGCCCCCGCCCGCTGACCAGGGCGGGCGGAACGCCGAACGGGCTCACCCAGCGCCAACCGCCCACGGGCGGGCTCGCGTCGGCACCATGAACGACGAGGAGGCCATTGCCGTGCAGGACACCGAACCGGTTCCCGCGGCAGTGGCCTCCTCGCGTGTACGCGCAGGCGGGGCATCCGCACACCCGCGCCTGTGACCAGTAGGTGCAAAAAGGAGAAGTCCATGCAGGAGACGCAGGAGACCGCGCAGGACCCCAAGGACGGCTCGCGCCGCCGGGTGCTGCTCAAGCTGTCCGGTGAAGCCTTCGCCGGTGGTGGCGGGCTCGGCGTCGACCCGGACGTCGTGCACGCGATCGCCCGGGAGATCGCCACGGTCGTCCGCGCCGGTACCGAGGTCGCGGTGGTCATCGGCGGAGGCAACTTCTTCCGGGGCGCCGAGCTGCAGGTCCGCGGGATGGACCGGGCCCGCTCCGACTACATGGGCATGCTCGGCACCGTCATGAACTGCCTGGCGCTGCAGGACTTCCTGGTCAAGGAAGGCATCGAGACCCGGGTCCAGACCGCCATCACCATGGGCCAGGTCGCGGAGCCGTACCTGCCGCTGCGGGCCGTCCGGCACCTGGAGAAGGGCCGCGTGGTGATCTTCGGCGCGGGTATGGGCATGCCGTACTTCTCCACCGACACCACGGCCGTCCAGCGCGCGCTGGAGATCCACGCCGACGTCCTGCTGATGGGCAAGAACGGCGTGGACGGCGTCTACGACTCCGACCCGCGGACCAACCCGGACGCGGTCAAGTTCGACGCGCTGGAGTACTCCGAGGTCATCGCGCGCGACCTCAAGGTCGCCGACCTCACCGCGATCACGCTGTGCAAGGACAACAACCTCCCGATGCTGGTCTTCGAACTGCTGGCGGAGGGCAATATCGCGCGTGCGGTGAAGAGTGAGAAGATCGGCACACTCATCAGCCAGGATTCTGTCCGGGCCTGAGCAGCAACCAGTTGTACGGAACGGCGCGGGAGCCGCGACCGGCGACCGCGCCGGCACCGGTCGGAACAACAGCAGATGAACCGGACAGGGAGACCACAGTGATCGAAGAGACCCTCCTCGAGGCCGAGGAGAAGATGGAGAAGGCCGTCGGCGTCGCCAAGGACGACCTCGCGGCCATCCGCACCGGCCGCGCGCACCCGGCGATGTTCGCCAAGATCGTCGCGGAGTACTACGGCGCCATCACGCCGATCAACCAGCTGGCCTCGTTCTCGGTGCCGGAGCCCCGGATGGCGGTCGTCTCGCCGTTCGACAAGACCGCGCTGAAGGCCATCGAGCAGGCGATCCGCGACTCCGACCTGGGCGTCAACCCGTCGAACGACGGTTCCATCATCCGCGTGGTGCTGCCCGAGCTGACCGAGGAGCGCCGCCGGGAGTTCATCAAGATCGCCCGGACCAAGGGCGAGGACGCCAAGGTCTCGATCCGGGCCGTGCGCCGCAAGGCCAAGGACGCCATCGACAAGCTCGTCAAGGACGGCGAGGTCGGCGAGGACGACGGCCGCCGCGGCGAGAAGGAGCTCGACGACACCACGGCCAAGTACGTGGCCCAGGTCGACGAGCTGCTGAAGCACAAGGAATCCGAGCTGCTCGAGGTCTGATGAACGACGCCCCTGACGCCCCTGGCTACTGGGGCCCGTCCGACCAGCAGTTCCAGCCCTACCGCCCGGCGCCGCACCCGCAGCAGCAGGCACCCCGTACCCCGGCCCACCCGGCGCCGGGGTACGGCGAGCCGCCGGCGCCGGTCCAGGGACACCCCGGCCACCCGGGCGGCCCGATGGTGCCCCCGGGCGCGCCGGGTGCCGTCCCGGCCGGCCGGGGCCTCCGTTCGGATCACTCGCAGCAGCCTCCGGTGTACTGGGGCGGCGACGCGGAGGAGACTCAGGTCATGCCTCCCGTACCGGCCGACCCCGGCCCGCCCCCCGGTGTGCCCGGCCGCACCCGGCCGACCGGTCACGGCCCGGCCTCCTCGGGCGGTCAGCCCGGTCAGCCCGGTCAGCCCGGTCAGCCCCGCCGCCCCGCTCCCGGTGGCCCGGCCGACCCCGCCGCGGGGCTGGCCAGGGAGGCCGGCCGGCTGAGCGGGCCGCTGTTCCGGGACGAGCAGCCCGAGGCCGCGCCGCCCGGTGTGACGGAGACGGTCGTGCTGCGCGCGATACCCGACGACACCGCCCCCGCCCCGGGCAGCCCGCCGCACCCGGGGGCACCGGTGCACCCCGCGCCGCCGCTCAGCCACCCGGCGGCCGGGCATCCCCACTTCGTGCCGTCGTCCCACCCAGGGCAGGAGACACCCGTGGCCGCCCAGCCCGACCCGCAGCCGCAGCCGCGCAAGCAGCGCGGTGGCCGTAACCTCCAGGCCGCCATAGGCGTCGGGGTCGGCCTCGGCGCGGTGATCGTCGCCTCGCTGTTCGTGGTGAAGGCGTTGTTCCTGGTCGTCGTGATGGCCGCGGTCGCGGTCGGCATCTGGGAGCTGACCAGCCGGCTCGCCGAGCGCAAGCAGATCAAGGCACCGCTGATCCCGCTGGTAGTGGGCGGCATCGCCATGGTTGCCACCGGCTACTGGTCCGGGGTCCAGTGGGCCGCGGCCTCGCTCGCGCTGACCGGGCTGGCGGTGATGGTCTGGCGGATGGCCGAGCCACCGGAGGACTACCTGCGGGACATAACGGCAGGGGTGTTCACCGCCTTCTACGTGCCGTTCCTGGCCACCTTCGTGGCGATGATGCTGGCGGCCGACGACGGCCCCCAGCGGATCGTGCTCTTCCTGATCGTCACGATCTGCAGCGACACCGGCGCCTACGCCGTGGGCTACAAGTTCGGCCGGACCAAGCTGGCCCCGACGATCAGCCCCGGCAAGACCCGCGAAGGCCTGGCCGGCGGCATCGCCCTGTCGATGCTGGCGGGCGCGGTGCTGATGCAACTGATCATTGACGACGGCAGCTGGTGGCAGGGCCTGATCCTGGGTGGCTGCGCGGCGGTCACCGCGACGCTTGGCGACCTGGGCGAGTCGATGATCAAGCGCGACCTCGGGATCAAGGACATGGGCACGCTGCTGCCCGGCCACGGCGGCATCATGGACCGGCTGGACTCGCTCCTGCCGACCGCTCCGGTGGTCTGGCTGCTGCTGGCGGCCTTCGTCGGCAGCTGACCCGCCCCACGTGCACGAAGGAGGGCCCCGGACGCCTGGCGTCCGGGGCCCCCGCGCGTCTGCGACACTGGAACAACCATGCCTAAGCCCGGAGAACTCACCTTTGTCGCGCCGCGCGGCGCCAAGCCCCCGCGACACCTCGCCGATCTGAGCCCCGCCGAGCGCAAGGAGGCCGTCGCCGAGCTGGGCGAGCAGCCGTTCCGCGCCAAGCAGCTCTCCAACCACTACTTCGGCCGGATGTCGAACGACCCGGAGAGCTGGACGGACATCCCCGCCGCCAGCCGGGAGAAGCTCACCGGGAGCCTGCTGCCCGAGCTGATGTCGGTGGTGCGGCACGTCTCGTGCGACGACGACGCGACCCGCAAGACGCTGTGGAAGCTCTTCGACGGCACGCTCGTGGAGTCCGTGCTGATGCGCTACCCGGACCGGGTCACCATGTGCATCAGCTCGCAGGCCGGCTGCGGCATGAACTGCCCGTTCTGCGCGACCGGCCAGGCCGGACTGACCCGCAACCTCTCCACCGGCGAGATCGTCGAGCAGATCGCGGCCGGGATGCGCTCGCTGAAGTCCGGTGAGATCCCGGGCGGCGAGGCGCGGCTGTCCAACGTGGTCTTCATGGGCATGGGCGAGCCGCTGGCGAACTACAACCGGGTGCTGGCCTCGATCCGTCGGCTGACCGACCCGGCGCCGGACGGCTTCGGCCTGTCCCAGCGCGGCATCACGGTGTCGACCGTCGGGCTCGTCCCGGCGATGCACCGTTTCGCGGACGAGGGGCTCAGCTGCCGCCTGGCGCTGTCCCTGCACGCCCCGGACGACGAGCTGCGCGACGAGCTGGTGCCGGTGAACACCCGGTGGAAGGTCGCCGAGGTGCTGGACGCGGCCTGGAACTACGCGGAGAAGTCCGGTCGCCGGATCTCCATCGAGTACGCGCTGATCAAGGACATCAACGACCAGGCCTGGCGTGCCGACCTGCTCGGCCGGCTGATCAAGAACCGCCGGGTGCACGTCAACCTGATCCCGCTGAACCCGACTCCGGGTTCCAAGTGGACCGCCTCCCGGCCCGAGGACGAGCGCGAGTTCGTCCGCCGGCTGCAGTCGCACGGCGTGCCGACGACCGTCCGCGACACCCGAGGCCAGGAGATCGACGGCGCCTGCGGCCAGCTCGCCGCAGCGGGTTAGTCCGGAGGTCAGCGCAGGCCGGCGGCCGCCAGTGCGGCGGTCGCCCCGCCGGTCAGCAGCAGTGCGGTGCCGACCGCCAGGGTGCGCAGCGCGACGGCGCCGAACAGCAGCCGGGGCGAGGCACCGAGGCGCAGCAGCGCGTCGGTGACGTTCCGGCGGTCGGAGCGCACCTCGGCCAGCCGGGTGGCCACGGCGGCGGCCGCGCAGCCGAGCACCAGGCAGGCCTCGACGGCGGGCAGCGCGTCGGCGCTGCCGGGGGTGCCGATCCAGTAGCGGATGGTGGTGAGCACCAGCGCGACGGCGAGGGTGAGGACGGCCAGCGGCGCGCCGAGGCGCGGGGCCTGGGCGGTGAGGCCGCGTCCGGCGAGCAGCCGCAGCGGGGTGGGCCGGCCGAGGGCGAGCAGTCGTCCGGTCCAGGCCAGGAGGGGGCCGGTGAGCAGGGCGAGGCCGAGGGCGCTCGCGGCCCAGCCGCCGAGTGCGGCGGTGCTGGTGGTGCCGAGCCCGGCGGGCAGGTGGACCGGGCGGCCGTCGACGGCGGCGCCGGGCCGCAGGGCGATGAGTTCGAGGGCGGTGCCGATCACGCCGAGGCCGACCGGCAGGGCGATCCGCCAGGCGCCGAAACCGGTGCCGCGGCGGGCACGGCCGCCGGGCAGGTGCTCGGTGACGGAGACGGCGCAGGCCGCGGCGGTGCCGGCGGTGAGCGGGACCAGGGCGAGCAGGGTGACGGGCGCTGCGGCCGGCAGGGGCACGCCCATGCCGAGGTCGGGGGCGAGCGAGGGCCCGGCGATGTCGTTGCGCAGCACCAGGAAGACCAGCAGGGTGAGCACGCTGCCGAGGGTGCAGGCGAGGGCGACCTCGCCTGCGATCAGGGTCCGGATCCGGCGGGAGCCGGCGCCGGCGGCGGTGAGGCCGGCGATCCGCTCGGGGCGCCGGGCGGGTACCGCGCGGGCGGCGACGGCCGCGAACCAGGCGACGGCGGCGAGCGGGGGGAGGCACCAGAGCAGCCGGACCAGGGGGTCGGTGCCGCCGAGCGGGCCGCTCATCGCCCGGCCGAGGGAGCGCAGCAGGAAGGCGGCGACCACGGCGGCGGCCAGCGCGGTGAGCAGCCAGCGGCCGAGGTCGGGCACCCGGTAGCCCCGGGCCAGACGGAGATAGAACACGTCGACTCTTTCAGCGGCTCGGCGTCGTCAGCGGCGGGTGGCCGTGACGGCGGACGCTCCGGAGGCTCCGGACGCGGCGGGGCCGCGCGGGACGGGGGCGGCGGGGGCGGCGAGCCGTCCGTCGACGAGGGCGACGGCGCGGTCCGCGAACCGGACGAGCTCGGGGTCGTGGGTGGCCAGGACGAGGGTGAGCTGGTGCGAGCGGGCCGCACTGGTCAGTATCCGCAGGACCTGGTCGGCAGCCTCGCGGTGCAGCGGGGCGGTGGGGTCGTCGGCGAAGACGACGGGCGGCAGCGGGGCCAGGGCGCGGGCGACGGCGACGCGCTGGCACTGGCTCTGGACCAGCCAGTCGGGGCGCTGCTTGGCGAAGTCGCCGACGTCGAGGCGCTCCAGCCACTCGTCGGCGGCGGTGTAGGCGGCCTTGTTGCCGGCCCCGGCGAGCAGCAGCGGGAGGGCGACGTTCTCGCGGGCGGTGAGCTCGGGGACCAGGTGCGGTTCGGAGCCGACGAAGCCGAAACGGTCGCGGCGCAGTCGTTCGCGGCCGGCCCGGGTGAGGGTGTGCACGGGGGCGCTGTTGAACCAGACCTCGCCGTCGTCGACCGGGAGCTGGGCGGAGAGGCAGCCCAGCAGGGTGCTCTTGCCGGAGCCGCGCGGGCCGGTGACGGCGAGGACCTCGCCCTCGCGGACGCCGATCGAGATGCCGCGCAGGGCGGGGGTGCCGTGATGGGACTTGACGATCCCTCGGGCCCACAGCACGTCGTTGTCAGGCGGTGCCGCTGACATGAGGTTCCATCCTGGGAGCCGCAGGGATATGACAGTCGTCAGATTAGAACGACCGGGGCGGGGCGCGGTTGCGGCGCACTGGTCCATCACGGGCAAATCACCCGCATTCAGGCATGTTTGGTCCTGTGACTGTGATGTTCCGGTTTGGTCGTACGACCGCGGTGTTCCGGCGTGGGGACGCCGAAGGGCGGCCCCGCGGGGAGCGGGGCCGCCCTTCGGCGGAGGGTGGGGAAGGAGGATCAGGAGGTCAGATCTTCGCCCACGCGTCGGTGAGGCTGGTCCGCAGGATCTGCTCGATCTCGTCGAAGGTCGACTGGTCGGAGATCAGCGGCGGGGCCAGCTGGATGACCGGGTCGCCACGGTCGTCGGCGCGGCAGTACAGGCCGTTGTCGAAGAGGGCCTTCGACAGGAAGCCGTAGAGCACGCGCTCCACCTCGTCGTCGTTGAACGACTCCTTGGTGACCTTGTCCTTCACGAGCTCGATGCCGTAGAAGTACCCGTTGCCGCGGACGTCGCCGACGATCGGCAGGTCGCGCAGCTTGTCCAGGGTGCCCAGGAAGGCGGCCTCGTTGTCGAGGACGCGCTGGTTCAGGCCCTCGCGCTCGAAGATGTCGAGGTTGGCCAGCGCCACGGCGGAGGAGACCGGGTGGCCGCCGAAGGTGTAGCCGTGCAGGAAGGTGTTGTCGCCCTTGTAGAACGGCTCGGCGAGGCGGTCCGAGATGATCGTGGCGCCGATCGGGGAGTAGCCCGAGGTCATGCCCTTGGCGCAGGTGATCATGTCGGGCTGGTAGCCGAACTTGTCGGCGCCGAACATGGTGCCGAGGCGGCCGAAGGCGCAGATGACCTCGTCCGAGACCAGCAGCACGTCGTGGCGGTCGCAGATCTCGCGCAGGCGCTGGAAGTACCCGGGCGGCGGCGGGAAGCAGCCGCCGGCGTTCTGCACCGGCTCGACGAAGACGGCGGCGACGGTCTCGGCGCCCTCGTTGAGGATGGCGACCTCGATCTCGTCGGCGCACCAGCGGCCGTACGCCTCGGGGTCGACCGTGCCGTCCGGGCCCTCGAGGAAGGCCGGGGCGCGGTAGATGTTGGTGTTCGGGGCCTTGTGGGTGCCCGGCACCAGCGGCTCGAACGGGGCCTTCAGGCCCGGCAGGCCGGTGATGGACAGCGCGCCCTGCGGGGTGCCGTGGTAGGCGACGGCGCGGGAGATGACCTTGTACTTGGTCGGCTTGCCGGTCAGCTTGAAGTACTGCTTGGCGAGCTTCCAGGCGGTCTCGACGGCCTCGCCGCCACCGGTGGAGAAGAAGACCTTGTTCAGGTCGCCGGGGGCGTAGTTGGCCAGGCGCTCGGCCAGCTCGACGGCCTTCGGGTGGGCGTAGCTCCACACCGGGAAGAAGGCGAGCTCCTTGGCCTGCTTGGCGGCGGCCTCGGCGAGCTCCTCGCGGCCGTGACCGGCCTGGACGACGAACAGGCCGGCGAGGCCGTCGAGGTACTTCCGCCCCTTGTCGTCCCAGACGTAGGTGCCCTCGCCCCTGACGATCGTCGGCACGGGGGAGTTCTCGTACGACGACATGCGGGTGAAGTGCATCCACAGGTGGTCGTAGGCGGTCTTGGAAAGGTCCTTCTGCGCCGGGTCGGCTGTCATCGGGTGCCCCAGGTGTAGGTCTGTTTCCGGAGCTTCAGGTAAACGAAGCTCTCGGTGCTCCGCACGCCGGGAAGCGCGCGGATGCGCTTGTTGATCAGTTCGAGCAGGTGCTCGTCGTCCTCGCAGACCAGTTCGGCCAGGAGATCGAACGAGCCTGCGGTGCAGACGACGTAGTCGACCTCGTCGAGGGCGGCCAGCGCGTCGGCGACGGGCTCGATGTCACCCTCGACCCGGATCCCGACCATCGCCTGGCGGGTGAAGCCGACGGTGAGCGGGTCCGTGACGGCGACGATCTGCATCACGCCCTGGTCGAGCAGCTTCTGGACGCGCTGTCGTACGGCTGCCTCGGACAGGCCGACGGCCTTGCCGATGGCGGCGTACGGGCGGCGCCCGTCCTCCTGGAGCTGCTCGATGATCGCCTTGGAGGCGGCGTCGAGGGGAACGCTGGCGTTCCGGTCGCGGTTGGCCACGCGGCCACTGTGCCTGATCGCTCCCGCGTTCGCAAGTGTGGAAGCTGCTGATTTCGTCGTGATCCCGGATGACACGTACGGATTTCATTGCTTGCGCGCACTTACCCTGTCGATACCAGCAGTCCTGCGGCTACCCTGGCACGGTACGCGCGCGGCCCCGCGAGGTGCCGTGCGTACCGCCACCAGTGGACCGCGCCGATTCGGGGCCGTCCACTCGGCACCCTTCGTGCGTCGGATCTGCCGACGTACCATGGCGCCGGAATCTGCAATGCCGCAGGCCCAGACCGAGGAGAGATCCGTGAGCGACCTTCGCACGCTGCGCAACTACATCAACGGTGAGTTCGTCGACGCGGCTGACGGCCGCACGCTCGACATCGTCGACCCGACCACCGGCGAGGTGTACGCGACGTCGCCGCTGTCCGGCGCCGCGGACGTGGACGCCGCCATGGCCTCCGCCGCCGCCGCGTTCCCGATCTGGCGGGACGCCACCCCGAGCACCCGGCAGAAGCTGCTGCTCAAGATCGCCGACGCGGTCGAGGCCCGGGCCGACGAGATCGTCGACGTCGAGGTGCGCAACACCGGCAAGCCCCGCGCGCTGACCCTCTCCGAGGAGATCGGCCCGATGGTGGACCAGATCCGCTTCTTCGCCGGTGCCGCCCGCCTGCTGGAGGGCAAGGCCGCCGGTGAGTACATGGACGGGATGACCTCGATCGTCCGCCGCGAGCCGGTCGGCGTCTGCGCCCAGGTCGCGCCGTGGAACTACCCGATGATGATGGCCGTCTGGAAGTTCGCCCCGGCCCTCGCCGCGGGCAACGCCGTCGTCCTGAAGCCCTCGGACACCACCCCGGCCTCCACCGTGCTGCTCGCCGAGATCATCGGCGGCGTCCTCAAGGACCTGGACCTGCCGGCCGGCGTCTTCAACGTCATCTGCGGCGACCGCGAGAGCGGCAAGCTGATGGTCGAGCACAAGACCCCGGCGATGGCCTCCATCACCGGTTCGGTCCGGGCCGGCATCCAGGTCGCCGAGTCGGCCTCCAAGGACGTCAAGCGCGTCCACCTGGAGCTGGGCGGCAAGGCCCCCGTCGTGGTCTTCGACGACGCCGACATCGCCGAGGCCGTCGAGGGCATCTCGGTGGCCGGCTACTTCAACGCCGGCCAGGACTGCACCGCCGCCACCCGCGTGCTGGTGCACGAGTCGATCCACGACGCCTTCGTCGAGGCGCTGGCCAAGGCCGCGGCCGAGACCAAGACCGGTGGCGTGGACGACGAGGACGTGCTGTACGGCCCGCTGAACAACGCCAACCAGCTGCAGCAGGTCAGCGGCTTCATCGAGCGGCTGCCCGCCCACGCCAAGGTCGAGGCCGGTGGCCACCGGGTCGGCGACAAGGGCTACTTCTACGCCCCGACCGTCGTCTCCGGCCTGAACCAGGACGACGAGATCATCCAGAACGAGGTCTTCGGCCCGGTCATCACCGTGCAGAAGTTCACCGACGAGGAGCAGGCCGTCGAGTACGCCAACGGCGTCGAGTTCGCGCTGGCCTCCTCGGTGTGGACCAAGGACCACGCCCGCGCCATGCGGATGTCGCGCCGCCTGGACTTCGGCTGCGTCTGGATCAACACCCACATCCCGCTGGTCGCCGAGATGCCGCACGGCGGCTTCAAGAAGTCCGGCTACGGCAAGGACCTGTCGGCGTACGGCTTCGAGGACTACACCCGCGTGAAGCACGTCATGACCGCGATCTAGCGGGTCATGACCGATCGGTGGGGTATGACCGCGATCCAGCGGGTCGTGACCGATCGGTGGGGTATGACCGCGATCCAGCGGGTCATGACCGATCGGTGGGGTATGACCGCGATCCGGTGAGTTCAGGGCGTGCTGCGCGTCGTACGAACCGACCACAGGGCCCGGGTCCTTCCGACCCGGGCCCTGTGCCTTTGCACCCTGTCGACGGATCGCGCGACCGACTGACAGGATGGATCTGCACTTCGCGGTCGGCCCGCCCTAGCCTTACCGGCATGAGCATCCCCACCGCTGACTCAGCCGCCGGCCAGGCCGTAAAGGCCGCCGACCGCGCGCACGTCTTCCACTCGTGGTCCGCCCAGGCGCTGATCGACCCCCTCGCGGTGGCCGGCGCCGAGGGCTCGTACTTCTGGGACTACGACGGCAACCGCTACCTGGACTTCTCCTCGCAGCTGGTCAACACCAACATCGGCCACCAGCACCCGAAGGTGGTCGCGGCGATCCAGGAGCAGGCGGCGAAGCTCTGCACCATCGCGCCCGGCTTCGCGGTCGAGTCGCGCAGCGAGGCCGCCCGGTTGATCGCCGAGCGCACCCCGGGCGACCTGGACAAGGTCTTCTTCACCAACGGCGGCGCCGAGGCCAACGAGAACGCCATCCGGCTGGCCCGGCTGCACACCGGCCGGCAGAAGGTCCTCTCCACCTACCGCTCGTACCACGGCGCCACCGCCAACGCGATCGCCCTCACCGGCGACCCGCGGCGCTGGGCCAACGAGACCGGTGTCTCCGGCGTGGTGCACTTCTGGGGCCCGTACGCCTACCGCTCCAACTTCCACGCCGAGAACGAGGCGCAGGAGTGCGAGCGCGCGCTGCGGCACCTGGAGGAGGTGATCGCGTTCGAGGGGCCGGGCACCGTCGCGGCGGTCATCCTGGAGACCGTGGTCGGCACTGCGGGCGTCCTGGTCCCGCCGCCCGGCTACCTGGCCGGGGTGCGGGAGATCTGCGACCGCCACGGCATCGTGTTCATCCTCGACGAGGTGATGGCCGGCTTCGGCCGCACCGGCGAGTGGTTCGCCGCCGACCACTGGGGCGTCACCCCGGACCTGCTGACCTTCGCCAAGGGCGTCAACTCCGGCTACGTGCCGCTGGGCGGCGTGGCGATCAGCGCCGAGATCGCGGCCACCTTCGCCGAGCGCGCCTTCCCCGGCGGGCTCACCTACTCCGGCCACCCGCTGGCCTGCGCCTCCGCGGTGGCGACCATCGACACGATGGCGGAGGAGGGCATCGTCGAGAACGCCAAGCACATCGGCGAGACCGTGCTCGGCCCCGGCCTGCGCGAGCTGGCCGAGCGGCACCCGTCGATCGGCGAGGTCCGCGGCCTGGGCGTGTTCTGGGCGCTCGACCTGGTGAAGGACCGCGGGACCCGCGAGCCGCTGGTGCCGTACAACGCCGCCGGTGCCGCCAACGCGCCGATGGCCGAGCTGGCCGCCGCCTGCAAGCAGCGCGGGCTCTGGCCGTTCGTCAACATGAACCGCTTCCACGTCGTCCCGCCGTGCACCGTCACCGAGGAGGAGGCCAAGACCGGCCTCGCGGTGCTGGACGAGGTGCTGTCGCTCACCGACGCGCACACTGTCTGACGTACCTACCAGGACGGCCCCGGGCACCCGTGCGTGTGTCCGGGGCCGTCCCACGCTCCGGAAGGTTCCCCATGCCCAGCAGCTCCACCCTGACCCGTCGTCCGTCCAACCCGCTCTCCCTGCGCCGGCGTTCCGTGCTCGGCGGGGCCACGCTGCTCGGTGCCGGCACGCTGACCGGCTGCGGGATCCCGTCCGCGTACGTCGCCGAGGACCGCCGCTCGGCACCGGACCGGTCGGAGAGCGACAAGCGGCTCGTCTTCTCCAACTGGACGCAGTACATCGACACCGACGACCGGGGCGGGCGCCCGACCCTGGACGCCTTCAGTGAGCAGAGCGGGATCGAGGTCGCCTACACCGAGGACATCAACGACAACGACGAGTTCTTCGGCAAGATCAGCCCGGTGCTCACCCAGGGTGCCGACCCCGGCCGCGACCTGATGGTGATCAGCGACTGGATGGCCGGCCGGTACGTCTCGCTGGGCTGGGTGCAGGCCATGGACCGGGCCAACCTCCCCAACGTCGGCGCCAACCTGGACCCGCAGCTCGCGAACCCGGCTTTCGACCCCGGGCGCCGGCGCAGCGTGCCGTGGCAGTCCGGGATCACCGGCATCGCGTACAACCGCAAGGCCCTCGGCCGGGAGATCAGGTCCACCGCCGACCTGTGGGCGCCCGACCTCAAGGGGCGGGTCACGCTGTTCGCCGGCCTGGACGAGGCGCTCGGGCTGCTGATGCTCTCCCAGGGCGCGGACATCGCGGCGTTCACCGACGACGACGCGGACAAGGCGATGGACCTGGTGCAGAAGATGGTGGACACCGGCCACGTCCGCCGCTTCACCGGCAACGACTACACCAGCGACCTCGCCTCCGGCGCGGCGCTCGCCTGCCAGGCCTACTCCGGCGACGCGGTCCAGCTCACCGCCGAGAACCCGGACATCGAGTTCGTGGTGCCGGAGGAGGGCGGCGAGCTGTGGGCGGAGAGCCTGATGATCCCCAACCGCGCCGTCCACAAGCGCAATGCCGAGCTGCTGGTCGACTACTACTACCGGCCCGAGGTGGCCGCGGAGCTCGCCGCGTTCGTCCAGTACATCTGTCCGGTGCCGGCCGCCCGCGAGGTACTGGCGGCCAGCGGCGACAAGGAGAAGGCCGAACTCGCCGAGAACCCGCTGGTCTTCCCGACCGAGGAGATGCGCGCCCGGCTGCGCACCATGCGCGACGTCACCTCGGCCGAGCGGCCCCGACTGCACAAGGTCTGGGGGCGCATCACCGGGGTGTGAGGACGCGGGGCGTGCCGACCGCGGACGGGAGGACCGCGCGGGCGCGCCACCGCTAGCGCCGCACGGCGTCCAGGGCGAGCAGGGCGACGTGCAGGGAGAGGCAGGACTCGACCTGGTCGAGGTCGACGCCGAGGATCCGCTCGACCTTGTGCAGCCGGTCGTAGAAGGACGGCCGGGACAGGTGCGCGGCGTCCGCCGCGGCCGACTTGTTCCGGCCCTGCTCCAGGTAGATCCGCAGCATCTGCACCAACTGGCCGTTGTGCTCGGCGTCGTGCGCCAGCAGCGGGCCCAGCTCGCGCTCCACGTAGGTCTGCAGCCGGGCGTCGTCGCGCAGCAGGTGGAGCAGGCCGCGCAGCCGCACGTCCGGCAGCCGGTAGTAGGAGGAGCTGCGGCCGCCGCCGGGCACGTCGTGCAGGGCGGCGTCGGCGACCTGGGTGGCCTCCAGCAGGGTGCGCCGGGCGTCGCGGACCGAGCCGACCGATGAACCGACGGCGACCACCGGACCCGCCGGGTCGGCGCCCTCCCGGCCGGCCTCGGCGGACATCCGGCGCAGGGCGGCCGAGAGGGAGTCCAGCGCGGCGTGCTCGTCCTGCTGGGGGCCGAGCGCGATCAGCAGTCCGACGGCCTCGTCGTCCAGCGCGCCGACCAGCGCGGAGAGCCGGCAGGCCCGGACCGCGCCCGCGGCCAGCTCGGTGAAGTCGCGCAGCCGGGCCTGGGCCTCCAGCGCGGCCGGGATCGGCCCGCGCCGCTGCCGCAGCACCACGCCGACCAGCCGGCGGCCCTCCAGCGGGACGCCGAGCGCCTGGGCGCGCAGCGCCGCCTCGGAGACGGTCAGCGCGTGGGTGAGGATGCCGGAGAGCAGGGTGCGGTGGGTCTGCCGCTCCAGGCTCTCCCGGTCGCGGACCACCAGCCGGTTGAGTGCCAGCGCGGAGGCGCCGCGCTCCAGCAGCATGGTGTGCGGGTGGGCCTCGCCCTCGGGCAGCGGGCCGGGATCCTGGACCAGCACCAGCCGGCCCCAGTCCTGGCCGCGGGCGCCGACGGTGGTGACCAGCCAGCCGCTGCGCGGGTCGTGGCCGGTCCGTCCGGCCGGACGGACCCCGCGCGAGCGGCGCTCCCAGTCCTCCAGTACCTCGGCCTCCGGACGCCCGGCGGCGTCGTGGGCGAGCACCTGGTGGGCCAGGTTCTCCAGGACGACCGGCCCGCCCGCCATCCGGGCCACCTGCCGGATCACCTCGGGAGGCTCGGCGCCCTCCACCACCAGCTCGTTGAAGACCTGGTGGACGGACTCCGACACGCGCAGCTGCTCCAACTGGGCGTTGACCACCAGGGCGTGCACGGCCTCGGTGACGGCGACGAACCGCAGCTCGCGGCGGAGCGTGATCAGCGGCAGCCCGCGCTGTTCGGCGGCGTTCACCAGGGCGCGGGGGAGCGCGTCGAAGTAGCGCCGCCCGAACTCGACGACCAGGCCGGCCACCCCGACCTCGTCCAGGTCGTGGACGTAGCGGGCCAGGCCCGCGCGGTCCTCGGGCAGCGCGATGCCGGTGGTCAGCACCAGCTCGCCGCCCCGGAGCATCCCGGCGACGTCGGGCAGTTCGCTGACGTGGACCCAGCGGACCGGCCGCTCCAGGTGGTCGGCGCCGGCCACGACCTGGGGGAGGCCGCGCCGCATCACCTCCAGGTCGAGTACTCGGGCGACGGTGGGGAGCATCGCGGGCCTCCATGGCCGGGGGGCCGGAGTGGGGACGGGGTGATCAGAGTGTCAGGTGAATCATCCATCCCCGCGACGACCTGTCGCCCTGCCGGGACCCTTGCACCCTGTAAGGCCCTTCGTGTCGAGATTGTCGCAGTGACCCTTGTCACGCCCCGGCGGCACCGGGCATGGTCAGCGGGTCGGCTGTGGCGGAAAACCGACCCCACGCCGGATTCCGTCGCGGTGACCGGAACGCAACCGTGGAATCCCTTGTCCGGTGCCAGCCGGACTGCCAGGATCGCGCAACCCCGATGATCGACAGGACGGACTCCCGCCCCCGCAGAGCCCCACCTCGGAGGCGGCGCTCCGTCGCTCAGTCGTACCACCGGCACTTGGAGGAACCAGATGGACCTGACCGACTTCGGCGCCGGGGCGCAGCACATCGCGGGCCGCCGGACCCGGGGGCGCGGCGAGCCCTTCCAGGTCGTCAACCCCGCCGACGGCAGCGTGGTCGAGCAGGTCGCCCTGGCCACCACCGAGGACGTCGACGCGGCCGTCGCCGCCGCGAGGGCGGCCCTGCCCGGCTGGTCCTCGGCCACTCCCGGGGCGCGCTCCGAGGCGCTCACCCGGCTGGCTGCCGTGCTGACCGACGCCTGCGGCGACCTCGCCCGGGTGGAGACCGCGCAGACCGGCAAGCCGGTCAAGCTGGCCACCGAGTTCGACGTCCCCGGCACCATCGACAACGCCGCGTTCTTCGCCGGCGCCGCCCGCAACCTGGAGGGCAAGGCGGCGGGGGAGTACTCCGGCGACCACACCTCGTACGTGCGGCGCGAGGCGGTCGGCGTCGTCGGCTCGATCTCGCCGTGGAACTACCCGCTGCAGATGGCCGCCTGGAAGATCCTCCCGGCGATCGCCGCGGGCAACACCATCGTCCTCAAGCCCGCCGAACTGACCCCGCTGACCTCGCTGATGTTCGCCGAGGCGTGCACGGCGGCGGGCATCCCGGACGGCGTGGTCAACGTGGTCACCGGCGCCGGCCGGACCGCCGGCGAGCACCTGGTCGGGCACCCGGACGTCGCGATGGTCTCCTTCACCGGCTCCACCGCGGTCGGCAGGCGGGTCGCCGAGATCGCCACCGCGAGCGTCAAGCGCACCCACCTGGAGCTCGGCGGCAAGGCCCCGTTCGTGGTCTTCGACGACGCCGACCTGGACGCCGCCGTGCACGGCGCCGTCGCCGCCTCGCTGATCAACGGCGGCCAGGACTGCACCGCCGCCACCCGCGCGTACGTCCAGCGCCCGCTGTACGACGCCTTCGTGGCGGGGGTGGCCGAGCTGTTCGCGGCGATCCGGATCGGCGACCCGCTGAACCCGCACACCGACCTCGGCCCGCTGGTCTCGTACACCCACCGGGACCGGGTGGCCGGCTTCGTGGAGCGTGCCCGCGGCTACGCCACCGTCGTCACCGGCGGCCGGGTGCCGCAGAAGGGCCACGACGGCCACGACCTCACCCGGGGCGCGTACTACCCGCCCACCCTGATCACCGGTGCCGCCCAGGACAGCGAGGTCGTCCAGGGAGAGGTCTTCGGCCCGGTGCTGGTCGTGCTCCCCTTCGACGGCGACGACGAGGGCATCCGGCTGGCCAACGACACCCCCTACGGCCTGGCCGCCTCCGCCTGGACGAGCAACGTGCACCGCTCGCTGCGCGCCACCCGGGAGATCGCGGCCGGGTGCGTGTGGGTCAACGACCACATCCCGATCATCAGCGAGATGCCGCACGGCGGCTACAAGGCGTCCGGCTACGGCAAGGACATGTCCCAGTACTCGCTGGACGAGTACACCCAGGTCAAGCACGTCATGTTCGACACCACCGCGGTGGCCCGCAAGGACTGGCACCGCACCGTCTTCGGAGACAGATAACCCCCGGACCGGGGCACTTCCCCCACGCCCCCCTTCTCCCCCCAGGAGGCCCGTTCCATGGCGTTCAACGAGCTCACCGACGGTCTGCCCGACCCGGTCCGCAGGGCCTGGGAGCGCAGCCTGACCAGCGGCCGGGCCGCACTCGGCCGCCGCACCCTGCTGCGCGCCGCCGCCCTCACCGCCGGGGCGGGCACCCTGGCCGCCTGCGGGATCCCGGCGGCCCCCCGGGCGACCGGCGACTCCACCGCGAACGCCGCCAAGGACCTCTCGGACACGGAGAAGGAGGTCGCCTTCTCCAACTGGCCGCTCTACATCGACACCGACGAGAACGACAAGGAGAAGCACGGCACCCTGGAGGCCTTCACCCAGGCCACCGGGATCAAGGTCAAGTACAACGAGGACGTCAACGACAACGTCGAGTTCTTCGGCAAGATCAAGCCGCAGCTCGCCTCCGGCCAGGACACCGGCCGCGACCTGATGGTGCTCACCGACTGGATGGCCGCCCGGCTGATCCGGCTCGGCTGGGTGCAGAAGCTCACCCCGGCGAACGTGACCACCGCCATCACCACCGTCGACCCGCGCTTCCGCGCCCCCGACTGGGACCCGGGCCGGCTCTACTCCTACCCGTGGGCCGGCATCCAGACCGTCGTCGCCTACAACAAGAAGGCGACCAAGGGGAAGGAGGTCACCAGCGTCTCCCAACTGCTGGACGACCCCGAGCTCAAGGGCCGGGTCACCTTCCTCTCCGAGATGCGCGACAGCGTCGGGATGGTGCTGCTGGACCAGGGCAAGGACTCGGCGAAGTTCACCGCCGACGACTTCGACGCCGCGATCGCCCGCCTGCAGAAGGCCGTCGACAGCAAGCAGATCCGGCGTTTCACCGGCAACGACTACGGCCAGGAGCTCTCCTCCGGTGACATCGCCGCCTGCATCGCCTGGGGCGGCGACCTGATCCAACTGCGCGCCGACAACCCGGACATCGAGTTCGTCATCCCGGAGAAGGGCTTCCTCTCCTCGACCGACAACATGCTGGTTCCGGCCAAGGCGCAGCACAAGGCGAACGCGGAAAAGCTGATCGACTTCTACTATCAGCCGAAGATCGCGGCGCAACTGGTCGCGGGCATCGGCTTCGTCTCCGCCGTCACCGGGATGAACGACGAGCTCGCCACCCTCGCCCCGGACACCGCGGCCAACCCGCTGGTCGTACCCACCCCCGAGATGGCGGCCAAGGCACACGTGTTCCGCACGCTCACCGAGAGCGAGGAGAGCGACTTCGAGCAGAAGTTCTCCAAGCTCATCGGCGCCTGACCCCCACCCCCGGCCGAGAACCCCAGGAAGACACCACCCCATGACAGACCAGCAGCGCGACGCGGCCGTCGGCGGCGACGTCCGGCTCACCGGCATCGGCAAGACCTACGGCTCCTTCACCGCCGTCCACCCCCTCGACCTGACCGTCCCCCAGGGCTCCTTCTTCGCCTTGCTCGGCGCCTCAGGCTGCGGCAAGACCACCACCCTGCGCATGATCGCCGGCCTGGAGGAGCCCACCAGCGGCACCGTCCTGATTGGCGGCCAGGACGTCACCGCCCTGCCCCCGTACAAGCGGCCGGTGAACACCGTCTTCCAGAGCTACGCGCTCTTCCCGCACCTGGACATCTTCGAGAACGTCGCCTTCGGCCTGCGCCGACGCGGCAGGAAGGACGTCAAGAAGCAGGTCGAGGACATGCTGGAGCTGGTCGAACTCGGCCAGTACGCCCGGCGCAAGCCGCACCAGCTCTCCGGCGGCCAGCAGCAGCGCGTCGCCGTCGCCCGCGCGCTGATCAACCACCCGCAGGTGCTGCTCCTGGACGAGCCGCTCGGCGCGCTCGACCTCAAGCTCCGCCGCCAGATGCAGCTGGAACTCAAGCGGATCCAGACCGAGGTCGGCATCACCTTCGTGCACGTCACCCACGACCAGGAGGAGGCCATGACCATGGCCGACACCATCGCGGTGATGAACGGCGGCCGGGTCGAGCAGCTGGGCGCGCCCGCCGAGCTGTACGAGAACCCCGCCACCACCTTCGTGGCCAACTTCCTCGGCCAGTCCAACCTGCTGCCCGCCGAGGTCACCGGCACCGAAGGAGGCGACCTGCTGCTGAGCGCGGCCGGCGCCCGCCTCACCGTGCCGAAGGCGCGCTGCGCCACCGACGCCAAGCGCGTCCACCTCGGCGTCCGACCCGAGAAGATGACCATCACGCACGCTTCCGAGCAGGTCGCCGACGGCCGCAACCAGCTGGCCGGCACGGTCCTCGACTCCAGCTTCATCGGCGTCTCCACCCAGTACGTGGTGCGCACCGACGGCGGCCAGGAGGTCACGGTCTTCGAGCAGAACATGGAGCGCGACGCCCGGATAGTTCCCGGCGCCGCCGTCCGACTGCACTGGAACCCGGCGCACTCCTTCGCCCTGGACGCCTCACAGGCGATCGACGCGGGCACCGGGGAGGAGGCCGCATGACCGCCACCGTCCCGGCCGCGCCGCCCCAAGTCATCCCGTCGGTGGCGGAGCGCAAGCCGAAGCGCAAGCTCACCGCGTACTGGCTGCTGCTGCCCGGCATCGCCTGGCTGGTCGTCTTCTTCGCCGTCCCGATGGTCTACCAGGCGTCCACCTCGCTGCAGACCGGTTCGCTCGAAGCGGGCTTCAAGGTCACCTGGCACTTCTCGACGTACTGGGACGCCCTGGTCGAGTACAAGTGGCACTTCGTCCGGTCGTTCTCCTACGCCGCCGTCGCCACCGTGCTCTGCCTGGCGGTCGGCTACCCACTCGCCTACACGATCGCCTTCAAGGCGAGCAAGCGCTGGCGCAACGTCATCCTGATCCTGGTCATCGCGCCGTTCTTCACCAGCTTCCTGATCCGCACGCTGGCCTGGAAGACGATCCTGTCCGACGGCGGCCCGGTGGTCGGCGCGCTGAACGCCCTGCACGTCCTCGACCTCACCAACCTGGTCGGCCTCACCTCCGGCGACCGGGTGCTGGCCACGCCGCTCGCGGTGGTCTGCGGCCTGACCTACAACTTCCTGCCGTTCATGATCCTCCCGCTGTACACCTCGCTGGAGCGGATCGACCCGCGCCTGCACGAGGCGGCCGGCGACCTCTACGCGCGGCCGTTCACCACCTTCCGCAAGGTCACCTTCCCGATCTCGCTGCCGGGCGTGGTCGCGGGCACCCTGCTGACCTTCATCCCGGCCTCCGGCGACTACATCAACGCCCAGCTGCTGGGCTCGCCGAGCGAGCAGATGGTCGGCAACGGCATCCAGAAGCAGTTCCTGAACGTGCTCGACTACCCCACGGCGGCTGCGCTGAGCTTCATCCTGATGGCCCTGATCCTGGGCATGGTGACGGTCTACATGCGCAAGGCCGGGACGGAGGATCTGGTCTGATGTCCCGAATCCTGAAGTGGGTCCGCGCCCACCTGGTCGTCCTGGCCGGCGTGCTGGCCCTCGCCTACCTGGTGCTGCCCAACCTGGTCGTGCTCGCCTTCTCGTTCAACAAGCCGGTGGGCAAGTTCAACTACGAGTGGAACGAGTTCTCCACCGACGCCTGGACGAACCCCTGCGGCGTGGCCGACATGTGCCAGTCGCTCTCGCTCAGCCTGCAGATCGCCGTGCTCGCCACGATCGGCGCCACCGTGCTCGGCACCATGGTCGCCTTCGCGCTGGCCCGCTACCGCTTCCGCGGCCGCTCGGCCACCACCGCGATGATCTTCCTGCCGATGGCCATGCCCGAGGTGGTCATGGCCGCCTCGCTCGGGACGCTCTTCCTCAACATGCGCATCCCCTTCGGCTTCACCACCATCCTCATCGCGCACATCATGTTCTGCCTCAGCTTCGTGGTGACGGCGGTCAAGGCGCGCGTGATGAGCATGGACCCGAGGCTCGAACAGGCCGCCCAGGACCTCTACGCGACCCCCACCCAGACCTTCCTGCGGGTCACCCTGCCGCTGGCGGCGCCCGGCATCGCGGCGGGCGCGCTGCTCAGCTTCGCGCTCTCCTTCGACGACTTCATCATCACCCAGTTCAACTCGGGCCCGACCACGGTCACCTTCCCGATGTTCGTCTGGGGCGCCTCGCAGCGCGGCATCCCGGTGCAGGTGAACGTCATCGGCACCGCGATGTTCCTCGCCGCCGTCGTGCTGACCGTCGTCGGTCAGTGGCTGGGCAACCGCAGGAAGGCCACCGCCTGACGTACGGTCGGTCAGCGGTGGCCCGTAACGACATCTATCCGTAGAAAGTGGCTGATAATGCATGGACTCCGCCCGCGCACTCAGTGACGCCAGGCCCACCCCCTTCTGGCTGGAGGACCCGGGCCGGCCGGCGGCGCTGCCCGCCCTGGTCGGCGACACCACCTGCGACCTGCTGGTCGTCGGCGGCGGCTACTCCGGCCTGTGGACCGCCCTCATCGCCAAGGAACGCGACCCCTCGCTGGACGTCGTGCTGGTCGAGGGCAACGAGGTCGGGTGGGCCGCGTCCGGGCGCAACGGCGGATTCTGCGCGGCCAGCCTCACCCACGGCTTCGGCAACGGCCTGGACCGCTGGCCGTCCGAACTCGCCCGGCTGGAGCGCCTCGGCGCCGCCAACCTCGACGACATCGAGGCCACCCTCAAGCGCTACGGCATCGACGCCGAGTGGGAGCGCACCGGCGAGATCGACGTCGCCACCCGGCCCCACCAGGTCGAGGAACTCCACGAGGTCGCCGAGGCCGTCGCCCGTTACGGCCTCGACGTCACCGTCCTGGACGCCGACGAGGTGCGCGCCGAGGTGGACTCGCCGACCTTCCTCGGCGGTCTCTGGGACAAGGAAGGGGTGGCGATGGTCCACCCCGCCAAGCTCGCCTGGGGCCTCAAGGAGGCCTGCCTGAGCCAGGGCGTGCGGATCCATGAGCACACCCGGGCCACCGACCTGCGGGAGCACGGCAGCGGCATGGCCGCCCGCACCCCCTACGGCCGGATCTTCGCCCGCCGGGTCGCGCTCGGCACCAACGTCTTCCCGTCCCTGCTCAAGCGGGTCCGCCCGTACGTCGTGCCGGTGTACGACTACGCGCTGATGAGCGAGCCGCTCAGCGACGAGCAACTCGCCTCGATCGGCTGGCGCGGGCGCCAGGGCCTCGGCGACAGCGCCAACAAGTTCCACTACTTCCGGCTCTCCGCCGACAACCGGATCCTCTGGGGCGGCTACGACGCGGTCTACCACTACGGCGGCCACGTCCGGCACGAGTACGACCAGCGGCCGGAGACCTTCCGCACCCTCGCCGGCAACTTCTTCCGCTGCTTCCCGCAGCTGGAGGGCCTGCGCTTCACCAACGCCTGGGGCGGCGCGATCGACACCTGCAGCCGGTTCTCGGCGTTCTTCGACACCGCGTACCGGGGCAAGGTCGCCTACGCGGTCGGGTACACCGGGCTCGGCGTCGGCGCGACCCGCTTCGGTGCCGAGGTGATGCTCGACCTGCTGGCCGGCGAGCGCACCGAGCGCACCTCGCTGGAGATGGTCCGCAGCAAGCCGCTGCCGTTCCCGCCCGAGCCGGTGCGCTGGGCCGGGATCGAGATCACCACCCGGTCGCTGGAGCGGGCCGACCGCAACGGGGGCCACCGCAACCTCTGGCTGCGCACGCTCGACCGCCTGGGGCTGGGCTTCGACAGCTGACCCGTTCGGCCGTCGACCCCGTTCGGTCCTCGACACCGTTCGGCCGTCGGGCCCGTGCAGCCGGCTCCGTTCGACTGCCGGCGCCGTGCAGCCGACCCGTCGGTGCCCGGACCCGTGTAAGAGGGACCCGCCGTCCGCCTCTCCTTGGTGACGGCGGGTCTCGGTCTTCCCCGCCGTGCCCGAACAGGACGAACGGCAAGGAGCGGGGACAGACATGGAGAGCACCGGACTGCACTGGCTCGCCCAAGCGGCACCGGACCCGGACTCCCTCCGGGAACAGTGGGAGCGCACCGGGCTGGGCCTGATGCTGCTACCGGCCGGCCGCCGCTGGGACGTGCTGTCCGTCCCCGGCCGGCTCGGGCGCCCGGCGCTGGACGTCCTGGCCACCGGCATCCGCGGCCCGGTCCTCACCGACTTCGGCGAGGAGCACGTCACCTTCCTGGTACCGGTCGGCACCGCCGCCCGCTGGGTCGGCACGGGCGTGCGCGGCGCGGGCGACGGCACCTGGATCGTCGTCCCGCACCCCGAGCGCAGCAGCCGCGGCGTGCGCTGGCTCGTCCCGCCGGACGGCTCCGGGCGGCTCAACGACCCGGTGCTGCTGGAACTCGCCCTGCACGAGGCGGCGGCGGGCCTCGGCGGGTGGTGAGCGCGGCGGCGGTGGCGCGCCGGGCGGGCGGTCGCGTCAGACTGGAGGCGTGACCACCGCCCCGCACACCGTCGACGCGGCCCTCCGCCCGGGCCCCGCCCAGCTGCGACTGGCCGGCCTGGCCGCGCCGGTCTGCGTCCGGTACGGCCTCGCCCTGGCCGGCGGGCACGCGCTGCGCGCCCACGGCGTCACGGCCTGCACACAGGACGGGCTCACCCTGGCGACCGGCGGCGCCGACCTGCCGGAGGTCGCCGACGCGCTGTCGGAGGCGTACCGGGCGGCCGGCGGCGGGGTGGCCGAGCGCCCGGGCACCCCGCGGCTGGAGCAGCTCACCGTCCGGCTGGCGCTGGGCGGCCGGACGCACTCGGTGGAACTGCGCAAGGAACCGCTGGGCCACCGGCCGGTCCGCCTCGACCTCGGCGCGCCCGGGCCGGACGAGCCGCCGGTGGTGCTGCCGGTCGTCGCCCTGGAGGACGCCGCGGCACTGACCACCGCGCTGCTCGTGGACCGGGGCATGCCGCGCGACCTGGTCGACGTCCACGCCCTCACCCGCTGCTACCGGGAGGGTGAACTGATCGCCCTGGCAGGCGAGTTGGACCAGGACCTCCAGCTCGCGGCGCTCGCCGACCGGCTGGAGACGCTCGCCGAGGCGGCGGACGGGCGGTTCCGCGCCCGGGGCGTCCCGGCCGGGGAGGTGGACGGGCTGAAGCGCTGGGCGCTGGCGTGGGCACAGGACCTGCGGCTGGACCTGCTGGAGACCCAGGAGGCGGCGGACGGCCTGCACGATCCGTACCTGGAGGAGTCGGTGCAGGACGATCTCTCGCCGGACGATCCGTTCTCTGCTGGCGCGTTCGAGGGCCGAACCCGGGAGGGCCCGTCGCGGGAGGGCCGGTCGTCGGAGGGCCGGTCGTCGGACGGCCGGTCGTCGGAGGACGAAGAAGCCTGAGCCGCGTTCCGGTCGGGGCGGAGAGGCGTTCGGAGTAGCGACCGGACGACCTGTAAGGCTGAATCCGAGATCCCCGTCAGCCTGTTCGTTGAGCCGGGCCGGAACCGGGACCACACTGGGAGAAGAGCGCGGTAGCCCCGTGAATTTCCGTCGCCCGGCCCACCCGCGGGCGGCGCCAGACCGGACCGGTGGCAGGACGCCGCCCGGGACTTCGGAGGCAGACGGACCTTGAGCAAGCACATCATTCACTGGATCGGCGGCAAGCCGGTCGCCACCGCCGGCGCGGCGCCCCGTCGTGGTGACATCTTCGACCCGGCCACGGGCCAGGTCGCGGGCCAGGTCGACTTCGCCGGCATCGCCGAGGTCGACCAGGCCGTGGCCGCCGCCGCCTCGGCCTTCGCCGAGTGGCGCACCGCCTCGGTCGCCAAGCGGTCGACGGTGCTCTTCGCCTTCCGCGAGCTGCTGAACGCCCGTCGCGACGAGCTGGCCTCGATCATCGTGGCGGAACATGGCAAGGTGCACTCCGACGCCCTCGGCGAGATCGCCCGCGGTCTGGAGGTCGTCGAGTACGCCTGCGGGATCCCCCAGCTCATCAAGGGCGGCTTCACCGAGCAGGCCTCCACCGGCATCGACGTCTACTCGATCCGCCAGCCGCTCGGCCCCGTCGCGATCATCTCGCCGTTCAACTTCCCGGCCATGGTGCCGATGTGGTTCTTCCCGATCGCCATCGCGGCCGGCAACACCGTCGTGGTGAAGCCCTCGGAGAAGGACCCGTCCGCCGCCAACTTCCTCGCCGGACTGTGGAAGGAGGCCGGCCTGCCGGACGGCGTCTTCAACGTCGTCCACGGTGACAAGGCCGCCGTCGACCGCCTGCTGGAGCACCCGGACATCAAGTCCGTCAGCTTCGTCGGCTCCACCCCGATCGCCCGCTACGTCTACGAGACCGGCACCCGCTACGGGAAGCGCGTGCAGGCCCTCGGCGGTGCCAAGAACCACATGCTGGTCCTGCCCGACGCCGACTTGGACCTCGCCGCCGACGCCGCCGTCAACGCCGGCTTCGGCGCGGCCGGCGAGCGCTGCATGGCGGTGTCCGTCCTGGTCGCCGTCGACCCGATCGGCGACGAGCTGGTCGAGAAGATCAAGCAGCGGGTCGCCACCCTCAAGGTCGGCCCCGGGTGCAACGGCGACTCCGAGATGGGCCCGCTGGTCACCGGCCAGCACCGCGACAAGGTCACCTCCTACGTGGAGTCCGGCGTCGCCGACGGCGCTGAGCTCGCCGTGGACGGCCGCAAGCACCCGGTCACCGCCGAGGACAAGGACGGCACCCCGACCGCAGACGGCTTCTGGCTCGGCCCGACGCTGTTCGACCACGTGAAGCCCGGCATGTCCGTCTACAACGACGAGATCTTCGGCCCGGTCCTCTCGGTCGTGCGCGTCGCCTCCTACGACGAGGGCCTGGCACTGATCAACGCCAACCCGTACGGCAACGGCACCGCCCTCTTCACCAACGACGGAGGCGCGGCCCGGCGCTTCCAGTTCGAGGTGGAGGTCGGCATGGTCGGCATCAACGTGCCGATCCCGGTGCCGGTCGCCTACTACTCCTTCGGCGGCTGGAAGGCCTCGCTGTTCGGTGACGCCCACGCGTACGGCCCGGACGGCGTCCAGTTCTTCACCCGGGGCAAGGCCGTGACCCAGCGCTGGCTGGACCCGTCGCACGGCGGCATCAACCTCGGCTTCCCCACCAACAGCTGAGCCCGAGCCTCGCCGGCCGGACCCCTCTCCCCGGGGCCCGGCCGGCGTTCGTTTGCCTGCCGTTTGCATCCCGGTGCCGAAGCGCGTAGAGTTCTTCGAGCTGCTCGGCAGGGAGCACCGGACACGCGTATGCGCGGACGGTCCCGGGGTGGCCAATCCTCTGAAACACCACTTCCCAGGTTCGGGCTGGGTTGCGTTCGCATTTCTGCGTCGCGGCTCGGTTCCTGTTTGGCGTGTTCGTTTTATCGGATTGCGGCGGATTC
>NZ_JBEZIQ010000038.1:0-96796 GCF_040651155.1 Kitasatospora sp. NPDC048545
TTGGCCAACCTGTCCTCGGTCGCCGTCGACCGCCTCGAAGCCCTCGTCCGCAACCGGCTCAAACGGCTTCAGTACCGCCCCGACATCCTCGACGGATTCCTCGCCGGGACCGGCCTCTCCCTCGACCTCCCACCGCCATCACCCTGAAGCGCCGATGTCAGTACCCGGAGTCCACGGGTGCGGTGAACCAGCGCACCGAGACGCTGGCGATCCTCGGCGGTGACGCAGATGTGGACAAGTTCATCGCGCACACCGGGGGCGACCTGAACGACCAGCGCGCCATCCAGGAGACGATGAAGGTCAAGGCAGCATCGATCCACTTCGCCGACCAGTTCTTCAACGGTGGCACGATGGTGAACCCCCTCGGCTTCGACGGCCTGCGCAAGCGCCTGATCGGCCGTCAGGTCATCGACGGTGCATCGGTCGGTGCAGTCGCTGGCGGCTACGACTTCTTCGACAAGCTCGACGCCCTGCTGTCCGCCGTCCCGGGTCTGAACGGCAGCAATGGCGCTCTCTACATGAACGCCGCACTTATCGCCAAGATCCGTTCCGGGTTCATCGTCGAGCCGGTTGCCGCCGCTGGTGCCAAAACTTTCGAGCTCATCGTGGACGAGTCTCGCCAGCGCAACGCTGGCGGCCAGGTCCTCGACGTCTTCGACGGGACCAATGCGCAGGCGGTTGACGAAGTCGCTATTGAAACGCGCCGACCAGAAGGCCCGGGCGCGAGAGCCGCCGCCTTGGCCCGAGTCCGGCTCGGTCTCGAAGAAGTCATCCGGCCGCATGGTAGTCATCGTGTCCGACAGGCAACAGAGCGACCGACGGGCGAGCGGTGGCACAGGTGTCCGGGGGCCCGGGCGATCCGCACGAGCGGCGACTGGAACATGCGGCAGGTCGAGAAGCTGGCGCGATCGGGGTCGGTCACCCTCCGTGAGGAGGGTGACCGACCCCGATCTCGTTCTCCTCCGCTGACCCATCGCCAGCTATCGGCGTCGCCATTTCACACTCATTTCACATGAGGGCGAGGACGAGCGAGTAGTGGCGAGAGCTCATGAGAGACGTTTTCGCAGGTCAGAGGCCCTTAAGTGGCTTTCGGGCCAAGTGGCGCTTAGGGGTCGATTTAGAGGTCGTAGTACAGCTCGAACTCGTGCGGGTGCGGCCGCAGCGCGATCGGGGCGATCTCGTTGGTGCGCTTGAAGTCGATCCAGGTCTCGATCAGGTCCGGAGTGAAGACGTTGCCCGCGAGCAGGTACTCGTGGTCGGCCTCCAGGGCCTCCAGGACGGCCGGGAGCGAGGAGGGCACCTGCGGGACGTTGGCGTGCTCCTCGGGGGCCAGCTCGTAGAGGTCCTTGTCGACCGGCTGCAGCGGCTCGATCTTGTTGCGGATGCCGTCGAGGCCGGCCATCAGCATGGCGGAGAAGGCCAGGTACGGGTTGGAGGACGGGTCCGGCGCGCGGAACTCGATGCGCTTGGCCTTGGCGTTGGAGCCGGTGATCGGGATGCGGATCGCGGCCGAGCGGTTGCGCTGTGAGTAGACCAGGTTGACCGGCGCCTCGAAGCCCGGCACCAGGCGGTGGTAGGAGTTCACCGAGGGGTTGGTGAACGCCAGCAGCGAGGGGGCGTGCCGCAGCAGGCCGCCGATGTAGTAGCGGGCGGTGTCGGAGAGGCCGGCGTAGCCCTGCTCGTCGTAGAAGAGCGGCGAGCCGTCGGTCCACAGCGACTGGTGGACGTGCATGCCCGAGCCGTTGTCGCCGAAGATCGGCTTCGGCATGAAGGTGGCGGTCTTGCCGTTCCGCCAGGCGACGTTCTTGATGATGTACTTGAACAGCATCAGGTCGTCGGCGGCGTGCAGCAGGGTGTTGAACTTGTAGTTGATCTCGGCCTGGCCGGCTGTGCCGACCTCGTGGTGCTGGCGCTCGACCTCCAGCCCGGCCTTGGCGAGTTCCAGCGACATCTCGGCGCGCAGGTCGGCGAAGTGGTCGACCGGTGGCACGGGGAAGTAGCCGCCCTTGTACTTGACCTTGTAGCCGCGGGCGTCGCCCTCGGCGGCGCCGCTGTTCCAGGCGCCCGCCTCCGAGTCGATGTGGTAGAAGGACGCGTTGGCGCTGGTCTCGAAGCGGACCGAGTCGAAGACGTAGAACTCGGCCTCGGGCCCGAAGAACGCGGTGTCGGCGATGCCGGAGGAGGCGAGGTACGCCTCGGCCTTCTTGGCGACGTTGCGCGGGTCGCGGCTGTAGGCCTCGCCGGTGACCGGGTCCTGGATGAAGAAGTTGATGTTGAGGTGCTTCTCGGCCCGGAAGGGGTCGAGCCGGGCCGTGGCGAGGTCCGGCACGAGGGCCATGTCGGACTCGTGGATGGCCTGGAAACCGCGGATCGACGAGCCGTCGAACATCAGGATCTCGGACGGATCGAAGGTCGCCGCAGGTACGGAGAAGTGCTGCAAGACGCCCGGCAGGTCACAGAACCGGACATCGACGAACTTGACGTCGTTGTCCTGGATGAACTGCTTCACTTCGGCGGCGTTGTTGAACATCCATCCTCCTCGGCGTGCGAATTGGGCTCACCCTAGGAATGGGTCGTTTCCAGTCGGTGACCCGTTCGTTTCCTCGATGTTAACCGCACCCCCCGGACGGGCGGCAAAGCCGTACGGGATCGGGCAAATCACCTCGCCGACCTGGGCGGCCTCCCCCAAGTGGTCTGGACCACTGGAAGATTGCGGGGAAAGCCGCCGGAGCCGGATTCACCCGGTCGGGGAGGGTGCCCCGCAGGGGAGGGGTGCCGGTGACGGTGCGGGCCGTCAGCCCGGTTAGTGTGGATTCGTGGACACCAGAGAAGCGTTGGGATCGTGGATCGACGGCCCTAAGGCGGCCGCCGAGAAGATGGGCACCGACTTCGGGCACCGCGGCGAGCGCCTCGGGCTGCCCGAGGAGGGCCCCGGCTCCATCGCCGGCCCCGGCCGCCGGATCGGCGCCCTGTTCGTGGACGGCTGGCTGGTCGCCCTGATCTCGTACGGCCTGATCGCCCGCGGCGACCAGGCCGAGGCCAACCTCTGGACCAGCCCGCTGTACTTCCTGGTCGCGGCCCTGCTGCTGGCCACGACCGGCACGACGGTCGGCAAGCGGCTGTTCGGCCTCCGGGTGATGCGCCTGGACGGCGGCCGCGCGACCATCCCGCAGGTCCTGCTGCGCACCCTGCTGCTCTGCCTGGTGGTGCCCCCGCTGGTCTGGGACCGCGACACCCGGGGCCTGCACGACAAGGCGGTCGGCACGGTCGAGGTCCGGATCTAGCACCGGCCGCCGGTCCGCTCCGCCGGCGCACGACGCGGAGCGGCGTCCGGAGCGGCGTCCGGAGTGGAACGCGCCTCCGGAACCCCGGAACTGCGAACCGCCCCCGGAGCCCCGAACCCCGGAACCCCAGGACACCGAAACGGCCCCGCCGCGGAGCTTCCGCGGCGGGGCCGTTCTCGTGTCGTCAGGGGCGGGGGGAGGGTCAGCGGGCCTGGCCGCCCTTGGGCATCCGGGCACCCTTGGGCATCGGGCCCTTGGGGATCGGCGCCTTGGAGAGCAGGTCGCCCAGCGCGCGCAGGCGGTCGTTGGTCTCGGTGACCTGGGCGGCGGTGATGGCGCGGGGCAGGCGCATCAGGTGGACCTGCAGCTTCTTCAGCGGGATCTCGCCCTCGCCGTTGCCCACCACGATGTCGTGCACCGGCACGTCGCCGACCACGCGGGCCATCTTCTTCTTCTCGGAGGCCAGTAGCTGGCGCACCCGGTTCGGGTTGCCCTCACCGATCAGCGCGATGCCGGCCCGGCCCACCGCGCGGTAGACCGCGTCCTGGTTGCGGGTGACCGCGACCGGGGTGGTGTTGGAGCTCCAGCCGCGCTTGATGTTGTTCAGCACCGCCGCGACGGCCCCCGGCTGCCCCTCCATCTGTCCGAACGCGGCGCGCTCGGCCCGGCGCCCGAAGACGATCGCCATGGCCAGCACGGCCACGATGAAGCCCAGGATGCCCAGGTAGACGGGGTGGTCGATTGCGAAGCCGATGGCGAGGAACACGCCGAAGGTCAGCAGGCCGACGCCGGCGATGATCAGGCCGATCTTGGTGTCGACCTTCTTGGTCATGTTGTACGCCAGGCGGATCTGCTTCAGTCGCCCGGGGTTCTCGGATGTTTCCCTCGCCATAACGCTCATGGTACGTGGCACCGGTAGGGGATATCCAAGCCCGGGTACCCGTTCGCCCGAACCGTGACCCGTGTGCCTGCACGTCGTCGCGCACAGCGACGTCCGGAGCCCTCGCCGACGCCGGACCGTCACCGCCGGGCGCCGCGCGTCGTGGACTCGCTCCGCCCGGTCTCAGTGCCGGGCGGAGCGGGTCCCCGCCGTGCCCGCCGTCTCGACCGTCGCGGCCGCGTGCCGGCGGTCCGCCTCGTGCCGCCGGTCCGCCGCGTGCCGGCGGTCCTCGCACACCGCCGCCCAGGCGTTGCGGCGCGCGTGCTGCTGGCCGGGCGCCAGCAGGACGCTCTCGGCGAACCGCAGCGCCACCCTCACCGACCGGATCCGCATTCCCATGCCGAACAGCTCCTCTTGTGGCTGAGAAGAATCGAACGCTCGCTGTGCGTCCATCGTCCCCACCCCGTGTTACCAGTCCGTGACCAGGCAGTCAAAGCGTGGTGAAACCCGGAAGGGCGGAGCCGCGGCTCCGCCCTTCCAATGGCTCAAAGTCGACCGGACCGTCAGACGGCGGCCTGCTCGCGCCGCTCCAGCGCCTGCCGGTACAGCCGGCCGGCCCGGTACGACGAACGCACCAGCGGGCCCGACATGACACCCGCGAAGCCCAGTTCCTCGGCTTCCTGCTGGAGCTCGACGAACTCGTGCGGCTTCACCCAGCGCTCCACCGGGTGGTGGCGCAGCGAGGGGCGCAGGTACTGGGTGATGGTGATCAGCTCGCAGCCGGCGCCGACCAGGTCGGCGAGCGCCTGGCTGACCTCCTCGCGGGTCTCGCCCATGCCCAGGATCAGGTTGGACTTGGTGACGAGTCCGGCCGCGCGGGCCTGGGTGATGACGTCCAGCGAGCGCTCGTAGCGGAACGCGGGACGGATCCGCTTGAAGATCCGCGGCACCGTCTCGACGTTGTGCGCGAGCACCTCGGGGCGGGAGGAGAAGACCTCGGCCAGCTGCTCTGGCACCGCGTTGAAGTCGGGGATGAGCAGCTCGACGCCGGTGCGGCCGCTCTCGCGGTCGGCGGTCATCGCGTGCACCTGGCGCACGGTCTCGGCGTACAGCCAGGCGCCGCCGTCCTCCAGGTCGTCGCGGGCGACGCCGGTGATGGTGGCGTAGTTGAGGTCCATGGTGACGATGGACTCGGCGACCCGGCGCGGCTCGTCACGGTCGAACTCGGCGGGCTTGCCGGTGTCGATCTGGCAGAAGTCGCAGCGGCGGGTGCACTGGTCACCGCCGATGAGGAAGGTCGCTTCGCGGTCCTCCCAGCACTCGAAGATGTTGGGGCAGCCGGCCTCCTGGCAGACCGTGTGCAGCCCCTCCTTCTTCACCAGCGACTGGAGGGCGTTGTACTCCGGGCCCATCTTCGCGCGGGTCTTGATCCACTCGGGCTTCCGCTCGATGGGGGTCTCGCTGTTGCGGACCTCCAGGCGGAGAAGCTTCCTGCCGTCGGGTGCGACAGCGGACACGTGCGACTCCTAGAACTAGACGGGGTACCCCCAGGGTACGCCTGTGGTTGTACGGCCTTCGCCGGGCCTGCCGCCCTGCAATCGCAGGGCAACACGACTACCGGCGAGTAGATTCCCAGTGCTCGGGGCTTTCCCTCGGGCCGTGCCCGTCGGGTGGGCGGCCGGGCACCGGCGTGGGTCGCCGGCCGGGCGCCGGGCGGGTCAGCGGCTGAGCGCCGGTTCGGGCAGTTCGGCGAAGAGCTCCGCCAGGTGCCGCTCGACGACCGGCGCCGCCTCGGCGACGGGGAGCCCGCGCTTCAGCTCGCCGGAGAGCGAGGCCACACCCGCGTCCCGGATGCCGCACGGCACGATCTTGTCGAACCAGGTCATGTCCGGGTCGCAGTTCAGCGCGAAGCCGTGCATGGTCACCCCGCGGGCGACCCGCACGCCGATGGCGGCGAGCTTGCGGTCGTCGCCGCGCTGCCCGGCGTTGGAGGGAGCGTACTCGGGGCCGGCCAGGCGCGGGTCGATGCCCAGCGGCAGGCCCATCCGCAGGGTCAGTCTGCCGATGTCGACCACCTGGGCCGGGTCGACCACGGCGTCCGGGAGGGAGTCGCCCAGCACCCAGACGCCGCTGCGGCCCTCGACCCGGGTGGTCCCGATGCCGAACTCGGCGGCGGCGCGGATCAGCGCCTCCTCCAGCCGGCGGACGTAGGCGATGACGTCGATCGGGTCGGGCAGCTTGACGATCGGGTAGCCGACCAGCTGGCCGGGGCCGTGCCAGGTGATCTCGCCGCCCCGGTTGACCTCGACCACCGGGGTGCCGTCCAGCGGCAGGTCGGCGGGATTGGTGCGCTTGCCCATGGTGTACACGGACTGGTGCTCCAGCAGCAGGACGGTGTCGGGGATCTCGTCCGCGACCCGCAGCGCGTGCAGCCGCTGCTGCTCCTCCCACGCCTCCTGATAGGACACGGTGCGCTCACCTATGCCCATGTGAACAAAACGCACGTTCTCGCTCACCGCTTTGAGCTCCTTGCCAGGCGTTCGAGACCAACCTCGCCACTGTACGCCCCGGCCCCGCCGGATCCTCAGCCTCCCGCCAGCAGCCGCAGCCGCAGCGCGAGCCGGAGTTCCAGGGACCGCTCGGGGTGGTTCCAGTCCTGCCCGAGCAGCGCCTCGACCCGGTCGAGCCGCTGGACCACCGTGTTCACGTGGACGTGCAGCTCGTCCTTGGCCCGGGTGAGGCTGCCGCCGCAGTCGAAGTAGGCGCGCAGGGTGCGGACCAGCTCGGTGCCGCGTCTGGCGTCGTACGCGAGCAGCGGGCCGAGCGTCGCGCCGACGAAGCCGTCCACGTCGTGGCCGTCGCCGAGCAGCACCCCGAGGAAGCCGAGCGTGCGGGCCGAGGAGCCCTCCCCGGCGCGGCCGAGCACGCGCAGCGCCCGGACGCAGCGCAGGCTCTCGGCGTGGGCGGCGGCCAGTGCGGCGGGGCCGGCGGACGGGCGGGCGGCGCCGACGGTGACCGGGAACCCGGCCAACCGGGCGAGCTGTTCGGCGGCCTGCCGGGCGGTCTCCTCGGGATCCCCGGCGGTGCCGGCCTCGACGGGCACCAGCAGCACCACGGCCTCGCCGTGCTCGGCGCTGACGCCCCGGGAGCCGAACAGGTACCGCCGGGCCGCGCCCGCCAGCCGGCCCCGGTCCGCACCGGCGGGTTCGGCCGGTTCCGCGACCAGCACCAGGTGCGGCCGGGCGAGGTCGACGCCGAGCCGGCGGCCGCGCGCGGTGAGCCCGGCAGGGTCGCGCTCCGGCGCGGTCAGCAGGTCGGTGAGCAGTTCGCCGCGGATCCGGTTCTCGGTCTCGGCCACCGACCGGCGCAGCAGCAGGAGCAGTGCGGTCACCACGCCGGCCCGTTCGAAGAGCCGCCGGTCGGCGTCGTCGAGGTCGGGCCGGCCGCGCAGCACCAGGGTGCCGAGCGCGTCGTGCCCGGCCAGCACCGCGCAGACCCACAGTTCGCCGTGGAGCACGGACCTGCCCTCGGTCCGGGAGGCGGCGACCGCCCCGGCCAGCTCGGCGGCGGGTGCGGACCGGCCGGCCAGCGGCTCGCCCTCGGCGTCGAGGACCGCTATCTCGCCGCCCAGCAGTGCCGCGACGGCGGCGGCGACGTCCGGCACCTCGGCGCCGCGCAGCACCAGGTCGGTGAGCCGGTCGTGCGCCTGCTCGGCGCGCTGGACGGCGGCGGAGTGCGCCCGGACCAGTTCGTTGGCGGTGTTCAGCTCGGCGAGCGCGGCCCGGGTGTCGGCGAGGGACTTGGCGGTGTCCAGGGCGATCGCGGCGTGCGCGGCCAGCGTGCAGAGCAGCGCGACCTCGTCGGGGGAGAAGGCGCGCGGCGTGCGGTCGGCGGCGAACAGGACGCCGATGACCTGTCCGCCGATCAGCAGCGGCACCCCGATGATCGCGACCAGGCCCTCGTCCAGCACACCCGCGTCGATCGTGCCGGTGTGGTGGAAGCGCTCGTCGGCGCGGTAGTCGGGGGTCGCGTACGGGCGGGCGGTCTGCGCGACCAGCCCGCCCAGGCCGTCGCCGAGGCTGAGCCGCAGGGTCTGGAAGAGCACGGAGACCGAGCCGTCGGTGACCCGCATGTAGGTGTCGCCCGCGGTCTCGTCCGGCAGGGTCAGGTAGGCGGTGTCGGTGCCGAGCAGCATCCGGGCCCGGCGGACGATCGCCTGGAGCACGGTGTCCGGCTCCCGGGAGGCGGCCAGGTCCCCGGCGGTGTCGAACAGGGCGGTCAACTCGGCTTCCCGGCGCCGGTGTTGACGCAGGGTCCGGTGGACTCGCAGGGCCTGCCAGGTGGCGTCGTCGATCTCGGCGAGGACGGCGGCCGGCGCCCCGCGGCGGCGGGCGTCGGCCAGCACGTCGGCGAAGTCCTCGGTGGCGGCGCCCGAGGCGAGCAGGTCGAGCAGCCGCCGCAGCGCGGGCGCGGCGCCCTCGTGAGGGTGGGTCATGGTGCGTGCCGCCAATCGGCGTCGGTCCGTCGATTCCGGGGAATCGCGATGGTAGCGGCTCGGCCCCCGGGCGACGGCGGTCCTCGCGGCCGTCGCCCAGGGGCCGGGGCGGGCTTTCCGGCCACGAACCTCAGGCGACGGCGGGCTTGCCGGCTGCCGGGGCGTCCGCCGGCTGCCCCTCCGGGCCCTCCGGTGCCCCGGCCTCGGCGAGGTCCTGCCCCCTGGTCTCCCGCCCGCAGAGCACGGCGAGGACGGTGAGCGCCGCCGCGACGGCGACGTACACCGAGATGGGGGTGGCGCTGCCGTAGTCCTTGAGCAGGGCGGTGGCGATCAGCGGTGCCGGGGCGCCGGCCGCCACGGAGGCGAACTGGGCCCCGATCGAGGCGCCCGAGTACCGCAGGCGGGTGGCGAACATTTCGGAGAAGAAGGCCGCCTGGGGCGCGTACATCGCGCTGTGGAAGACCAGCCCGACGGTCACCGCGAGGACCAGTGACCCGAACGAGCGGGTGTCCACCATGCCGAAGAAGACGAACGCCCAGACCCCGACCCCGATCGCGCCCACCAGGTACACCGGTTTGCGCCCGACCCGGTCGGACAGCGCGCCGAACAGCGGGATCAGCGCGAACTGGACCGCGGAGCCGATCAGTACGGCGTTCAGCGCGCTCTGCTTGGCGAAGTGCGCGTGCGTGACGGCGTAGGTCAGCACGAACGTCGTCATCACGTAGTACGAGATGTTCTCCGCCATCCGCGCCCCCATGGCCACCAGCACCTCCCGCCAGTGGTGCCTCAACACGCCGACCAGCGGCGGCTGTTCGACGGTCGCCCGGTCCCGCTGGGCCGTCAGCGCGGCCCGGAACAGCGGCGACTCGTCCACCGCGAGCCTGATCCACATCCCGACCCCGACCAGCACCGCCGACAGCAGGAACGGCACCCGCCATCCCCAGGACAGGAACGCCGACTCCGACTGCACGGACGTCATCAGCGACAGCACCCCCGCCGCCAGCAGGTTCCCGGCCGGCGCCCCGCCCTGCGGCCAGGACGCCCAGAAGCCCCGCCGGCGCCGGTCCCCGTGCTCCGACACCAGCAGCACGGCCCCGCCCCACTCGCCGCCGAGCGCGAAGCCCTGCACCAGCCGCAGCGCGGTCAGCAGCACCGGCGCCGCGACGCCGATCGAGTCGTACGTCGGCAGCAGGCCGATCGCCGTGGTCGACCCGCCCATCAGCAGCAGGCTCAGCACCAGCAGCTTCTTGCGCCCGACCCGGTCGCCGAAGTGTCCGAACATCAGCGCCCCGACCGGCCGCGCCGCGAACCCGATCGCGTAGGTGAGGAACGCCAGCAGCGTCCCGGTCAGCGGGTCGCTGTGCGGGAAGAACAGTTTCCCGAACACCAGCGCCGCAGCCGTGCCGTAGAGGAAGTAGTCGTACCACTCGATGGTCGTGCCGATCAGGCTGGCCGCCACCACTCTCGGGAGTGAGGTGCGCGCAGCCGTACCGCTTGCAGGGGCGTTCATGTGCCACCACTTCCAGGGCTGGGGGAGACGATGTCGCCACAAGGTAGGAATCCGCCGGGCGGAGGCCTATGTGGGCGGGCCACATACCGTGCGATCGGTTCATGGCGTGCGGGGCCACGGCCCCGCGGTCAGTGCGCCGTCCAGCCGCCGTCGACCGGGAGGCTGGCGCCGGTGATGTACGAGGCGGCGGGGGAGCAGAGCCAGAGGGCGAGCTGGGCGACCTCGTCGGGTTCGATCAGCCGCTTCACGGCGGTGCGGTCGAGCATGACCCGCTCGACCACCTCGTCCTCGGGGATGCCGTGGGCGAGCGCCTGGGCGGCGATCTGCTTCTCCACCAGCGGGGTCCGGACGTAGCCGGGGTTGATGCAGTTGCTGGTCACGCCGTACGGCGCGCCCTCCAGGGCGACCGTCTTGCTCAGACCCTCCAGGGCGTGCTTCGCGGTGACGTACGCGGACTTGAAGGCGCTGGCCCGCAGGCCGTGGACCGAGGAGACGTTGACGACCCGCCCCCACTCCCGCGCGTACATGTGCGGCAGGGTCCGGCGCAGGATGCGGAACGGGGCCTCGACCATCACGCGTTGGATGAGGGTGAAGCGCTCGGGCGGGAACTCGTGCACGGGCGCCACGTGCTGGAGTCCGGCGTTGTTGACCACGATGTCGGCGTCGTCCGGCAGGGCGTCCACGGCCCCGGGGTCGGCGAGGTCGGTGACGATCGCGAGCCCGCCGATCCGCTCGGCGACCTCCTCGGCGGGGGCGGCCGCGAGGTCGACGACGTAGACCCGGGCCCCGGCCCCGGCGAGGGCCTCGGCGCAGGCCCGGCCGATGCCCGAGGCGGCCCCGGTGACCAGCGCGGTACGGCCGTCGAGCGGACGGGCTGTAGTGGTGTCCATGGCCGAGAACGGTAGGAATCCGACGCCCCGGCTCCCATGTGGCGGGCCACCACAGCATTCCGCCGGGCTGTGGCGGCAACCACTACGACCCTCGATCGACGGTTCGACCGCGGAAGGCCAAACCCATGGTGACCCCGCTTCCCCACAATGGGCGCGGTTGCTTCACCCGTTCGGAGGATTGCTCGGTCAGATCCGCCCATAGCGCCCGAATGCTCGCTACATTCACGCCGATTCCCGACAGGGGGCGCCGCCCCAGGCCGCCGAAGTGCTGGTAGGGCCCGGTGCGACGTCCGAGAGGTGTTGACAGACATGCCCCAACGGCCTGCAACCGACAGCCCGGCGTACGGACCGCTCGACCCGCTCGGCCGGCACCGAGGTCCGGTCGGCCGGAGCCTTCCGGACGCCCCCGACGCCCTGGCCCCCGACGCCCTGACGGGCGACACGCTGACCGCCGACGACCCGACCGCCGACGAACTGCGGCTGCCCGAGCAGGCCACACCCGACCGGCACGAGAGCCCCGTCGCACCCGCGCCCGCGCGGAGCACCGGCCACTCCGGCCCGGCCCCGCAGAACGGCCAGCTCGCCGCGCTGATCGAGGAGGCCGGCTTCTCGCACGCCGGCCTGGCCCGCCGGGTCGACCAACTCGGCCTGGAACACGGCCTCGACCTGCGCTACGACAAGACCTCGGTCACCCGCTGGCTGCGCGGCCAGCAGCCCCGCGGCGCCACCCCGGCCCTGATCGCCGAGGTCTTCACCCGCCGCCTGGGCCGCCGCCTCACCGCCCAGGACCTCGGCCTGGACGCCTGCGCCCCGGTCTACGCCGGCCTGGAGTTCGCCGAGACCCCGCAGGAGGCGGTGGACATCGTGGCGAGCATGTGGCGCAAGGACAACGGCCCGCAGTCCGAGCTGCGCCGGATCGCCTTCACCCCGGCCGGACTGGTCGTGCCCAGCCGGGACTGGCTGATCGGCCGCACCGACGAGCGGGTCGCCCGGGACGGCTCCACGCTGACCCGCCAGGACACCGCCACCGGCCCGCCGCCCGCCGGCTCCGGCCCCGCCACCGGCGCCGCACAGGGCGCGCCGGGCGCGTCCCCCGTGAGCCCGGCACGCGGCCCGGCCGTGGGCCTGCCCGGGGCGCCCACCGCACGCAGCACCGCAGGGACGACCGGCACCGCCCCCACCATCGGGCGGGTGCCCACCCAGAGCCGCCGTCCACCGGTCGCCGTCGAGCCGCCGTACACCGACCCGGCCCGCGAGTCCCGCCCCGCCCTGCGGGTCGGCCGCGGCGACATCGCCGCCATCCGCGCCGTCGGCGACCTCTTCCGCGCGCTCGACCATGCCTACGGCGGCGGCCACGCCCGCCAGGCGCTGGTCCGCTACCTGGAGAGCGAGGCCGAGCCGATGCTGCGCGGCCGCTACGGCGAGCAGATCGGCCGGGCCCTGTTCGGCGCGGTCGCCGACCTGACCCGGCTGGCGGGCTGGACGTCCTTCGACATCGCCGCGCACGGGCTCGCCCAGCGCTACTTCGTCCAGGCGCTGCGCCTGTCCCAGGCCGCGGGGGACCGCGCGCTCGGCGGCTACGTGCTGGTGACGATGAGCCAGCAGGCCGTCCACCTCGGCCACGGCCGGGAGGCGGTCCAGCTCGCCCGGGTCGCCCAGCAGGGTGTGGGCACGGCCGTCCCGCCGGTGGTCCAGTCGCTGATGCATGCCGCCGAGGCCCGCGGGCACGGCCTGCTGGGCGACGTCCGGTCCTGCACCACCGCCCTGGTGCGCGCCGAACGGGCCCTGGCGGCGGCCCGCACCGGCGACGAACTCCCCGCCTGGGCACGGTACTTCGACGAGGCGCAGCTCTCCGACGAGTTCGCCCACTGCTACCGCGACCTGCAGCAGTGGCGCACCGCCGCGCAGCACGCCGAGAAGTCGCTGCGGCTGCGCTCGCCCGCCTACGCGCGCAGCCGGATCTTCTGCCGGCTGGTGCTGGCCACCGCCCGGCTCGGCATGGGGGACCTCGACGAGGCCTGCACCATGGCGACCGACGCGCTGCGGGCGGCGGGGGAGATGCGTTCGGCCCGCTCGCTGGAGTACGTCCGGGACTTCCACCGCCGCCTCACGCCCTACCGCGGCAGCCCGGTGGCCCGCGCCTTCGAGGAGACGGCCCGCCAGGCGGGGGTGATCTGACGGGGGCGGGGTCCGGGCCGCCTCCCGGGCCGGGCGCGCTCACGGCCTCCCGGCCCGGGGCGCCGGCCTCCCCGCGCCCTGCGGCCCGTCGCCCGCCGCCTGGGCCGCCGCCCGGCAAGGCGCGGGCGTGGCGGGCCCGGAGCGGTCGGCCCCGGGGCCCGGAACGCGGCGCCCTCAGGCCGCCGCCTCCACCTCCCGCGCGTCGGCCGGGACGCCGAGGTCGCGCAGCACCGCCCGGGCCGCCCGTCGCCCCGAGACCAGCGCGCCCTGCACGGTGCTGGTGTCCCGGTGGTCCCCGGCGACGTACAGCCCGGCCAGCAGTCGCACCGGGCGCCGGGTGTTGTGCGGCGGCGGCATCGCGGGCAGCGCGTCGGGGACGTGCCGCACGCTGAGGAACTGCCAGCCCGCCGTCGCGGTGCCGTACAGCTCGGCGAGCCGGGCCCGGACGGCCGGTTCGAGTCCGGCCGGGCCGCCCGCGTCGAAGGCGCGCCGCCCGAGCAGCGTGGTGGCGACCAGTGCCTGCCCGGCCGGGGCGCACGAGGGGTGCAGTTCGCTGAGCACCAGCGAGTGCGAGACCAGCGGCGGGTGCCCGTTCGGCCGGTCGCCGTCGAGCAGCAGCACGGCTTCGCCCACCGGGGCCCGGTCGGCCGCGTGGTAGAAGGTCGTGACGGGGTGGAAGTCCGGCAGCCGTAGTCCGGGCAGCAGTGCGGCGGCCGAGCGGGCGTCGGTGGCGACCAGGACGGCCTGGGCGCCGATCCGCCCGTGGTGGAGGGTCTCCACGCCGTCCGCGCTGATCGAGGTGACCTGCACCCCGGTGCGGACGGTGCCGGCGGGCAGGGTGGCGGCCAGCTGGGCGGGCACCGCCGCGATTCCGCCGGCGGGCAGACAGAGCCGCCCGCGGGCGTAGGAGCGCAGCACCAGGTCGGCGACCCGGCTGCTGGTGCCGAGTGCGGGATCGCTGAGCAGGGCGCTGAGCAGCGGGCGCAGGAAGCCGTCGACGGTGCGCGGGGCGAGTCCGTGGCCGGCCAGCGCGCGGGCGGTGGTGGTCTCGGGTCGGGCCTGCAGCCGGGCGATCGGGGCGGTGGCGAGCCGGCCGAGCCAGTTGCCGAGCCTGGCCTTGTCCAGCGGGCTGCCGAGCGGGGCCCGGATGGCGGCCTGCCGGGCGGTGGTGAGCTGTGGGTCCCCGGCGCGGTACCGGCGGCCGCCGCTGTGCACGAGTACGCCGGGTGCGAGCGGGCGCAGGTCGAGGCGGTCGAGGTCGAGCGTGCGGCGCAGCTCGGGGAAGGCGGTGTTCAGCAGGTGGCTGCCGTCGTCGAGCCGGAATCCGTCCAGTTCGCGGGTGGCCATTCGGCCGCCGATCCGGTCGCTGCTTTCGAGGACCTGAACGGCGAGGCCGTGGCCGGTGAGCGCGCGGGCGGCGGCCAGGCCCGCGAGTCCGGCGCCGACCACGACGACGTCCGGGTCGGACGGCCGACGAGCGCGGCGGGTGAAGTCGTACGTGGGCACTGGGGTGCTCCCTCCCTGGTCCCGGGGCTCCGGCCGACGCAGGCAGCGGGGTGCCGGGACACGGTCCGAGGAGGGTGATGCCCAGTCAGTGTGAGCATCAGACAAGCGCATCGAGCCGGATTCGAAGGCCGGCAGGGGTTGTGCGGTACCGGGCGGGGGCGCGGTCACGGACAGTGCGCCGTGGCGGCCGGGTTCGGGGTCGGCGGGCGCGTACGGTCACCGGGGGCGTGCGGCGCGCCCGTTGTGTGCTCCCGTGCGCCCCCTCCCGGAGCCCCGTCCGACCCCCGACCGGCATATGCCCCTGGCCAGGGTGGATGCCGTAGTCGGAGGTACGCACGGAGCCCGGCGCGAGTACGGAGCCCGGCGCGAGTACGTCACAGCGCCGCGAGCACCGCCGAGTACACGTCCGGGTGCGTGAAGCGGAAACCCGCGTCCGACAGCCGTCGGGGCACCACCCGGTGACTGCCGACCACCTCGACCGCCAGCTCGCCCAGCACCACCTTGAGAACCGCCTCCGGCACCGGGAACGGCGTCGGCCGCCGCAGCGCCCGCCCGAGCGCGGTGGTCAGCTCGGAGTTGGTCGCCGGGTTCGGCGCCGTCAGGTTGAACGCGCCGGACAGGTCGTCGTGGTCGATCAGGAAGCGCAGCGCGGCCACCTCGTCGTGCAGCGAGATGAAGCTCCAGTACTGCCGCCCGCTGCCGAGCCGACCGCCCAGGCCCAGCCGGAACAGCGGGAACAGCCGCCCGCCGGCCCCGCCGGCCGCGGACAGCACCATCCCGGTGCGCGGGTGGACGACCCGGATCCCGGCCCGCTCGGCCGGCCTGGCCGCCGCCTCCCACTCCAGGCAGACCTCGGCCAGGAAGTCGTCGCCGGCGGGGGAGTCCTCGTCGATCACCCGGTCGTCGGTCTGCCCGTACCAGCCGACGGCGGAGGCGCTCACGAGGACCCGGGGCGGCTCCTTGAGCTTGGCCAGCGCCACGGCCAGCGTCTCGGTGCCGTAGACCCGGCTCTCCCGGATCTCCCGCTTGTAGGCGTCCGTCCAGCGGCGGGCGCCGACCCCGGCGCCGGCCAGGTGCACCACCGCCTGGACGCCGGCCAGCCCGTCCCGCTCGACCTCGCCGAGCAACGGGTTCCACCCGATCGCCGTGCTGCCGTCGGGCTGCGGGCCCGTCCTGGACCGGTGCCGGACCAGCCGGACCACCTCGTGGCCGTCCGCCAGCAGGGAGCGGACGAGCGCCGAACCGATCAATCCCGTGGAACCCGTGACAGCGATGCGCATGCGCCCATCCTCGCAGTTCCCGGGCGTCCCGGGCCTTCCGACCCTGCCGACGGGCCCCGCTGTTCCCACCGTTCCCGCCGTTCCCACCGGTCCCGCCGTTCCCGCCGGTCCGACCGGTCCCACGGTTCCCGGCCGCCCGTCACGTCCGCAGGCGCCCTAGCATGACGCGCATGCTCGACGACGATCTGATCATCCGTCCGGCGCAGCCCGAGGACGAGCGCGAACTCGCCGTCCTCAACCGCGCCGCCTGGTCCGCCCTGTCCGACGTCTCCCCGGAACCGCCCGCCGACGACGCGGTCTTCGACGAACGCCACACCCCCGAGCAGTACCTGCTGGCCGTCCTGGGCGGCCGGATCGTCGGCTACGTCCGCCGGATCCCGCCGACCCGGCTGGCCGCCAACGGCCACGTCCGCCAGATCCAGGGCCTGGCCGTCGACGGCACGGTCCGCGGCCGGGGCGTCGGCCGCCTCCTGGTCGAGGCGGTCTGCGACGCGGCCCGGGCCGAGGGCGCCCGGAAGATGACCCTGCGGGTGCTCGGCTGGAACACCCCGGCCCGCCGCCTCTACGAGAGCTGCGGGTTCACCGTCGAGGGTTCACTGGCCGAGGAGTTCCTGATCGACGGGTCCTACGTGGACGACGTCCTGATGGCCCGGCGGCTGGTCGACTGAGCCCCGGGATCCCCGGCGGCGACCCGCGTCCCGGACGGCGCGCGCCCGTCGCACCGGGGCGCACTCGCAGCCGACCCGGAGCGGACTCGGAGCGGGGTCGAAGCCGACTCGAAGCGGCGCGGAGGCGGTGCAGAGTCGTGACCCGCTCGCCCTGTCTGGACCGCCGCCACGGCGGGTACCGTACGGCCGTGAGCAACTCGACGCCTCCCGGGTGGTACCCGGTTCCGGGTGCGGACGGCACCCCCGGTCACGAGCGCTGGTGGGACGGCAACACCTGGACCAACGAGGTCAGGCCGCTCCAGGGCGGCGCCGGACCGCTCGCCGAGGCCCCGACCGAGGCAGCCTGGCAGCCCTCCGACCGGAAGCCCGGCTACGGCTACCCCGGCGGCGCCACCACGCCCCCGGCCTACGGCTACCCGGGGCAGGACGGCTCCCCGGCGGCCGGCTACGGCTACCCGGGCCAGGAGGCCCACCAGGGACAGCCCGGGTACCAGGGACAGGCCGGCTATCCGGGGCAGGCCGGCTACCCGGGGCAGGCCGGCTACCCGGCGGCCCAGGGCGCGGGCTACGGCTACCCGGGGCCCGGCTACCCGCCGCCGGCCCCCTCCGGGAACAGGTCCGGCCTGGCCATCGGCATCTCCGTCGGCGTGCTGGCCGTGGGCGGGATCATCGCCGCGATCGTGTTCGGCACCGGCGGCGGGGACCCGAAGGCGGACCCGACCCCGGCGCCCACGGTCACCGTCACCCAGAGCGACGGCCCCGCCCCGAGCCCCACCCCGGCCCGGCCCACCACCAGCCCCACGGTGCCGGCGCCCAAGCCCGCACCGGTGCTGAAGACCACCATCCCCGACCCGCAGCACGCGATCACCGTCCCGGTGTTCGACGGCTGGGACGCGGCGGCCGACTCCGCGCACTCCACGGTCTACCTCGGCAGCGGCCGCTACACCTGCGCGGACGGCAACTCCTGCATCCGCGGCCAGTTCTCGGTCGAGAAGGACACCGTCCAGGGCGCCACCCCCAAGGCGGCCGCCGACGCCACGATGCCCACCTACGCCGGGCAGATCTTCACCGGGATCACCTCGCACACCGACTACGGCTCCGGCTACGTCAGCGTCGCCGGCGTGCTCGGCTACGCCACGCGCTGGCACATCCGCACCTCGGACGGCACCCAGGGGTACGTCCTGCTGGCCGCCGTCCCGGCCAAGGGCGGCGGCTACGTGGTCTTCGAGGGCGGCGTGGACGACGACCCGTCCGCGCCGGACCCCTCGGTACTGGACCAGATCCTCAAGGGCGTCCAGCAGGACAGCTCGTCCGGCAGCTCCACCTGAGCACCGGGCCGGCCCGAGCCCGGGCCGGCCCGCCCCCCCCGGGGCAGCGGCCGGCCCGCCACCCGGGCGGCGGGCCCGCTCAGTCCCCGTACCGCTCCCACAACTTGGGGAAGCGCTTCGCCATGACGTCCGGGTCGTCGAAGTCCAGCGAGGGGCCGGACGGCCGTCCGGCCTGCCGACCGCCCACCTCGGGCAGCGGCAGCCCGGTCAGCCGCTCGTACGCCTCGTCGGCGGCGTAGCCGATGTCCTCGGCCTCGCCGTCCTCCTCCTCGTCGAACTCGGGCAACAGGTCGGCCAGGTCGTCCGGTTCGATCAGCCCGCCCTCGAAGACCTCCCGGCCCTGGGCGATCAGCCAGCAGCGGAAGTAGTCGAAGGTGTCCTCGGAGGCGCCGTCCAGCAGCAGGTAGGCCGCGCCCCACAGGTCGTACTGGTAGGCGCGCTGGAACCGCGCCTCGAAGAGCCGGGCGAAGTCGATCACGTCGTCCGGGGTCAGTCGGACGAGCCGCTCCACCAGCCGGTCGGCCTGCTCGTCGGGGTCGCCGTCGGCGGCGTCCCGGGTTTCGTCGATGATCTGCCAGAAGTCCGTCTCGTCAATCACCGCTCCAGCATCCCCGTTCGTCCGCGTCCGCGCATGCCATGACCCGGCGTGGCCCGGGCCGGGAACGGCGGATCGGGGGTCCGGGACCGCGGATCGGCGTCCGGCAGCGGCGGATCGGGCCGCGGGAACGGCCGGAAGCGGCCGGGAACGGCGGAACCCCGCGCCGTCCGGGGACGACGCGGGGTTCCGCAGGACCGTGGAGGGGTCAGAGGCCGAGCTCGACCTCGAACTCGCCGGCCTCCAGGATCTCCTTGACCGCGACCAGGTAGCGGGCGGCGTCGGCGCCGTCCACCAGGCGGTGGTCGTAGGAGAGCGACAGGTAGGTCATGTCGCGGATGCCGATGGCGGTGCCGCCGTCGGCCTCGATGACGACCGGGCGCTTGACGGTGGCGCCGATGCCCAGGATGGCGGCCTGGTTCGGCGGCACGATCACGGTGTCGAACAGCGCACCGCGCGAGCCGGTGTTGCTGATGGTGAAGGTGGCGCCCGACAGCTCGTCCGGGGTGATCTTGCTGTCGCGGACCTTGCCGGCCAGCTCGGCGGTCTTCTTCGAGATGCCGGCGATGTTGAGGTCGCCCGCACCCTTGATGACCGGGGTCATCAGACCCTTCTCGGAGTCCACCGCGATACCGATGTTCTCGGTGTCGAAGTAGGTGATGGTGCCCTCGGCGTCGTTGATCCGGGCGTTGACGACCGCGTGGGCCTTCAGCGCCTGGGCGGCGGCCTTGACGAAGAACGGCATCGGGGACAGCTTCACGCCCTCACGGGCGAGGAAGGAGTCCTTGGCCTTGCCGCGCAGCGACATGATCTTGGTGATGTCCACCTCGACCACGCTGGTCAGCTGGGCCTGCTCGTGCAGGGCCTTCATCATGTTGTCGCCGATGACCTTGCGCATGCGGGTCATCTTGACCGTCTGGCCGCGCAGGGCGGACGGCGCGGCGGTGGCCTTCGGCGCGGCGGCCGGGGCGGCAGCGGCGACGGGGGCCGGAGCGGCCTTGGCGGCCTCCGCGGCGGCAATGACGTCCTGCTTGCGGATGCGGCCGCCGACGCCGGTACCGGCGACGGAGGACAGCGCGACACCGTGCTCGGCGGCGAGCTTGCGCACCAGCGGGGTGACATAGGCGTCACCGTTGTCGGCAGCGGCGGCGACCGGAGCCGGGGCAGCGACCGGAGCCGGAGCGGCAACGGGGGCCGGAGCGGCAACGGGGGCCGGAGCGGCGACCGGAGCCGGGGCGGCAACGGGGGCCGGGGCGGCGACCGGAGCCGGGGCGGCAACGGGGGCCGGGGCGGCGACCGGAGCCGGGGCAGCCACGGGGGCCGGAGCGGCGACGGGGGCCGGGGCGGCGGCGACGGCACCCGCGGCGCCGATCAGCGCGAGCTGGGCGCCGACCTCGGCGGTCTCGTCCTCGCCGACCAGGATCTTCACCAGGGTGCCGGCGACCGGGGACGGGATCTCGGTGTCGACCTTGTCGGTCGAGACCTCCAGCAGCGGCTCGTCGACCTCGACCGTCTCACCCTCGGCCTTCAGCCAGCGGGTGACGGTGCCCTCGGTGACGGACTCGCCCAGGGCGGGCAGCAGCACCGGGGTGGCGTCGCCGGCCGGGGCGGCCGGCGCGGCGACCGGGGCCGGGGCAGCGACGGGGGCCGGGGCGGCGACCGGAGCCGGAGCGGCAACGGGCGCGGGGGCGCCGGAGCCGTCGTCGATGATCGCCAGCTCGGCGCCGACCTCGACGGTCTCGTCCTCGCCGACCTTGATCGAGGAGAGGATGCCGGAAGCGGGGGCCGGGATCTCGGTGTCGACCTTGTCGGTCGAGACCTCAAGCAGCGGCTCGTCGACCTCGACACGCTCACCCTCGGCCTTCAGCCAACGGGTGACGGTGCCCTCGGAAACGCTCTCGCCCAGCGCGGGCAGTGTTACTGAGACCGCCATGGTTTCAGCGACTCCTATCAAGTCTTGCGTACGGGAAGTACTTGCGTACGGGAAGTACCGGAAAAGGGGGGTGGGGCGCGATCAGTCGTGCGCGTGCAGGGCCTTGCCGGCCAGCGCCAGGTGCGCCTCGCCCAGGGCCTCGGACTGGGTCGGGTGCGCGTGGATGAGCTGCGCGACCTCGGCCGGCAGGGCCTCCCAGTTGTAGATCAGCTGGGCTTCGCCGACCTGCTCGCCCATGCGGGCGCCGACCATGTGGACACCGACCACGGCGCCGTCCTTGACCTGGACGAGCTTGATCTCGCCGGCGGTCTTCAGGATCTTGCTCTTGCCGTTGCCGGCCAGGTTGTACTTGAGGGTGACGACCTTGTCCTTGCCGTACAGCTCGACGGCCTTGGCCTCGGAGATGCCGACGGAGGCGACCTCGGGGTTGGAGTAGGTCACGCGCGGGACGCCGTCGTAGTCGATCGGCACGGGCTTGAGGCCGGCCAGGCGCTCGGCGACCAGGATGCCCTCGGCGAAGCCGACGTGGGCCAGCTGCAGGGTCGGGGCGAGGTCACCGACCGCGGAGATGGTGGGCACGTTGGTGCGCATGTACTCGTCGACGAGGACGTAGCCGCGGTCCATCGCGACGCCGTTCTCCTCGTAGCCGAGGCCGGCCGAGACCGGGCCGCGGCCGATGGCGACGAGCAGCAGGTCGGCGTCGATCTGCTTGCCGTTCTCGGTGGAGACGCGGACACCGGTCTCGGTGTACTCCACGCCCGAGAAGCGGGCCTTCAGCTCGAACTTGATGCCGCGCTTGCGGAACGCGCGCTCCAGCAGCTTGGAGGAGTTCTCGTCCTCCAGCGGAACGAGGTGCGGCAGGGCCTCGACGATGGTGACCTCGACGCCGAAGGACTTCCAGACCGAGGCGAACTCGACGCCGATGACGCCGCCGCCGAGGATGACGGCCGACTTCGGGATGCGGTCGAGCTTGAGGGCGTGGTCCGAGGAGATGACGCGGTTGCCGTCGATCTCCAGGCCCGGGATCGAGCGCGGCACGGAACCGGTGGCCAGGACGATGTGGCGGCCTTCGATGCGCTGGCCGTTGACGTCCACCGAGGTCTGCGAGGAGAGCTTGCCCTCGCCCTGGATGAAGGTGACCTTGCGGGACGCCACCAGGCCCTGCAGGCCCTTGTACAGGCCGGCGATGACGTCGTCCTTGTACTTGTGGACGCCGTTGATGTCGATGCCCTGGAAGGTGGCCAGCACGCCGAACTCGGCGGCCTCCTTCGTCTCGTCCGCGATCTCGGCGGCGTGCAGCAGCGCCTTGGTCGGGATGCAGCCGCGGTGCAGGCAGGTGCCGCCCAGCTCACCCTTCTCGACCAAGGCGACGCTCAGGCCCAGCTGAGCGGCGCGGAGCGCCGCGGCGTAACCGCCGCTTCCGCCTCCGAGAATGACTACGTCGAAAACGGTGCTGGCGTCGTTCGCCACGTCACGTCCTCCATGCAATGGGGTGGGTCGCCGGGCCGGTACGGTCCGGTGGGTCGGAAGCCTTTGTGGGGCGCCCAGTCGTGCCGGAAATACATCTTCGCACTTGTTCGCGGTAGCTGATGTCCGGGTCCACCCCCGAGGTGTCCCACGGAGTGGTCACCGGGGCGGGAATACCCCCCACGGATGGGCATCATCGCAGCTCAGCGCAGTACTGACAGCCGCCGGACGGGGGTCATCCGCGCCATCGGCGGCGGTCTCTTCCGCACTGTGGAACAAAGTTTCGCCCGCAGCGAACAAGGGTGCGCCCCGGTCGCCCGTCCTACTCGTAGGTAACCGGACCGGAACGCGGACGGGGCCCGGCGCGCACGCGCCGGGCCCCGTCTCGGCGGGTGCCTGATCAGGCCTTGCCGTTCGCCGTCCGCTCGGCGAAGCGGACCAGGGTGCGCACCGCGCTCGCGGTGCCGCCCTTCGGGGTGTAGCCGAACGGGGCGCCCTCGTGGAACGCCGGGCCGGCGATGTCCAGGTGCGCCCAGTCGATGCCCTCGGCCACGAACTCCTTGAGGAACAGACCGGCCACCAGACCGCCGCCCATCCGCTCGCCCATGTTGGCCAGGTCGGCGATGGTCGACTCGGTCATACCCTTGCGCAGGTCGGCGGGCAGCGGCATCGGCCAGGACTGCTCGCCCACCTCGCCCGCGAGGGCGTGCAGGTCGTCGCGCAGCTCGTCGTTGTTGGCCATCACGCCGAAGGTGCGGTTGCCCAGGGCCAGCACCATGGCGCCGGTCAGGGTGGCCACGTCGACGATGACGTCCGGGTTCTCCTCGCCGGCCCGCACGATGGCGTCGGCCAGCACCAGACGGCCCTCGGCGTCGGTGTTCAGGACCTCGACGGTCTTGCCGCCGTACATCCGCAGCACGTCGCCCGGGCGGGTGGCGGAGCCGGACGGCATGTTCTCGGCCAGCGCCAGCCAGGCGGTCACGTTGACGGCCAGGCCCAGGCGCTTGGCGGCCACCACGGCGGCGAACACGGCGGCGGCGCCGGCCATGTCGCACTTCATGGTCTCGTTGTGGCCGGCCGGCTTCAGCGAGATGCCGCCCGAGTCGTAGGTGATGCCCTTGCCGACGAACGCCAGGGTGGCCTTGGCCTTCGGGTGGGTGTAGGCCACCTTCACCAGGCGCGGCGGGTTGGTCGAGCCGACGCCGACGCCCAGCAGGCCGCCGAAGCCGCCCTTGGTCAGCGCCTTCTCGTCCAGCACCTCGACCTTGAGGCCGTGCTCCTTGCCGGCCGCCTGGGCGATCGCGGCGAAGCTCTTCGGGTTCAGGTCGTTCGGGGCGGTGTTGACCAGGTCGCGGGCGCGGTTCATCTCCTCGCCGAGCGCGGCGGCCCGCTCCACGGCGGCCTTGGCGTCCTTGCTGCCCTTGCGGGCGGCCAGCAGGACCAGCTCGCCGACCGGCTCCTTGCCGTTGCCGTTGCCCTTGTACGTGCCGAAGGCGTACGAGCCGAGCAGGCCGCCCAGCGCGACCGCCTCGATCTCCGCGGCGGACTCGGCCGGCAGGGCCAGCGCAGCCTTCTTGGCACCGGCCAGGGTGCGGGCGGCGACACCGGCGGCGCGGCGCAGCGCCTCCAGCCCGTAGCCCTCCTCGCCGGCCTCGCCGATGCCGACCGCGAGCACGAGCGCGGCCTTCAGGCCGGCGGGGGAGTGGACCTTCACGGCCTCGCCCTCGGCGCCGGTCGCGCCCAGGGTGCTGAGGACCTCGGCCAGCTTGCCCTCGAACGCCTCGTTCACGGCCTCGGCGCCGGGGGCCAGCACGATGCCCTTCGGGCCCTTGGCGACACCGACCACCAGGGCGTCCGCGCGCAGCGAGGCGGCGGAGGAGGTGCTCACAGACAATGCAGTCACGTAATGCGTCCTGTTCTTTCGCGGTCCACGGCCGGTCGCGGCGCGGCTGCCGCACCGGCGCAGCCCGCCGTCGCAGGCCGTCCGCCGACGGGCCTCCGGGTCCGGGCCCCCTGGTTGCGCGCGCCCGCCGGAGCGGCCGCGCACACCGGAGGCCCCGGCTCCTCGGAACGCGCCGGGCGGGCAGGACCTGCCACGGTGCAGGGCTGCGGTGCTTCACGCATGGTAGTCCGCATGCTGGGATCACGCGCCGCCCGGTGTCAGCCGAGCAACGCCAGGGCGAACAGCGCCCCCGTCGCGGCGGTCTCGGCCATCGCCCCGAGCACGTCCCCGGTGATTCCGCCGAAGCGCCGCACACACCTCCCGAGCAGCAGTCGGGCGCAGCCGACCCCGAACACAAGGGCCAGCGGGAGACGGAGAGCTGACCATCCGTCGAACAGTCCGAGCCCGGCCAGGACGAGTGCCGATCCGGCCGTCCCGGCGACCGCCCCGGCGGGTGTCACCGTGCTCGCGACCACCGCGCCCAGCCCGCCCGGCCGGGCGGCGGGCACCGACCGCAGACAGCCCCAGGCGAGCGCGCAGCGGGCGGCCGTCGCCGAGGCGAGCACCGCGAGCGCGCCGCGCAGCGGCGAGTGCCCGAACTGACCGGCCAGTGCGGCGGTCTGGGCCAGCAGCACGAGGACCAGGGTCAGCACGCCGAACGGGCCGATGTCGGACTGCTTCATGATGCGCAGCGCGTCCTCGGCCGGCTTCCCGCTGCCGAGCCCGTCGGCGACGTCCGCCAGGCCGTCCAGGTGCAGGCCCCGGGTCAGCCCGGCGAGCACGCCCACCGAGGCCACCGCCCCGAGCGGCCCGCCGGCCCGCCAGGCCACCAGCGCCCCCGCCCCGGCGGCCAGCGCGCCCAGCACCAGTCCCACCAGCGGGGCCGTCGCCATCGCCCGGGCCCCCGCCGCCCGGTCCCAGCGCTCCACCCGCACCCGCAGCACGGACAGGGTCCCGAACCCGAACCGCAGCCCGTCCTCCCACGTGGCCCGAGCAATGCGGTCCGTCATCAACGCGTTCCTCTCACCGCGGGAACTCCCCTGTGCGGGGCGTTCTCCGGACTGCCGGGCGTCCGCCCGGGGGCGCGGGAAACCGCGCGGGACCGAGGCGACGGCCCGGTCCCGGCCCCGGCCCGCCGGCCCTGGGTCTCCGGCGCCCGGTCGGCCCTGCCGCCTACAGCTTCCGCAGCAGGTCCGCCGCCGAGGGCAGCCTCGGCTGCTCCTTCGGCGCGGCGGGCGCCGCCGGTACGAACGGCTTCGGCGTCTCGTCCGAGAGCGCGTCCCCCGCCGCCTGCAGCAGCGGCAGCGCGAGCAGCGCGCCGACGCCCTCGCCCATGGTGATCCCCTGGTCCTGCAGCGGCGTCAGGGTCAGTCGGTCGTACGCCTTCGCCTGGGCCGGCTCGCCGCTGGACTGCCCGGCCCGCCACCACTCGGGTGCGCGGAAGGCGATCCGCTGCGCGACCAGCGCGCAGGCCGCCGCGACCACACCGTCCAGCACCACCGGCAGCCGCCGGACGGCCGCCTGCAGCAGGAAGCCGGTGATCGCCGCGAAGTCGGCCCCGCCGGTGACGCCGAGGAGCGCCAGCTGGTCGCCGAGCACCGGCCGGGCCCGCCGCAGCGAGTCCCGGATGGTGGCGCACTTGACCATCCAGACCCGGTCGTCGATGCCCGAGCCGCGCCCGGTGACCGCCGCCGCGTCCGTTCCGCACAGCGCGCCGACCAGGACACCGGCCACCGTGGTGGAGCCGACCCCGAGGTCGCCGAGCAGCACCAGGTCGGTGCCGGCGTCGGCCTCCTCGTCGGCGACGGCCATGCCGGCCCGGAAGGCCCGGGCGGTCTCCTCCGGGGTGAGCGCGTCCTCGACGTCGATCCGCCCGGAGCCGCGCCGGATCCGGTGGGCGACCACCTCGTCCGGGAAGTCGGCCGGGTCGACGTCCACCGCGACGTCGACGACCCGCACGTCGGCGCCGTAGCGCGCGGCCAGCTTGGCCACCGGCGCGGTGCCGTCCAGCACGGCCCGCACCCGGGCCGCGGTGCCGCCGACGGCGGGCATCCGGGAGACGCCGAGTGCCGCCACGCCGTGGTCGGCGGCGAACAGCAGCACCTTGGGCGCGGACACCGGGCGCACCGGGGAGCGACCCTGCACGGAGGCCAGCCAGCTGCCCAGTTCCTCCAGCCTGCCGAGCCCGCCGCGCGGTCGGTCGGCGGCCTGCCAGCGTTCGTCGGCGGCCCGCCGGGCGCTCTCGTCGGGGCGCTCGACGAGCGAGGAGAACGTATCGAGATCCACGGTCGTGTCCATCGTCCGGAAGGCTACACGCCGAAGATGTTCAGCCCGCGGCTGGCTTGACGGTCAGCACCTGCCCCGCCACGACCAGCAGGACCCGCTCCGAGGCGTCCGCCACGGCCATGTTGAGCCGGCCCAGGGTGTCGCGGAAGCGCCGCCCGGCGGCGGTGGCGGGGACGACACCCATGCCGACCTCGTTGCTCACGGCGACGACCGTCCGCCCGGTGGCCGCCCAGGCCGCCGCCAGCGCCTCGCAGCGCCGCTGCACCGCGGCCTCGCCCCGGTCCTCCCAGACCCCGTCGTCCCAGGCGTCGCACTCGTCCATCACGGCGGTGAGCCAGAGCGCCAGGCAGTCGACCAGCACCGGCGCCGGATCGGCGGTGTCGGCCAGCACGGCCTCCAGGTCGCAGGTCTCGGCGGTGCGCCAGCTCGCCGGCCGGCGCTCGCGGTGCAGCGCGACCCGCCGGGCCCACTCGTCGTCTCCGTCCCGGGTGCCGCCGGTGGCCACGTACAGGACGTCCGGGCGGTCGGCGAGGAGCTGCTCGGCCCGGGTCGACTTGCCGGAGCGGGCGCCGCCGAGCAGCAGCGTGCGGGGGAGCGGGGGGAGGGTCGCCATGCCGCCCATCCTGCCGGACGAGGCATACGGAAGATCCGGCCGGGCAGGCTAAGGTGCGCAGCAACACAGGCAGTGTCGTCAGTGGGAGGAGCCGGGCATGGCGTGGACGTGGCGGTACGAGAAGGCGGACGGCAGCGCGGTGACGCCCGGCGGCAGCCAGGAGGAGTTCGCCGGCCAGGGGGACGCCGAGACCTGGATCGGCGAGTCCTGGAAGCAGCTCGCGGAGGACGGCGTCGACACCGCGGTGCTCCTGGAGGACGACCGGGTCGTCTACGCGATGAGCCTGCACGAGGAGTAGGCCCTCGGCCGGGGCGGGCGCGGCAGGCGCGCTACTTCGCCCCGATCACGTGCAGCAGCGCGGCGACCTGCCGGTACGGGTCGGTGCGGCCGGCCCGGTCCTCGGCCTCCAGCAGCTGGGCCAGCTGCCGTCCGTCGACCGGCGGGGCCGCGTCGTCGGCGGCGTTGTCGGTGAAGACCCGCACGCCGTACCAGTGCCGGAGCGGCACCGACACCTCGGAGAGGGTGACGGAGAGGTCGGCGAGCCGGTCGGCGCGGGCGGCCAGCCCGAGCCGGTTGTAGTACCGGTCGCTCTCGAAGGCGTGCAGCGCGGCCCGCCAGTCGCCGGCGGCGGCGGGCCGCAGCGCGAGCGCGTCGCGGTTGCGGACCAGCAGCGAGAGCAGTCCGCCGGGTGCCAGCAGCCGGGCCAGCGAGGCGATCATCGGGTCCGGGTCGGGCAGGTACATCAGGACGCCGTGGCAGAGCACCACGTCGAAGCTGCGCGGGCCGAACCAGCGCCCGCACTGGTGGCCGTCCCCGCTGAGCAGCTGCAGCCGGCCGCGGACCTCCGCCGGCTCCTCGGCGAGCGCCCCCTGGGCGACGCCGAGCGCGACCGGGTCGGAGTCGATCCCGGTGACGTGGTGGCCGGCCCGGGCCAGCCGCAGGGCCTGGGTGCCCTGGCCGCAGCCGATGTCCAGGACCCGCTGCGCGCTGCGGCCGGTCAGCTGTTCGGCGAGCTGGCGCGAGACGAGTTCCTGGCGGACGAAGTTGCGCAGTCCGCCGAGCCGGTCCAGCCAGGCGGCGGTGCCGCCGGCGAAGGACCCGCTGCGCGAGGGCAGCAGGCGCTCCTGGGCCAGCCGGTCGTGGCCGCCGTGGCCCTGCCCCGGCAGCGCGTACAGGCCGGGCCCCTCCCAGGAAGGCGGGGCCCAGCCGGAGTCGACCGGTTCGGCGGTCAGGGCTTCTCCCCGCGCCGCACCTGCGGCTTGGGCAGGCGCAGCCGGCGCATCTGCAGGGTGCGCATGATGCCGTAGGCGACCGTGCCGCGGGTGTTCTCGGTCGGGAACCGCTCGGCGAGCTGCTTGCGCAGGCCGAGGCCGAGGCGGGCGAAGTCCAGGATCACGAAGACGAAGAACAGCAGGAACAGCAGCGTGGAGAGCACCTGGATCTGCTGGACCTTGATGATGCTCAGCACCAGGATGACCACGGCGGCCGGGAGGAAGAACTCGGCGAGCGACCAGCGGGCGTCCACGTAGTCACGGGCGAACTTGCGCACCGGGCCCTTGTCGCGGGCCGGCAGGTGCCGCTCGTCGCCGTTCATCAGCGCCTGGCGCTGCTTCTCGCGCTCGTCCCGCATCCGGTCGCGGGCCTGGCGGCTGGCCTCCTTGCGGTCCTTGGGCACCGTCACCCGGGTGCGCCGGTGGGCCTCGGCCTCGTTGCGCTTGGGGGTGGGGCGGCCCTTCTTGGCCTCCGGGTGGCGGGCCTGGGGCGTCTCGTCCTGCTTCTCCAGCACGGTGGCGGAGGCGGCGGCATCATCTGAACGGCGTCGGAACACACCACCAGCGTACGGGGTGCGGAGCCGCTTCCACGGGTGCCCTCGGAACCGAACGCATATCGATACCGCGGGGTGGTCGCCCGAACCGGGTTTCCCGGGGGCTTCCCGTAGGGGATCAGTCGGATGGACGATAGGGGGGATGAGGGGCGGATCCACCCGGGGGAGGAGGAAACACCCCTGGTCGCTGTAGCAGTCTTGTTGCAGGCAGGTGCACTGCGGCGATGGGCTCGCTGCACATACACTCGTCGTGTCTGGTAACGAGATAAGACCGCAGCCCGGAGAAGGGGGCACCCGAGGCCCATGAGCGACGGAATCATGAAGCGTATGGGGCTGATCTTCCGCTCCAAGGCGAACAAAGCCTTGGATCGGGCGGAGGATCCCCGTGAGACGCTCGACTACTCCTACCAGAAGCAGCTCGAACTGCTGCAGAAGGTACGGCGTGGTGTCGCGGACGTCGCGACCTCGCGAAAGCGCCTCGAACTCCAGCTGACCCAGCTCCAGCAGCAGTCGGCCAAGTACGAGGACCAGGGCCGCAAGGCACTGTCCCTCGGCCGTGAGGACCTCGCCCGCGAGGCGCTGACCCGCAAGGCCAACATGCAGTCCCAGATCACCGATCTGGAGACGCAGTACCAGCAGCTGCAGGCCGAGGAGGAGAAGCTCACCCTCGCCTCCCAGCGGCTTCAGGCCAAGGTGGACGCCTTCCGCACCAAGAAGGAGACCATCAAGGCGACCTACACCGCCGCGCAGGCGCAGACCCGCATCGCCGAGTCCTTCTCCGGGATCTCGGAGGAGATGGGTGACGTCGGCCTGGCCATCCAGCGCGCCGAGGACAAGACCGCCCAGATGCAGGCCCGGGCCGGTGCGATCGACGAGCTGCTCGCCTCGGGCGCGCTCGACGACGCCAGCGGTCTCGGCCGCAAGGACGACATCGAGGCCGAGCTGGAGCGCGTCGCCGGCGGGTCCGACGTCGAGCTGGAGCTGGCCCGGATGAAGGCCGAGCTGTCCGGCGGTCCCGCCTCGGGTCCGGCCGCGATCGAGCAGGGCAAGCCCGAGGCCCAGCCGCAGCAGCAGGACACCCCGCGCATCAACTACAACAAGTGATCTGAGCTCGACCCCCACGAACCAGGGAGACGCACGGCATGATCATGAGGGTCATGGGTGAAGGGCAGTTCGAGGTGGGCGAGGACCACCTGAACCTGCTCAACGAGCTCGACTCCGAGCTCGTCACCGCAGTGGATTCGGGGGACGAGGAGCTCTTCCGCCGGGCCTACGGCAAGCTGCTGGAGGCGGTGAAGCAGTACGGCACCCCGGTGCCGCTGGACTCGCTGGAGCCGTCCGAGCTGATCCTGCCGAGTGCCGACGCGACGATCGACGAGGTCCGCGACCTCCTGATGGCCGACGGCGAAGGCGTGATCCCGGGCTTCCCCGAGTAGCGCTGCGGCTGCTGCCAGACGAAAGGGCGGGTCCCCTCCACCAGGAGGGGACCCGCCCTTTCGCGTGTGGCTCGTGCCGGCTCTACGGCAGGGCCAGCATCCGGTCCAGCGCCGCCTTGGCGTGCTTCTCGGTCTCCGGGTCGACGCTGATCACGTTCGGCACCCGCCCCTCGACCAGCGACTCCAGCGCCCAGACCAGGTGCGGCAGGTCGATCCGGTTCATGGTCGAGCAGAAGCAGACCGTGCGGTCCAGGAAGACGATCTCCTTGTCCGGGTGCGCCTTGGCCAGGCGGCGGACCAGGTTCAGCTCGGTGCCGATGGCCCACTTGGAGCCGGGCTCGGCGGCGTCCAGCGCCTTGATGATGTACTCGGTCGAGCCCACCATGTCGGCGGCCGCGACGACCTCGTGCTTGCACTCGGGGTGCACCAGCACGGTCACGCCGGGGATCCGCTCGCGGACGTCGTTCACCGACTCCACGCTGAACCGGCCGTGCACCGAGCAGTGGCCGCGCCACAGGATCATCTTCGCGTCGCGCAGCTGCTCGACGGTCAGGCCGCCGTTCGGCTTGTGCGGGTTGTACAGGACGCAGTCGTCCAGCGAGAAGCCCATCTCGCGCACCGCGGTGTTGCGGCCGAGGTGCTGGTCGGGCAGGAAGAGCACCTTCTCGCCCTGCTCGTACGCCCACTCCAGCGCGCGCTTGGCGTTGGAGGAGGTGCAGATGGTGCCGCCGTGCCGGCCGGTGAAGGCCTTGATGTCGGCGGAGGAGTTCATGTACGAGACCGGGACGGTCACGTCGGCTATGCCGGCGTCGGTCAGCACGTCCCAGCACTCGGCGACCTGCTCGGCGGTGGCCATGTCGGCCATCGAGCAGCCGGCCGCGAGGTCCGGCAGGACGACCTGCTGGGCCTCGGTGGTGAGGATGTCCGCGGACTCGGCCATGAAGTGCACGCCGCAGAAGACGATGTACTCGGCCTCGGGGCGGGCCGCCGCGTCGCGGGCGAGCTTGAAGGAGTCGCCGGTGACGTCGGCGAACTCGATCACCTCGTCGCGCTGGTAGTGGTGTCCGAGGATGAACACGCGGTCGCCGAGAGCGGCCTTGGCCGCTCGGGCGCGCTCGACGAGGTTCGGGTCGGAGGCCGGGGGGAGGTCACCGGGGCACTCGACGCCGCGCTCGCTGTTCGGGTCGGCCTCGCGGCCGAGCAGCAGCAGAGCGAGCGGCGTCGGAGTGGGGTCGACGCCGGAGGTCTCGGTGATGGTGGTGGTCACGGGCGGGTGCCCTTCTGTGCGGCCGATCGAGCGGTGAAGCCTTTTCGTCTAACTGACGCTATCTATGATAACCGGTTGGCGTCGGCGTGACGATGGCCATCCTGTCGATGTGACGAGAACCGCTCGCCGGATCGGATGCTTCCTGGCGTGGCCGAATCGATACTTCCAAGCCCCCGGGTATGGCTGAGCCATGAAAGCAATCGCGATCAATCGCTACGGCGGCCCCGAGGTGGTCGAGTACACCGACCTGCCCGACCCCAAGGTCGGGCCGGACTCGGTCCTGGTGGAGGTCCGGGCGGCCGGGGTGAACCCGGTGGACTGGAAGGTCCGGGACGGCGCCCTGGACGGCCTGCTGGACGCGCACTTCCCGCTGGTCATGGGCTGGGACGCGGCCGGCGTGGTCCGCGCGGTCGGCGGCGGGGTAACCGAGTTCGCCCCGGGCGACGAGGTCTACGGATACGTCCGCAAGGACGCCGTCGAGCACGGCACCTACGCCGAGCTGCTCTCCGCCCCGGTCCGCACCCTCGCCCGCAAACCGGCCGCGCTGGACTGGGCGCAGGCCGGCGGGCTGCCGCTGGCCGGGCTCACCGCGCTGCAGGGCCTCAGGGCGCTGCGGCTCACCGAGGGTGAGACCGTCCTGGTGCACGCCGCGGCCGGCGGGGTCGGCCACCTGGCGGTGCAGCTGGCCCGGGCCCGCGGCGCCCGGGTGATCGGCACCGCGGCCGAGCACAACCACGACTACCTGCGCGGCCTCGGCGCGGAGCCGGTCCGCTACGGCGACGGCCTGGCCGACCGGGTCCGCGCGCTCGCCCCGGACGGGGTGGACGCGGCCCTGGACCTGGTCGGCCGCGGCGCGGTCCGGGTCTCGGCTGGCCTGGTGGCCGACCCGGGCCGGATCGCCTCGGTCGCGGACTTCGGGGTCAAGGCCCTCGGCGGCCGGTACGTCTGGGTCCGACCGGACGCCGACGGCCTCGCCGAGCTGGCTGCGCTCGCCGACGACGGCCGGCTGACCGTGACCGTCGCCTCCACCTTCCCGCTGGCCCAGGCCGCCTCCGCCCAGGCGCTCAGTGCGGAGGGCCGCACCCGGGGCAAGATCGTCCTCCTGGTGGAGTGACGGCCTCCTGCCTGTCGTCCGTCGGCGGTGAACTCGTCCAGGTCATCCGCCAGAATGGGTGGCGAACCGTTTCGGCAGACCGCTCCGGAAGAGACCGCCGCCGCGACGCGCAGCCGAACCCCCGCACGACCCGTGGAGCCCCGCACCGATGACCAGCAGCCGAGCGAACGAGGTGGTCGGGGCCGACCTGGACGAGACCGACCGGCTCCTGCTCGCCCGGCTCGGCCGCGACGGCCGCGCCTCGTACGCCGAGATCGGCGTGCAGGTGAACCTCTCCGCCACCGCCGTGCGCCGCCGGATCGACCGGCTCCGGGCGCGCGGCGTGGTGCGGGGCTTCACCGTGGTGCTCGACCCCGCCGTCCTCGGCTGGCAGACCGAGGCGTTCGTCGAGGTCTACTGCCGCGAGCGCACCGCCCCCGAGGAGATCCTCGCCAGCCTGCGCCAGTTCCCCGAGGTCATCGCGGCCTGGACGGTCACCGGCGACCCGGACGCCCTGGTCCACCTGCGAGCGGCCGACATGCGCCACCTGGAGGCCGTCATCGAGCGGATCCGGCGCGAGCCCGGGGTCCAGCGCAGCCGCTCCTCGGTCGTCCTCTCCCAGCTGATCGGCTGACGCCTCCGGGGGTACGCAGGAATCCTGCGCGGACCGCCCCGAAGACGCTCGAAACCTGCCTGACCAGCCGCGTTCCGACGCGCGGCGAGGCACTCCGGCTGCCTACGCTGATCACGTCCGGTCGTCGCGGTGAAGACCCCCGCCGACCGGGCCGGATCCTCACCCCCCGACACCCCACAGCCGAGAGGGACCCGCCGTGTCCGCAGCCCCCGACCGCATGCACCGGCCCGACAACGAACTGGTCGACCTGGTTTTCGACTACATGCGGGAGCGGCTGCAGTACGACCCCGTCCCGCTCGACCACCCCGGTGACGGCGAGCACCTGCGCACCCAGCTGGCCGGCCTGCTGAACCAGGACGGCAACAATCCGGCCGACGTGCTCAAGCTCTACGACCACGAGCTGTCCCGCGCGGTCATCTCCGCCGACAGCCCGCGCTACCTGTCCTTCATCCCGTGCGCCCCGACCAAGGCCGCGCTGCTGTTCGACATGGTGGTCTCCTGCGCCTCGCTGCAGGGCATCTCCTGGCTGGAGGCGGCCGGCGCGATCGCCGCCGAGAACCAGGTCCTGCGCCTGATCGCCGACCGCGCGGGCATGCCCGGGACGGCCGGCGGCACCTTCGTCTCCGGCGGTTCGGCGGGCAACCTCTCCGCCCTCGTGGTCGCCCGCGACACCGCCCGCCGTCGCCTCGGCGTCGGCCCGGAGGCACGGCTGCGGATAGCCGTCGCCGACCAGGTGCACTCCTCGGTCAAGAACACCTTCAACATCATCGGCGTCGAGGCCTTCAAGGTCCCGACCGTGAACCGGCGGTTCACCGGTGAGGCGCTGCGCGCCGCGCTGGCCGCCGACCCGAACCCGGAGACGGTGATCGCGGTCGTCGGCACCGGCGGCACCACCAACGAGGGCATCGTCGACGACCTCGCGGGCCTGGCCGAGGTCGCCCGCGAGCGCGACCTGTGGTTCCACGTGGACGGCGCCTACGGCGGCGCGGGCCTCTTCGCCCCCTCGGTGCGCGAGCGCTACAACGGCATCGAGCACGCCGACTCCTTCGTGGTCGACCCGCACAAGTGGCTGTTCGCCCCCTTCGACTGCGCGGCGCTGATCTACCGCAACCCGCAGCTCGCCCGCGCCGTGCACACCCAGGACGCCTCGTACCTGGACGTCCTGCACACCGAGGGTGACGAGTGGAACCCCACCGACTACGCCTACCACCTGACCCGGCGCGCCCGCGGCCTGCCGCTCTGGTTCTCGCTGGCCGTGCACGGCGTCCAGGCCTACACCGACGCCATCGAGGCCGGCCTCACGCTCGCCCGGGACACCGCGCAGCTGATCCGCGAGAGCGACCACCTGGAGCTGCTGTTCGACCCGCAGCTCTCGGCGGTCTGCTTCAAGCGCACGGGCTGGACCAACGACGACTACTACCGCTGGTCGCAGCAGCTGCTCGCGGACCAGATCGGCTTCGTCACCCCCACCGGCTGGGACGGCGAGACGGTCGCCCGCTTCGCCTTCCTGCACCCGGGCACCACCATGGAGATGGTCCGGGAGATCCTGGACACCATGGCCTGATCAGGGCTCCACGCGTACGGCCCCACCGGCTCCCGGTGGGGCCGTACGCGTCGGCGGGCCTACAGGAACGCCCCGCTCGGCAGGTACGGCGCCGGCGGGCGCATCCCGCGCACCCCGACGAAGCCGCCCGCCACCGGCGTCAGGCCGACCTCCAGCCCGACGTCCAGCGCCCACTCCTGCTCGGCGGTCAGGAAGTCCACCCGCGCCCCGACGCCGTCCGGCACCCGGGCCAGCGCCTCGCGCAGCAGCCGGGCGGCGATCCGCTTGCTGGTGGCCGCCAGCAGCCGCACCGTGCCGCCGTCCCGGTAGCAGTAGCCGCTGCCGGCCAGCGCGTCGGCGACCAGCAGCTCCTCGAAGTGGCCCAGCATCAGCTCGTGGTCGGGCCCGTGCGCCGACCCGCGCAGCCGCCGGTCCACCGAGTCCAGCAGGTGCAGGTGGGTGGCGTTGCCGCGGTGCACCGGGATGTCCCCGGGGTCGATCAGCCCGCTCCGGTCCACCCGCCCGGACAGCCGCATCGCCGGGTGCAGGGTGAACCCGGCCAACCGGTAGCGGCGCGCCGCCGCGGCGGAGTCCGACGCGCAGACCATCCCGCGCAGACAGCCCCGCGCGTGCGTCGCCGCCCGCTCCAGCAGCAGCCGCCCGACGCCCTTGCCCTGCGCGGACGGCCGCACCGCGTACAGGGACGGCGTCCACAGGCCCTCCCGGCGCATCGACAGCACCACCCCGACCGGCTCCCCGTCGACCGAGGCCAGCCAGCAGCCCCCGGGATCGGTGCGCGCCAGGTGCCTGGTCCTGGCCAGCTGCAGCGGGGTCGGCCCCGGCGCCGGCCCGGTCCCCGCGGGGTCGGCGAACGCGGCGGCGGACAGCTCCTGGACCGCCTCCGCGTCCGCGGCGGTGTCCCTGACCGGGCGAAGGATCATGCCCACCATCCTGGCGTCCGACCGGCCGCGGCGGGGCCGGTTCACCCGGATCCACGGCTCGGGCGGTGACCGGTCCTCCGGGGTTGTGCGAGCATGGGGAGCGTAGGGGACACGGGTGGTACGCCCGGCCCACGGAAATCCACCGCACGACAGGCCGCAGAAATCCACCGCCGCCCGGAAATGAATCCGGACAGCCGGTGGTTGGCACTGGCGGTAGACCGTCGTCAAAGACCGGGAGAAAGCAGATGACCGTCCAGGACGAGACCACCGTCGAGAGTGGCATCCTCCTTACCGATGCCGCCGCGGCCAAGGTCAAGGCCCTGCTGGAGCAGGAAGGCCGCGAGGACCTCGCGCTGCGCGTCGCCGTCCAGCCCGGCGGCTGCTCCGGCCTGCGTTACCAGCTGTTCTTCGACGAGCGCTCGCTCGACGGCGACGTGATCAAGGACTTCGACGGTGTGAAGGTCGTCACCGACCGGATGAGCGCCCCGTACCTGGGCGGCGCCACCGTCGACTTCGTCGACACCATCGAGAAGCAGGGCTTCACGATCGACAACCCGAACGCCACCGGCTCCTGCGCCTGCGGCGACTCGTTCAGCTAAGCGCACCGCGAGAAGGCGGCCCCGGGAGGAATCCCGGGGCCGCCTTCTCGTTGTCCCGCGCCACGGCCGCTACTGGCCGGCGACGTCCGGGGTCACCGGGTCCGGCCCGGCGTGCGGGTCGGCGTCCAGCGGCACCTCCTGGCCGCTGGTCCGGTCGACCACCGTCCGCCCGGCCAACGGCGAGCGCAGGTCGGCCGACACCGACTGCCGCTTGGCCAGCGCGTTGCAGACCTGTCCGGGCTGCAGGGCGGGCTTGCCCGGCACGACCACGACGTCGACCCGGCCCGGCTGCGACTCGTCCGCCTTCAGCGCGTACGTCGTGCAGACCCCGCCGAAGAAGTAGACGGTCAGCTTGGTGGTGCCGTCCACCCGGTACGCCACCGGCGGGTGCGCGGGCGAGCCCGAGCCGTTCGGGTTCGGCTCTCCCGGCGCGATCCCGTTGACCGGGGGAGTGCCCGGCGCCGGCTGCCCCGGAGCGGGCGAGGCCGGCGTGGGGACGAAGTCGGTCGGTGGCGCCGTGGGCGGCCGGCCGGCGTCCGAGGGGCTCCCCGTCGGAGCCGCCGCAGAGGGGCTGCCGGAGGGCGCCGGGGCCTGCGGGGAGGCGGAACCGGTGGCCGCGCCGCTCGTCGCCGAGTCCGAGGCGGGCTTGCCGTCCCCGTTGCACCCGGCCACCGTCATCACCGCCGCCAGCGCCAGGGCCGCCAGGGCCACCGCCCGCCGACCGCGCCGGGGCATCGTCTCCAGATCCATCTGCACATCCTCCCGAGAGCTCAGCGGCGCCGCCTCCTCGGCCGCTCCGCGCGGATGTGACGTGCCCCGGACGGATCCGGTTCCGTGTCGGTCCGGGACCGGCTCAGAGGCCGTACTCGGCCATCCCCGCGACCACCCGCTGCGCCCCGGACGGGACGCGGAAGCCGGCGGACGCGGGGGCGGTGGGCTCCGGGCCGGTCGCCAGCAGCGGCCAGAACCGGCGCAGCCGCCGGGAGGAGTCCAGCAGGGCGTCGAGGGTCTCGCCGTCCTCGGCCCGCAGGCCGGGCAACGGGGACTGGTCGGTCTTCATCGGGCATCGCTCCGATCCAGAGCGGCGGCGGCTCCGCCGCAGTAGACGTAGGGGCCCGCCCGCGGCGGGCCTCCTGGGGCCGACCCTAGGCCGGGCCTCGTCCCGCCCACCAGTGCTACCCGGAGGTAGTACACGTTCGACGGCAACGGGTGCCACCATGGCCGAGGGGGCGGCAACTTGCGGCACTGTTGCCGGGGCACGTCCTGGGGCCGGTACCGTGAGTGGGTTCATCCGCGCCTGCCCGCTGGCCCCGCAGCCATCCTGAGGAGACCTCCCGTGCGTATCGCCGTCGCCGGCTCGATCGCCACCGACCACCTGATGACGTTCCCCGGCCGGTTCGCCGACCAGCTCGTCGCCGAGCAGCTGCACACCGTGTCGCTGTCCTTCCTGGTCGACACCCTGGACATCCGCCGCGGCGGGGTCGCCCCGAACATCGCCTTCGGCATGGGTGTGCTCGGGCTCCGCCCGGTCCTCGTCGGTGCCGCTGGCGCGGACTTCGCCGAGTACCGCAGCTGGCTGGAGCGCAACAACGTGGACTGCGACTCCGTCCACATCTCCGAGACCCGGCACACGGCCCGCTTCATGTGCACCACGGACCAGGACCACAACCAGATCGCCTCGTTCTACACGGGTGCCATGGCCGAGGCCCGCAACATCGAGCTGAAGCCGATCGCCGACCGCGTCGGCGGCCTGGACCTCGTCCTGATCGGTGCCGACGACCCGCAGGGCATGGTCCGCCACACCCAGGAGTGCCGCACCCGCGGCTACGCCTTCGCCGCCGACCCCTCCCAGCAGCTGGCCCGCCTGGAGGGCGAGGACATCCGCGAGATCGTCGACGGCGCCGCATACCTCTTCACCAACGAGTACGAGGCCGCGCTCATCGAGAGCAAGACCGGCTGGGACGCCGACGAGCTGCTCACCCGCGTCGGCACCCGGGTCACCACCCTGGGCAGCAAGGGCGTCCGGATCGAGCGCAAGGGCGAGGCCCCGATCCTGGTCGGCTGCGCCCGCGAGGAGGCCAAGCTCGACCCGACCGGCGTCGGCGACGCCTTCCGGGCCGGCTTCCTCGCCGGCCTGTCCTGGGACCTCGAACTGGAGCGCTCCGCCCAGCTCGGCTGCATGCTGGCCACCCTGGTCATCGAGACCGTCGGCACCCAGGAGTACGAGCTGCGCCCGGCCGCCTTCCTGAAGCGCTTCGAGGACAGCTACGGCGCCGAGGCGGCCGCCGAGATCCGCGCGCACCTGGTCAAGTAGTCCGCCGCACGACGAGGTAGGCCGAGCCCCGGTCGCCGCCGTAGTCGGCGGCCGGGGCCTCGCCCGCGTACTCCTGTCCGCGCATCCCGCACCAGGCCGGGATGTCCAGCCGGGCCGCCTCGTCGTCGGCCAGCACGACGACCGTGCCGCCCGGCGGCACCTCGCCGATCCGCTTCGCCAGCTCGATCACCGGCAGCGGGCACCGCTTGCCCAGCGCGTCGATCACCAGCAGCGGCGCCGGGGCCGCGGCGGCCGCCCCCGGCGCCGGCAGGTCCAGCCCGAGCGGCGCCCGGACCCCGGCCACCAGCTCCGGCAGCACTGCGAGGAAGCGCTCCACGTCCGCCTCGGCCGTCCCGTACGGCAGCGAGACCCGGACGTTGCCCTCGGTGAGCACCCCCATCGCCGCCAGCACGTGACTGGGCGTCAGCGTGGACGAGGTGCAGGAGGAACCGGAGGAGACCGCGAAGCCCGCCCGGTCCAGCTCGGTCAGCAGCACCTCGCCGTCCACGTACAGGCAGGAGAAGGTGACGATGTGGGGCAGTCGCCGCACCGGGTCGCCGACCACCTCGACCTCGGGCACCAGCTGCGGCACCCGGGCCCGGATCCGCTCGACCAGCGCGTGCAGCCGGGCGTTCTCCCGCTCGGCCCCGGCCCGCACCGCGCGCAGCGAGGCCGCCGCGGCGACGATCGCCGGGACGTTGACGTAGCCGGGCACCCGGCCGCCCTCGCGCTCGTCGGCCGGCAGCGGCGAGGCGTACCGGACGCCCTTGCGCACCGCCAGCACCCCGACCCCGGGCGGTCCGCCCCACTTGTGCGCGCTCGCGGTCAGCAGCGACCAGCCCGTCGGGACGTCCACCCGCCCGGCGCTCTGCGCCGCGTCCACCAACAGCGGGACACCGGCCCCGGCGCACAGCGCGGCGACCTCGCCGACCGGCTGGACCGTCCCCACCTCGTGGTTGGCGCTCTGCAGCGCGGCCACCGCGGTGTCCGGGCGCAGCAGCGCACCGAAGGCCGCCGGGTCGACCCGTCCGCCCCGGTCCACCGGCACCACCGAGACCCCGCCCCCCGCGTCGCCGTGGCGCTCGGCGACGTGCAGCACGCTGGAGTGCTCCACCGCGGAGTGCACCAGGTGGCCGCCGCGCCGGCGGTTCCCGGCCAGGGCGCCGAGCAGGCCGAGCTGGACGGCCTGCGTCCCGCTGGCGGTGAAGGCGATCTCGTCGGCCCGCGCGCCCAGGACCTCGGCGACCGTCTCGCGGGCGGCGTCCAGCAGCATCCGGGCCTGCCGGCCGGAGCGGTACAGTCGGGCCGGATCGGCCCAGCCCTCGTCCAGGGCGGCGGTCAGCGCCTGCCGGGCGACGGGGTGCAGGGGGGCCGTCGAGGCCGCGTCGAAGTACACGGTCACATTTAACGGCACACCCGGGGCGCCGTCCGGTCCGCCCGCGCAGCTCACCCGGCGTCAGTCGATCACCCCGAATGTCCGCTTCGTCCGTGTCCGACGGGTCGTCACGGGCGTTGTCCGAGGTCATCCCCCGATCGGGCGTACGGACCTCGAATGCCTACGATGACCTGCGGCGCAGCCCTTGCCGGGCCTGATCGGGCGACCGGGCGGCGCGTTACCGGGGGCTGCCCGTCAGGAGCGCATAAGGCTGGAGTAGGGTTTGGCCCGCATAAGCATTCAAACCGTGCCCGTGGACGGGTCGCCGGGGAGGCTCACACTCCTCTCCCGGGGCGACGCGAAGGCGGGCGAGACTTCGGGAAGGCGCTACGTGAGTCCCAACGGCTCCGACCGCTCGCCGCGGCGCACGATGCGGCGGAAGCTGCCTCAGGCGCTGGCACTGGGCCTCGTCATCGCGACCGCCACCGGCTGCTCGGCCAACGACCTCCCCAGGCTTGGCCTCCCGAGCCCCGTCACCGAGGAAGGGCCCCTGGTCCTCCACATGTGGCAGGGGTCCTGGATCGCGGCGCTGGTGGTCGGTGCTCTGATGTGGGGTCTGATCATCTGGAGCGTGATCTTCCACCGGCGCAAGCGCACCGGTGTGGAGATCCCCCCGCAGACCCGGTACAACGTGCCCATCGAGGCGCTCTACACCGCGGTCCCCATCATCATCGTGTCGGTGCTCTTCTACTTCGTCGCCCGCGACGAAGCGACGCTGACCTCCACGTCCGCGAAGCCGCAGCACTACGTCAACGTGGTCGGCTTCCAGTGGAGCTGGGCGTTCAACTACGAGAACACCGAGATCCCCGACCCGGCCAACAAGGACGCCGCGTACGAGGTCGGCACCCCCGCGGAGGCTCCGACGCTCTGGCTGCCGGTCAACGAGTCGGTGCAGTTCCGACTCACCTCGCGTGACGTGATCCACGACTTCTGGCCCATCAACTTCTTGATGAAGATGGACGTCATGCCGGGCGTGGTGAACAAGTTCGAGGTCACCCCGACCGTCAAGGGCGAGTACAGGGGCAAGTGCGCCGAGCTCTGCGGCGTCGACCACTCGCGCATGCTGTTCAACGTCAAGGTCGTCGACCGCGCCGACTACGACAAGCACCTGGCCGAGCTTCGCGCCAAGGGCCAGAACGGTGCGGTGCCCTCTGGCCTCATCTCCATGGGAAGTGAAGAGAAGTGACCATCCTCAACGAGCCCGCCGCGGCCGGCGGGGGCGCCGAGGCCGTCACGGTCGGGGCGCAGCGGACCCGGAAGCCGGGTTCGACCATCATCAAGTGGTTGACCACCACTGACCACAAGACGATCGGCACCCTGTACCTGGGCACGTCGTTCGCCTTCTTCCTGATCGGTGGCATCCTCGCCCTGATCATGCGCGCCGAGCTGGCTCGTCCCGGGACCCAGATCCTGTCGAACGAGCAGTTCAACCAGGCGTTCACCATGCACGGCACGATCATGCTGCTGATGTTCGCGACGCCGCTGTTCGCGGGCTTCTCGAACTGGATCATGCCGCTGCAGATCGGCGCCCCGGACGTGGCGTTCCCGCGTCTGAACATGTTCGCGTACTGGCTGTACCTCTTCGGTTCGACCATCGCGGTGGCGGGCTTCGTGACCCCGAACGGCGCCGCCGACTTCGGCTGGTTCGCCTACTCCCCGCTGTCGGACGCGGTGCACTCGCCCGGCGTCGGCGGCGACATGTGGATCATGGGTCTGGCCTTCTCCGGCTTCGGCACGATCCTCGGTGCGGTCAACTTCATCACCACGATCATCTGCATGCGCGCCCCGGGCATGACGATGTTCCGGATGTCGATCTTCGTCTGGAACGTCCTGCTGACCTCGGTCCTGGTCCTGCTGGCCTTCCCGGTCCTGGCCGCCGCGCTGTTCGCCCTGGAGGCGGACCGCAAGTTCGGTGCCCACGTGTTCGACCCGGCCAACGGCGGGGCGATGCTGTGGCAGCACCTGTTCTGGTTCTTCGGCCACCCCGAGGTGTACATCATCGCGCTGCCGTTCTTCGGCATCGTGTCGGAGATCATCCCGGTCTTCAGCCGCAAGCCGATGTTCGGCTACTCCGGCCTGATCGCGGCCACCATCGCGATCGCCGGTCTGTCCGTGACGGTGTGGGCCCACCACATGTACGTCACCGGCCAGGTGCTGCTGCCGTTCTTCTCCTTCATGACCTTCCTGATCGCGGTCCCGACCGGTGTGAAGTTCTTCAACTGGGTCGGCACCATGTGGAAGGGCTCGCTGAGCTTCGAGACCCCGATGCTCTGGACGGTCGGCTTCCTGGTCACCTTCCTCTTCGGTGGTCTGACCGGTGTCCTGCTGGCCTCCCCGCCGATCGACTTCCACGTCTCGGACTCGTACTTCGTCGTCGCCCACTTCCACTACGTGGTCTTCGGCACCGTCGTCTTCGCGATGTTCGCCGGCTTCCACTTCTGGTGGCCGAAGATGACCGGCAAGATGCTGGACGAGCGCCTCGGCAAGATCACCTTCTGGACGCTGTTCTTCGGCTTCCACGCGACCTTCCTGGTGCAGCACTGGCTCGGCGCGGAGGGCATGCCCCGCCGCTACGCCGACTACCTGGCCTCGGACGGGTTCACCACCCTGAACACCGTCTCGACCATCGGCTCCTTCGTGCTCGGCCTGTCGATCCTGCCGTTCCTCTACAACGTCTGGAAGACCGCCAAGTACGGCGAGAAGGTCACCGTGGACGACCCGTGGGGCTTCGGCCGCTCCCTGGAGTGGGCGACCTCCTGCCCGCCGCCGCGGCACAACTTCCTCACGCTGCCCCGGATCCGCTCCGAATCCCCGGCCTTCGACCTCCACCACCCGGAGATCGCCGCGCTGGACTACCTGGAGAACCACGGTGAGCCGGCCAAGCACCTCGCCGGTGTGACCCCGGCGAAGTACGACGCCCCGAAGCTGGGCAAGGGCAAGCAGGAGGGTGACGCCTGATGAAGGAACAGGGAAAGATCTTCCTGGGCCTGTCGGTCTTCGTACTGGCCATGGCCATCACGTACGGCCTGTGGACCAACAACGCGGAGGGCCCGGGCCTGGAGGCCGCCGGCACCACCGCGCTGTTCCTGGCCTTCGCGCTCTGCGCGTTCATCGGCTACTACCTCGCCTTCACCGCCCGCCGGGTGGACAGCGGCGCGGGTGACAACCCCGAGGCCGAGGTCGCGGACGACGCCGGCGAGCTGGGCTTCTTCGCCCCGCACAGCTGGCAGCCGCTCTCGCTGGCGCTCGGTGGCGCGCTCGCCTTCATGGGCGTGATCTTCGGCTGGTGGCTGATGTTCTGGGCCGCCCCGATCATCCTGATCGGCATCTTCGGATGGGTCTTCGAGTTCTACCGGGGCGAGAACCAGAACCAGTAGGTTCCGCTTCCGACACCAGGGCCGGTCCTCCCGCACGGGAGGACCGGCCCTGGTGCGTCCGCGGGGTGGCGGCCTCACTCCGGCGGGTGAACGCGAGGTCCCTCGGATGTCGCTCAGACCGAAAGCGTTCCTACGATCTGATCAATCGTGCGAACCCTCGGAGGCGGTCATGGCCGACAGGCGCGGAACCGCAGGTATCGGCAGCATCTCGCTGGCCCTCGCAGTGCTGGCCCCGCTGGCCGCCTGCTCGTCCGGCGGCGACGAGTCCGCCGGCCCGCACCGGATCGACGCGGCCCCACTGGTCCACCTCTCGGCGGACGGCAAGGTGGACCCCGCCCAGCCGGTCACCGTCACGGCCGTGCAGGGCAGCCGGCTCACCGACGTGACCGTGGTGGGCCCGGACGGCCGGGTGGTCGCGGGCAAGCTCGCCGACGACCAGCGCAGCTGGCAGACCACCGGACGGCTGAAGGCCGCCACGGCGTACTCCGTCCGCATCTCCGCGGACGACGGCAAGGGCGGCCGGGGCGACACCACCGCCGACTTCAGCACCCTCGCCGCGCAGCGCCTGCTCACCGCCAAGCTCGGCCCGGACTCCTCCGGCACCGGCGTCTACGGGGTCGGCCAGCCGCTCACCGTGCAGCTCTCCGAGGCGGTGAAGGACCCGCAGGCCCGCCAGGAGGTCGAGCAGTCCCTGACCGTCACCTCCCAGCCCGCCGTCACCGGCGCCTGGTACTGGGTGGACGACAAGAACCTGCACTTCCGCCCGGAGGAGTACTGGCCGGCCGGGACGACCGTCGCGCTGTCCTTCGACGGCACCGGCAGCCGGATCGCGGACGGCCTCTACGGCGGCGACCGCAGCTCGCTGCGGCTGCGGATCGGCGAGCGGGTCGAGTCGGTGGTCGACGCGGCCGCCCACGAGCTCACCCTGAAGCGTGACGGCGAGGTCGTGCGGACCATCCCGGTCACCACCGGCAAGCCCGGCTTCGACACCCGCAACGGCGTCAAGGTGGTGCTCGGCCAGGAGCGGTCGGTCCGGATGAGCGGCGAGACCATCGGCATAGCCGCCGGCAGTGCGGAGTCGTACGACCTCGACGTGCAGTGGGCCACCCGGGTGACCTGGAGCGGCGAGTACGTCCACGCGGCGCCCTGGTCGGTCGGCTCGCAGGGCGTGGCGAACGTCAGCCACGGCTGTACCGGCATGAGCACCGACAACGCCAAGTGGTTCTACCAGAACACCCGGGTGGGGGACCTGGTGACGGTGGTCAACAGCAACGGCGCCGCGATGGAGGCGTTCGGCAACGGCTTCGGGGACTGGAACGTCCCCTGGACGGACTGGGTCAAGCACAGCGCCGTCGGACAGCCCCTCAGCACCAGTCTCCCGCCCGCCCAGGCCCCGGCCGCGGGGATGATCCGCCCGGAGGTCTGATCCCCCGTCCGGACCCCCCTCGACGGCCCGCTGTTAGACCTCGGGGTGGGTCCCGGGGTAGGCCAGCCCCAGGGCGGTGACCGCCGCGGCGAGGGCGTCCGGGTACGAGAGCCCGAGGCGGTGCGCGCGCTCGGCGTACTCGGTGGCGGCCGCGGCGGCCAGCCGGTGCGCGGTGTCCCCGGCGGCGGCGATCAGCGTGCCGCGCCGGCCGTGGGTCTCCACCACGCCGTCCGCCTCCAGCTCCTTGTACGCCCGGGCGACGGTGCCGGCGGCCAGCCCCAGGTCCTCGGCCAGGGCCCGGACGGTGGGCAGCCGCAACCCGGTGGGCAGCTCGCCGGTGCGGGCCCCCTCGGCGATCTGGGCACGGATCTGCTCGTACGGGGGAGTGGCGGAGTGGGGGTCGACGGAGAGCTGCACGGGAGGCTCCTGGGACGGGGACGGGTACGGGTGCGGGAAAGCCCGAGGGCCGCCGACCGGAGACGAACTCCGGTCAGCGGCCCTCGGGGTGGCGCGGGTACGGGATCAGTGGTGGCCGTGGCCGCTGGTGATCTCGTGGTGCTCCTCTGCGGTCGGCTTGGGGATCTGGCTTCCCTCGCCGTAGAAGCCGCGGGAGAGCTTGGCCCGGGTGCGGGTGAGAGCGCCGGCCTTGCCGGCCACACCGTTCTCGTCCGTCTGGGCCGGCAGCTCGACCGGCTGGTTCTGCTCGTGCGCGGTGAGCTTGAACAGGTCCTTCTGCGGGAGCTGGGCGTGCACCTCGACGAACTCGCCGTGCGGCAGGCGCTTGATGACGCCCGTCTCGCGGCCGTGCAGCACCTTCTCCTTGTCACGGCGCTGGAGGCCGAGGCACCAGCGCTTGGTGACGATGAAGGTGATCACCGGGACCGCGAAGAAGCCGACGCGGACGAAGTAGGTGATCGAGTTGATCGACAGGTGCAGGTGGGTGGCGAACAGGTCGTTGCCACCGCCGACCAGCAGCACCAGGTACAGGCTGATCCAGGCGGCACCCAGGGCGGTGCGGACCGGGGCGTTGCGCGGGCGGTCCAGGATGTGGTGCTCGCGCTTGTCGCCGGTGATCCAGCCCTCGATGAACGGGTAGACCGCGATCGAGACCAGGACCAGCGGGAAGATCATCAGCGGGATGAACACACCCAGGTTCAGGGTGTGGCCCCACAGGCCGATCTCCCAGCCCGGCATGACGCGGATCAGGCCCTCGGAGAAGCCCATGTACCAGTCGGGCTGGGCGTCCGTGGAGACCTGGTCCGGACGGTACGGGCCGTAGGCCCAGATCGGGTTGATCGTGGCGATCGCCGAGATGGCGGCGATCAGACCGAACACCAGGAAGAAGAAGCCACCGGCCTTGGCCATGTAGACCGGCATCAGCGGCATGCCGACGACGTTCTTCTCGGTCTTGCCCGGGCCCGCCCACTGGGTGTGCTTGTGGTAGAAGACCAGGATCAGGTGCGCCACCAGCAGGCCGAGCATGATGCCCGGGATCAGCAGCACGTGGATGGTGAAGAACCGCGGCACGATGTCGTGGCCGGGGAACTCGCCCCCGAACAGGAACATCTGGACGTAGGTGCCCACCAGCGGGACGGCGAGGATCGCGCCTTCCATGAAGCGGATACCGGTGCCCGACAGCAGGTCGTCCGGCAGCGAGTAGCCGAAGAAGCCGTCGAACATGCCCAGGATCAGCAGCAGGAAGCCGAAGACCCAGTTGATCTCACGCGGCTTGCGGAACGCGCCGGTGAAGAACACGCGCATCATGTGCACGAGCATCGCGGCCACGAAGACCAGCGCGGCCCAGTGGTGGATCTGGCGGATCAGCAGACCGCCGCGGACCTCGAAGCTGATGTCCACCGTCGAGGCGTAGGCCTCGGACATCCCGATGCCCTTGAGGGGCACGTACGAGCCGTTGTAGACGACCTCGGCCATCGACGGCTTGAAGAACAGCGTCAGGTAGACGCCGGTCAGGATGATGATGATGAACGTGTAGAGGCAGATCTCGCCCAGCATGAAGGACCAGTGGTCCGGGAAGATCTTCCGCAGGTTGGCCTTGGCGAGGGAGTAGATCCCCAGCCGGCCGTCCGTCCAGTCAGCTGCGGCTTCCCACTTGTTGGCGGGCTTGTCACGCGTGCTGGAGGGCTTGGCGGCACCGGTCGTGGTGCTGCTCGCGCTACTCATCGAGCACGCTCCCAGAAGCTCGGGCCGACGGGCTCCGCGAAGTCGCCGGTGGCGACCAGGTTGCCCTTCTCGTCAGTGGTGATCTTCAGCTGCGGCAGCGGGTGGCCGGCCGGGCCGAAGATGACGCGCGCGCCGTCCGCCAGGTCGAAGGTCGACTGGTGGCAGGGGCAGAGCGCGTGGTGGGTCTGCTGCTCGTACAGGCTGATCGGGCAGCCGACGTGGGTGCAGATCTTGGAGTAGGCGAGGATGCCCTCGAAGCCCAGATCCTTGGACTTGTCGTCCTTGATGTCCTCCGGTGCGATGCGCACCAGCATCAGGGCGTCCTTGGCGATCTGCTGCTGGAAGTCCTCGTCGTGCGTGGAGAGGCCCTCCGGCATGGCGAAGGTCAGCGAGCCGACGGAGATGTCCTCGGGCTTCATCGGCAGCATGGTGTTCATGTTGATGAGAGCCAGCGGCTTGGCCTCCGTCGCCTCCTTCCAGCCGGTCTCCTGGAGCTTGTTCTCCGGGAGCGGGCCGAGGTCGCGGAGCAGGACCACGCCGGAGAGCGGGACCAGCGCCATCGAACCGATGAGGGTGTTGCGGATCATCTTGCGGCGGCCGAAGCCGGACTCGGCGGCGCCGGTCTTGAACTGCTCGATGACGTCCGCGCGGACCTCGTCGTCGGCCTCGATCGGGTGACGCTCGGCCGGCAGCTCGACGTCCGACATCAGGGTGCGGGCCCAGTGGACCGCGCCCGCGCCGATCATGAAGAGCGCGACGCCGAGGGTCAGGCCCAGCGCGAAGTTCAGCGCGCTGACGTTACCCAGCGGGAAGATGTAGACGATCTTGTCCGGGTCGATGGTCACGTACGAGGCGATGAAGCCGACGGTGGCGAGCATCGAGATCACGAACATCAGCGAGACCTGGCGCTCGGCGCGCTGGGCGGCCCGCTCGTCGATGTCGGTGCGACGGGGCTCGTGGGCCGGCAGGCCCGGGTCGGCGAAGGGGTTGCCGTGCTCGGCGACCTCGCCGGCGGAGCCGTGCGACTCCGGGAGGTTCTCTTCTGACATGTCGTGGCTCATGACTTCTTGGCCTTGGTGGTGTGGGCGGCGACCCAGATCGCGACCGCGATGAGCGTGCCAAGACCGAAGATCCAGCCGAACAGGCCCTCGGTCACCGGACCGAGGCTGCCGAGCGTGAGACCACCGGGGTTGGGCTCTTCGCTGGTGGTGTGGCGGACGAAGGCCACGATCTGCTTCTTCTGCTCCTCGGGCATGGTGCCGTCCGGGAACGACGGCATGTTCTGCGGGCCGGTCTGCATGGCCTCGTAGATGTGCTTCGCGTCCACGCCCTCCAGCGACGGGGCGTACTTGCCCTTGGTCAGGGCACCGCCCTGGCCGGCGAAGTTGTGGCACTGGGCGCAGTTGGTGCGGAACAGCTCGCCACCCTTGGAGATGTCCTCCGGGTTGGTCGAGGTGTACTGCTCCTCCTTCGGGGTCACCGGGCCGGGACCGAGGGAGGCGACGAAGGCGGCGAGCTGGTCGATCTCGGCCTGCGTGTAGATGTTCTTCTTGCGCGGGACCTGGGCGCCGGGCTGCTGGGCCGGCATGCGGCCGGTGCCGACCTGGAAGTCGACAGCGGCGGAGCCGACGCCGACCAGGCTCGGACCGTCACTGCCGCCCTGGCCGTTCAGGCCGTGGCAGGAGGAGCAACCGACGGCGAAGAGCTTCTTGCCCTCATCGATCGCGAGCGACTGCGCGGCGACGTCGGCCTGCGCCTTGTCGGCGGGAGCGAACGCGGCGTACAGCCCCCCGGTTGCCGCCAGGGCGAGAAGTAGGACGACCAGCGCCGCCAATGGGTGGCGCCGTCGTGCGGAGAGCTTTTTCACGGAATAACCCCGGTGTCAGGATCTGGTCGACTGGTGGGTGCACCCGGCGGCCGGTCTGGCCGGCACGAGGCTGCCTGTCTAGGGCTGCGCGCGCGGTCGGTCGGTGGGAGCGTCGGCACCGGCAGAAGCGGCCCGTCGCCGGTGAGGGCGGGGGCCGCAGCCGGTGGCCAGCGACCTGATCAGCTGGTTACTTGATCAGGTAGATGGTCGCGAACAGGCCGATCCACACGACGTCGACGAAGTGCCAGTAGTACGACACGACGATCGCGGCGGTGGCCTGCTCGTGCGTGAAGCGCTTGGCTGCGTACGTCCGTCCCAGGACCAGCAGGAAGGCGATCAGACCACCCGTCACGTGCAGGCCGTGGAAGCCGGTGGTCAGGTAGAACACCGTGCCGTACGGGTCGGAGGACAGCGACAGGCCGTCCTTCTTGACCAGCTCGGTGTACTCGTAGACCTGGCCGCCGATGAAGACCGCGCCCATCATGAACGTGATGATGAACCACATGCGGAGCTTCTTCACGTCACCGCGTTCGGCGGCGAACACGCCGAGCTGGCAGGTGAGCGAGGAGAGCACCAGGACGGTGGTGTTGACCGAGGAGAACGCCACGTTGAGGGCGTGGGCCTTCTCGGTCCAGAACTCGGCCCCCTTGACGGAGCGGAGCGTGAAGTACATCGCGAAGAGGGCCGCGAAGAACATCAACTCGGAACTGAGCCAGACGATCGTTCCGACGCTGACCATGTTCGGCCGGTTGACCGATCCGTGCGCGTGCCCGGTTTCTACTGCTGTTGCTGTCGCCACGACGGACATTATGTCGGTCCCTTATTCCGTCTTCACGCCGGGGGGTGTCCCTCGGAGTGTCCGGTGCGTGCGGTATGCCCGCTTGGGGGCCGGTGGGGTGCCCGGATGGGGGCTGAGCAGCGGCGTGTCCCTTTTCTGACGGTTCCTCGGAGCGACCTGCGACCCCGTTGCCCGGCGCGTCGTTGCACGGTCGGAGCAGCCGCGGGAGGTAGGGGGAGCGGCCCGGGTCGGCCGTACGGGTGGACCGGGCGGGTCAGGGTGACGCGCCGTCCTCCGGGCGGGTGAGCCCAGGGCGCGGCGGCTTGAGGAGGAACGTGCGCGAGGGGCACTCGGCGGAGGGTGATCGGGAGTAGCATCCGGATCAGGCGAACGTGGTCCGGATCACACTTGAGGGAGCAGGGCCCATGGCGTACACGACCGATGAGACGCTCACCGTTCTCGTCTACAGCGACGACCGCAACACCCGCGAGCAGGTGCTGACGGCGCTCGGCCGTCGGCCCGCCGAGGATCTTCCCGAGCTGTCCTACCTGGAGTGCGCGACCACCCCCGCGGTGCTCAAGGCACTGGAGAAGGGCGGCGTGGACCTCTGCGTGCTGGACGGCGAGGCCGTCCCGGCCGGCGGGCTGGGGCTCGGGCGGCAGTTGAAGGACGAGATCTACGGCTGCCCGCCGGTGCTGGTGCTGATCGGCCGGCCGCAGGACTCCTGGCTCGCCGCCTGGAGCCGCGCCGACGCCGCGATCTCCCACCCGGTGGACCCGGTGGCGCTGGCCGAGGCGGTCGCCACCCTGCTGCGGGCGCGGCTGGCGAAGCGGGCTCCGGCCGCTCGTTGAGCGGTCCCGTCTCAGTAGTAGAGAAGAGGGGGCCATCGGCGCCCAGCCGCTCGATAGGCTGGCTCCATCCGTACGGACGTCCCCCGGAGCGGGGGAACCGACAACAGCTGGAGTCAGCCATGGTGAACGTGAACCCTGCGAACGGCGGTAGCGACCCCGCGCAGGTGGTCCGCTCCTGGCCGGACCTCCTGTCGGCGCTGTTGAAGGGGGAGGACCTCGACCGCTCCTCCACCGCGTGGGCGATGGACCGGATCATGAGCGGCGAGGCGTCCCCCGCCCAGGTGGCCGGCTTCATGATCGCCCTGCGGGCCAAGGGCGAGACGGTCGACGAGGTCAGTGGTCTGGTGGACGCGATGTACGCGCACGCCGAGCCGCTGGACGTCCCCGGCCCCGCGGTGGACATCGTCGGCACCGGCGGCGACCGCGCGAAGACCGTCAACATCTCCACGATGTCGGCGATCGTCGCGGCGGCGGCCGGCGCCAGGGTGGTCAAGCACGGCAACCGGGCCGCCTCCTCGTCGACCGGGTCCTCGGACGTGCTGGAGAAGCTCGGCGTGGCGCTGGACCTCCCCGCCCGGCGGATCGCCGAAGTGGTCGAGGAGGTCGGCCTCACCTTCTGCTTCGCGGCGAAGTTCCACCCCTCGATGCGGCACGCCGCCACCGCCCGGCGCGACCTCGGGGTGCCGACCGCCTTCAACATCCTCGGCCCGCTGACCAACCCGGCCAAGGTCACCTCGCACGCCGTGGGCTGCTTCGACACCCGGCTCGCCGGGCTGATCGCCGGGGTGCTCGCCCGGCGCGGTTCGACCGCGCTGGTCTTCCGCGGCGACGACGGACTGGACGAGCTGACCATCACCACCACCTCGCGGGTGTGGGTGGTGCGCGACGGAGTGGTCACCGAGACCTCCTTCGACCCGCGCGAGGTCGGCATCGAGCTGGTCGGCATCGAGACGCTGCGCGGCGGGGACCCGGCGTTCAACGCCGAGGTCGCGCGCCGGCTGCTGGCGGGGGAGCGCGGGCCGGTGCGGGACGCCGTCCTGCTGAACACGGCGGCGGCGCTGGTCGCGCTCGACCTGGGCGACGCGCCGCTGGCGGAGCAGCTCGCGGCGGGCATGGCGCGGGCCGCGGAGGCCATCGACTCGGGTGCGGCGCAGGAGCTGCTGCGGCGCTGGTCGGAGGCCACCAGCCGGAGCTGAAGCGGTGGTCGGGAGCCCGTGCCGGTGCGCCGGCACGGGCTCCCGGCGTCCGCGGAGGCGGGAGGGCGCGTGCGCTGTCCGGATGGTGGATACCCGTTTGACCGCCCGCTGGACGCGACCCTAGAGTCGACGGCAGGTCATGAGTGACAGCGTCAAGCCCCAGCTTGCTGTCCGGCAACCCTCCGTCCGTGGCGGGGTGCCCTGGGTGAGGACCGGGTCGCCACGGCACACCGTCCGTGCGGCAAGCGCGGACGCCCGACGACTAGCACTCCCGGGGTCCCCATACCCCGAAGGAGTGCATCCTCATGTCCCTCGCCACCGAAACCTGCGCCCCCCTCGCCGTCCTCGGCGCCGACGTCCAGGTCCCGCTCGCCAGCGGTGAGAAGGTCGGCTACGCGGCGCTCGACTACGCGGCCAGCGCCCCGGCGCTCCAGCGGGTGTGGGACGACGTCGCCGCCTACGCGCCGTACTACGGCAGCGTGCACCGCGGGGCCGGCTACCTCTCGCAGCTGTCCACCGACCTCTTCGAGCAGAGCCGCCGCACCGTCGCCGGGTTCCTCGACCTGCGCGAGGGCGACCAGGTGGTCTTCACCCGGGCCACCACCGACTCGCTCAACCTGCTGGCCTCCGCGGTTCCGGCCGGCACCCGGGTGTTCGCCTTCGAGACCGAGCACCACGCCTCGTTGCTGCCCTGGGCGCACGCCGGACTGGATGTCACCTACCTGCGCGCGCCGCGCTCGCGGGCCGGGGCGGTGGCCGCCCTGGACGCCGCCCTCGCCCAGGCCCCCGAAGGCCCGAAGCTGCTCTGCGTCACCGGTGCCTCCAACGTGACCGGCGAGCTGTGGCCGGTCGCCGAACTGACCCGGACCGCGCACCGGCACGGCGCCCGGGTGGTGCTGGACGCCGCCCAGCTGGCCCCGCACCACCGGGTCTCGGTGCGCGAGCTGGACGTCGACTGGATCGCCTTCTCCGGCCACAAGCTCTACGCGCCGTTCGGCGCCGGGGTGCTGGCCGGCCGGGCGGACTGGCTGGACGCGGCCGAGCCGTACCTGGCCGGCGGCGGCGCGACCCGGACGGTGGCCCGGGAGACGGACGGCTCGGTGGCCGTGGAGTGGCACACCGGCCCGGCCCGGCACGAGGCCGGTTCGCCGAACGTCATCGGCGCCTACGCGATCGCCTCGGCCTGCCGCGCACTGAGCGAGGCCGGCTTCGACGCGCTGGAGGCCCGCGAGCGGCAGCTGGTCGACCGGCTGACGGCCGGGCTGGCGGAGATCCCCGAGGTCAGGGTGCTGAACCTGTTCGGCGCCGGCTCGGCGCGGGTGGGCGTGCTGTCCTTCGTCGTCCGGGACTGGAACAGCTCGCACTTCTCGGCCGCGCTGTCCGCCGAGTACGGCATCGGCGTGCGCGACGGCCTGTTCTGCGCCCACCCGCTGGTGCGCACCCTGCTCGGGGACGAGGACGTCGCGCCCGGTCCGGTCTCCGAGTGTGGTGCGCCGGAGCCCTCGCTGCCGGGCGAGCGCAGCCTGAACGCGATCCGGGTCAGCTTCGGAGCCGGGACTCCGGACGAGCACGTCGACCGCTTCCTGACCGCCGTCCGCGAGCTGGTCACGGAGGGCGCGGCGTGGAACTACCGCAACGAGGGCGGGCGTTGCGTCGCGACGGTGCAGGTCGACCGCGGCCGCCGAGAGGGCTGAGCCGGAGGCCCCGCTACTCGTCCAGGCCGAGGGCGAAGGCCGCTTCCAGGTCGTGCTGGGAGTAGGTGCGGAAGGCGATCTGGGTCTCGGTGTGGGCCACGCCCGGGACCTTGTTGAGCCGGCCCGGGATGACCTCGGCCAGGTCGTCGTGACGGCGCACCCGGACCATCGCGACCAGGTCGTACCCACCGGTCACCGAGTAGACCTCGCTGACGCCCTCGATGGAGGCGATGGCCTCGGCGATCTCCGGGATGCGGTCGACACTGGTCTTGATCAGGACGATGGCGGTGATCACTGTTCCGGCTCCTTTGTGGGGTGCCGCCAGCGTATCGGGCGTCAGCCGGGTCGTCTCGGGGGGTGGCGGACCACGGTGCAGGCGTAGAGGAACCCGGCCGAGAAGCCGATCACGTGGACCAGGTAGGCCACCCCCGGGCCCGCCGCGTGCACCGACCACCACTGCAGGGCGAACCAGAGGCCGAGCACCAGCCAGGCCGGAAAGCGCAGCGGCAGGAAGAACAGCAGCGGGACGAGGGTCGTCACCCGGGCGCGCGGGTGGAAGCGCAGGTAGGCGCCCAGGACGCCGGAGATCGCGCCGGAGGCGCCGATGAGGACCCGGGTGGAATCCGGCGAGTGCGCCTCGGCGAGCGCGAAGCCGTACGCGGCCAGGCTGCCGACGGCCAGGTAGAAGACGGCGTACCGGGCGCGGCCCAGCCGCCGTTCGACGGTGGGGCCGAAGACGTGGAGGAAGAGCAGGTTGCCGAGCAGGTGCAGCCAGCCGGCGTGCAGGAAGAGGCCGGTGAGGGCGGACAGCGCCGGGTGCTTGCCCGGCGTCGGAGCGGCCGGGCAGCCGGGGACCGGGTCGGGGGCCTCGGCGAGCTGTTCGGTGGTCAGCGATCGTCCGGTCAGGAGTTCGGCCGGGACGGCGCCCCAGCGCTGCTCGTACCGCTGCTCCGCGCAGACCCGGGTCTGGCCGGTGCCGTACAGCGGATTCAGCCCGGCGGCCGGACCGAGGAGGAAGACCAGGGTGTTGACCGCGATCAGGGCGTAGGTGACCGCCGGGGCGGCCGCCTCCGGCCGGTCTCCCCGCTCGGCGGTGTGGTCGGGGGCCGCGAGCGCCATGCGGCCAAGCATCCCTCCGGGCGCCGCTGGTGACACGGCGGTTTACGGCAGGTGGACTAGCCCCGCTATTCCGCTGACCGGTGGTCGCGATGGTTGCCCCAGGCAATAGGCTTGGCGCGGGCATTCCCGCCTCCCGCCGCCGACGCCGGGGCTCCGGGGGGAGCGCCTAGCCCACGCAGGGACCACCCGAGAGGACCCCCGATGACCGTCCCCGCCCTGACCGCCGAGACGCGCTGGCGCTGCACCCTGTGCGGCAACCTCACCCGCTTCGACGTGACCCGCACCGCGCGGGTGACGGAGTTCCTGCACTTCGACCTCGCCGGCGACTCCAAGGTCGAGGAGACCGAGGTGCTGAGCGAGACCGTCGAGTCGGTGCGCTGCCGCTGGTGCAACGCCGTGGACCAGGTCGAGCTGGTGGCCCGTCCGGGTGCCGAGGGCGCGGAGGCCCCGACCGAGCAGGGCTGATCACCGCGGTGCGGCGGGCGGTGCGCGGCGCGCCCGTCCGCCGCACGGGACAATACAGACAAGACACACGGAGCGTGACGACAGGGGGCAGTCGCGGCCGTACCCAGCCGGAAACAGGATCGGAGCCGAGGACGTGGTGGACGCAGCGAAGGAGCCCGGCGAAGCGCAGGGGCTTCGGCCCGCTGCGCAGACGCCGGACGCCGGGACGGGACCGGCGGAGAGCGCCGTGCCCGCAGCCGGCGAGCCAGGGGTCGGCGGGTCCGGGCACGGCGGTGCGGAGGGCTTCGCGGCGGAGGGCGCCTCGTCCGGTGCCTCCGACGCGGCCGGCTCCCCGACCCCCTCGGAACTCCCCGGGTTCTCCGGCCCCGCCACGGAGCGCGCCGTCGAGAAGCTGGACCGGCCGCTGCCCGAGGGGGTGCGCCGTCGCGTGGTCGGGCTGGCCTCGGACGCGCTGGGCGGCCTGCCGCCGGGTGAGCTCCCGCAGAGCCTGCGTCAGTACGTGAAGTTCACCCCGGCGCGGCGGGCCAAGTACGCGGCCACGGCGCTGGCGGCCGCGCTGGAGGCGGAGCCGGCCTTCCGGGTGCGGATAGCGGAACGGCTGCGGCTGGGGCAGCCGGACCTGGTGCGGGCGCTGGAGTCGGGCAGCGTCCCGGGCGCCGCCGATCCGATGGACGTCGCGGCCGCCGCCTACCTGGTGCGTTCGGCGGGCTGGAGCCGGCTGGTCGCCGAGGTCGGCGAGGAGGCCGAGCGGGCCGGCGCCGAGGACGCGGCCGCCGAGGCGTCCCGGCTGGTGGAGAAGCTGCAGGCGGAGCTGGCCGAGGTGCGGGCCGCCGCGCGGGCGGACCTGGAGCGTCAGCGCGCGGAGTCCGAGGGCGTCCGGCGGGAGGCCGAGTCGCTGCGCAAGAAGGTGCGGTCGCTGGAGAGCGACACCCGCCGGGCGCAGGCGGAGACGCGCCGGGTGGCCGGGGAGCTGGAGGCCCTGAAGGCCCAGGGCGCGGCCGAGCGCAGCGCCGCCGAGACCGAGGCGCGGCGGCTCAAGCACCGGGTCTCCGAGCTGGAGACCGCCGCCGAGCAGGGCCGCCGGTCCGCCCGCGAGGGGCGCAGTGTCGAGGACATGAGGCTGCGGCTGCTGCTGGACACGATGTTGCAGTCGGCCCAGGGGCTGCAGCGGGAGCTGGCGCTGCCGGTCTCCCAGATCCGCCCGGCGGACCTGGTGGAGGCGGTGGTGCCGGGGGCGGCCTCCCCGCACGACGTGGCCCGGCGGGGGCTGGCCGAGGACGACCCGGCGCTGCTGGACCAGCTGTTGGCGATCCCGCAGGTGCACCTGGTGGTGGACGGCTACAACGTGACCAAGACCGGCTATCCGACGCTGCCGCTGGAGCAGCAGCGGATCCGGCTGTTGGGCGGGCTGGCGATGCTGGCGCAGCGCACGCAGGCGGAGGTCACCTGCGTGTTCGACGGGCAGGACCTGGACGTCCCGGTGATGATGGCGCCGCCGCGCGGGGTCCGGGTGCGGTTCAGCCGGACCGGGGAGACCGCGGACGAGCTGATCCGCCGCCTGGTGCGGGCGGAGCCGCAGGGCCGTCCGGTGGTGGTGGTGTCCGCCGACCGGGAGGTCGCGGAGGGCGTGCGGAAGGCGGGCGCGCGCCCGGTGGCGTCGGTGCTGCTGCTGAACCGGCTGGCCCGGCCCTGAACCGGGCCGGGCGGGATGACGCCTGCTCAGCGCCGGTTTCGCGGTGGTGTGCGGGTCCGGTGAAGTCGGTGTGGGAAACGGAGTTCACGCCTTCGGGGGAGTGGCAAAACCGGTAGATCCGCACTAGGGTCTGGCGTCAAACCTATTTTCCGGAATCTCATCCAATCGGGTGAGTCCGTTGGAAGAAGGAGCCGGTCTCTTGGCCTCCCACCGCCGTCCCAAGCAGCCGAGCCGCGCGCGGGTCTCCGTGCTCACCGCTGCCGCTGCGACCGCGGTCGCCCTCTCGGCCCAGGTGGCCGCGCACGCCGCGCCGCAGCCGAACAAGACGGACGTCAAGGCGCAGATCGACCAGCTCCAGGAGGAGCAGGAGCAGGCGGCGGAGAAGTTCAACGGCGCCAAGGAGCGGTCCGACCAGCTGCGCAAGCAGGCCGACCAGCTGCAGGACCAGGTGGCCCGCGGCCAGGAGCAGATGACCCAGCTGCAGGGCGGGCTGGCCGAGGTCGCGGGCGAGCAGTACCGCACCAACGGCATCGACCCCTCCGTCCAGCTGATGCTCTCCTCCGACCCGTCCGGCTACCTCCAGAAGGCCTCCACCGTCCAGCAGGCCAGCGCCAGCCAGGCCGAGGCGCTCAAGGGGCTGCTGGACCAGCAGCGCCGGCTGGACCAGGAGAAGTCCGAGGCCGCCGCCGTGCTGGCCTCCCTCGACACCACCACCAAGGACCTGAACCAGGCCAAGGCGGACGTCAACACCAAGCTGCAGGCCGCCCAGGACCTGCTGAACTCGCTCAGCGCCGCCGACCGCGCCGCGCTGAAGGCCCAGCAGGCGCAGGACGACCGGGCCTCGCGCGGCAGCGACCGGGTCGACCTGAGCAACCTGCCGCCGGCCAGCGGCTACGCGGCCGTGGCCGTGGCCAAGGCGATGAGCAAGCAGGGTTCCCCGTACGTCTGGGGCGCCACCGGGCCGAGCACCTTCGACTGCTCCGGGCTGATGCTCTGGGCGTACGGTCAGGCGGGCGTCTCGCTGCCGCGCACCTCGCAGGAGCAGGGCCACTACGGCACCGCGGTGCCCGGGCTGGCCGCGGCGCAGCCCGGCGACCTGGTCATCTACGGCGGCGACATGCACCACGTCGGGATGTACATCGGCAACGGCATGGTGGTCCACGCGCCGCACACCGGTGACGTGGTGAAGGTGATGAAGGCCGACGCGATGCCGATCAACACGATCCGCCGGGTCTGACGGCCCGACACGCCGGAGAGGTTCGACCGGCCCCTGTGATCCGCACCACCCCCGTCGGGGGTGGTGTTCAGGTTTTCGAGCGTTTTGCGACCAACGGGTGAGACCTGATCAGCCTTGCGTACGGCAATGGTCACCATCGGTCATTTTCACAAAGGAACTTGGGTAATCTTCCGTCTTTTTTCTGACAAGGATTTGAACCGATCACGGTTCAGTTACTAGGGTCATGCCCCAGAGCACCGCAGTGTCGATCACCCAGCCAGGGTGGCAGCGGTGGTCACCGTCGAGTTCGCGAGGCAGCGGGGCAGGTCGAAGCGACTGCCCGACAGGGGAGCCCAGCAAGCGGGGGCGCTGCGCAGCGGAGCCGGGGAACCACGTTCCTCCGGGGTGAATCGGCGCCAGGTCGGCCGGTGGAACGGCCGTGAGGCGTCGTAGGGCATGCTTCCGGCCCGAACCCGTCAGCTCACCCGGTAGGCGGACGTAGGAAGAAGGAGCCCGCCTTCGTGGCGTCCCATCGTCGTCCCAAGCCAGCAGGCCGCGCCCGCGTCTCGATCCTGACCGGTGTCGCTGCCGCAGCCGTCGCCCTCTCCGCGCAGTCCGGCGCGCACGCCGACCCGCAGCCGACCAAGGACCAGGTCAAGGAGCAGGTCGACCAGCTCAACGTGCAGGCCGAGGTGGCGACCGAGCAGTACAACGCCGCCCAGGAGAAGCAGCAGACGCTGGAGAAGCAGGTCTCCGGTCTTCAGGACCAGGTGGCCCGCCAGCAGGAGCAGGTGACCGACCTGCAGGGCGGCCTGGCCCAGATCGCCGGGGAGCAGTACCGCAACGGCGGCATATCCCCGACCGTCCAGCTGATGTTCTCGTCCAGCCCGGACAACTTCCTCACCCAGGCCGGCACGCTGAACCAGGCCGGTGACACCCAGAAGAACCAGCTGAAGCAGCTCCAGGAGCAGCAGCGCAAGCTCGACCAGGACCGCGCCGAGGCCCAGGGCAAGCTCGCCGAGCTGGAGTCGACCACCCAGCAGCTGAAGGCCTCCAAGGACGAGGTCCAGAACAAGCTGAAGGCCGCCCAGGACCTGCTCAACACCCTGACCGAGCAGGAGCGCCAGGCGCTGCGCGCGGCCGAGGAGAAGGCCGCCGCCGACGCCAAGGCCCAGGCCGACGCCGCGAAGGCCCAGCAGCAGGCCGCCGACCGCGCCTCGCGCGACAACAGCCGCACCAACCTGTCGGCGCCCTCGTCCACGCCGGCCGGCGCGCTCCCGGCCCCCGGCAGCTCGCGCGGTGCCGCCGCGCTCTCCGCCGCGGCCTCCAAGGTCGGCAGCCCGTACGTGTGGGGCGCCACCGGCCCGGGCTCCTTCGACTGCTCCGGCCTGATGGTCTGGGCGTTCAACCAGGTCGGCGTCTCGCTGCCGCGCACCTCGCAGGAGCAGGCGCACGCCGGCACCCGGATCGGCACCGACCTGTCCCAGGCCCAGCCCGGCGACCTCCTGATCTTCTTCGGGGACGCCCACCACGTCGGCATCTACGCCGGCAACGGCCAGGTGCTGCACGCTCCCAAGCCGGGTGCGTCGGTCCGCTACGAGGCCGTCACCAACATGCCGCTGAGCGGCATCGTGCGGGTCTGATCCCCGCTCGGCGCCTCCGGGCCCGGTCTTCCATCACGGAAGGCCGGGCCTGCGGCTTTTCCGGCTGCTCGGGCTGATGTCCGATTAGGAGTCAAATATTCGGGTCCGGAGGGGTTTGGACTCGCTTGCCCGGACTCGCTAACGTCTGCCACCGGACTCCCGCTCGACGGCCGCCCGCAGTGGGGCGGCGGCGGGGCCGAGCCGCCGGATTGGAGCCGTTGCCGCCATGCCCGTGCACCGCCGTTCCCAACTGCTCGCCCGCGCACTGGTGCTGACGGCGGCCGCCACCACCGCGCTCGGCGTCGCGACCGGAGGCAGCGCCCAGGCCGCTCCCGGCAGCCCGGACCCGACCGACCGCAAGGAGGTCAAGGCGCAGGTCGAGCAGCTCTACGAGGAGGCCGAGCAGGCGTCCGAGAAGTACAACGCGGCCCTGGAGGCCCAACGGCGCCTCCAGGGCGAGACCACGATCCTCCAGGGCGAGATCGCCGTCGCCCAGGACCAGCTCAACGAGCTGCGCGGCAGTCTGGCGACCGTGGCCGGGGCGCAGTACCGCGGCGGAGGGATGGCCCAGGCCGCCCAGCTGATGCTGTCCTCCGACCCGGCGGGGTACCTGGCCCGGGCCCGGACCATGGGCCAGGAGGCGCAGCGGCAGCATGAGACGCTGCACGAGCTGGTCGCCCGCGAGCGCCGGCTCGACCAGCGGCGCGTCGAGGCGACCGGCAAGCTCGCCGAACTGGACGAGGCCCGCCGCTCGCTCGCCGACAACAAGCAGCAGATCCAGCAGCGGCTCGCCGAGGCGCAGAAGCTGCTCAACGGCCTGGGCGCCGGCGAACGGGCCAGGATGACCGCCCAGGACGCCCGGGACGCCGAGCAGCGCGCCACCCGCGGCACCGACCGGCTGGACCTCGGCTCCGCCCCGGCCGCCTCCGAGCGCGGGGCGGCCGCGCTGGCCGCCGCGGTGCGGATGGTCGGGGCTCCGTACGTCTACGGAGCCACCGGGCCCCGCGCGTTCGACTGCTCCGGTCTGATGTACTACAGCTGGCGGCAGGCCGGAGTGACCCTGCCGCGCACTTCGCAGGCCCAGGCGTACGCCGGCCGGCGGATCAACCTCTCCGAAGCGCGACCGGGAGACCTGGTGATCTTCTACCGGGACATGCACCACGTCGGCATGTACGCCGGCGGCGGCGTGATCGTGCACGCCCCCTACCCGGGCGCCAAGGTCCGCTACGAGAGCGTCAACGCCATGCCGGTCTCGGGGGTGGTCCGGCTCTGAGCGCCTCGACGTCCGGCCCCCACGGGCCGCACCCGATAGACCTGCCCCGTCGCGCGCTGTCGCGGCGGGGTGCGCTGCTGCTCGCGGCCGGCGGGCTGGCCCAGCTGTCGCTGCCGCCGGTCGCCCCGGCGGCGGCACCGGCCCGGCAGGCGGCCGATCGGCGCGCCGAGGTGGCCGCGGTGCTGGCGGAGCGGGCACGCTCGCTGCCGGCCCGTTCGGGGCTTCCGGTGGTCGGGGCGGCGTACCGCAACCTGGTGCTCGCCGCGGGCGGCGGGCCGGACCGGCTGACCGCCGCGGCCGACCTGGTGGTGCGGATCGCCGGGTACGACGACGACCCCGTGGTGTACCCGCGCCGGATCGCGCTGACCGGGGCCCAGGACGGCTGGCGGGTCGAGCGCGAGGAGAGTGCGAGCGGGCCGCCGGCGCTCTGGGACTTCGGCCCCGTACGGTCGGCGCCGGGCGCGCACTGCCTGGTGCTCGGGTCGGCCGACGGACCCGACCCGGCCGGACTGGTCGCGGTGGGGGACCGGGCGGTACCGGCCGTCGAGGAGGTCTGGGGCGGGGCGTGGGCCGGTCGGCTGCTGCTCGAACTGCCCGCCACCGAGGAGCAGTTCGCGCGACTGTTGGAGGTCGACCCGGCGGGCTGGGCGGGCATGGCGGCGGTCACTGTGGCCGCCCCCGGCGCGCCCCGGCACACCCCGGCGGACCGGGTGCTGGTCAACCCCGAGGCGTACGGGCGCCTCAGCGACTTCGGCCGGCAGGTGGTCATCACGCACGAGGCCACCCACGTCGCGACCAGGTCCGACACCCGGGCCTGGACGCCGCTGTGGCTCTCCGAGGGCGTCGCCGACTGGACCGCCTACCGTGACTCCGGCCGCAGCCCGCAGCAGATCGCCCCCGAGCTGGCCCGGGACGTCGCCGCCGGGCGGCTGCCCGCCGACCTGCCCGAGGACCGGGACTTCGCCGCCGGGGCCGCCGGCATCGCCCAGGCCTACGAGCAGTCCTGGCTGGCCTGCGAGCTGATCGCCCGCCGCTACGGGCCGCAGCGGCTGGTCGCCTTCTACCGGGCGGTCGGCGCGGCCGACGGGACGGACGAGGATCGCGAGCGCCGTACGGACCGGCTGCTGCGCGCCGAACTGGGCGTCGGCCTCGGCGAGTTCGCCAGGCTCTGGCAGGCCGAGGTGGCGGCGCTGAAGGACTGAGGCCGACGGCCGGAACCGACGGCCGGAGTCCGGCCCTCCTGCTCGGGCCCGGCCCGGCGTGGCCGGTTCAGCGCCGCTGTTCGGCCGGCGCGCCCGGGTGGTCGATGCCGTCCAGCAGGTCCTGCTCGTACGCGATGCCCGGGCGCACCGGGTAGCCCGCGGCCGGCAGCGCGGCCGGGTCCCGGTCCAGCACCACCGTCGGCGGCAGCGGTGCCTCGCCGCGGGTGGAGCGCCACAGCCGGACGCAGGAGAGCACGGCGGCGGCCACCAGCAGCAGGTTGCGCAGGGCCAGCACGGTGATCGCGAGCGGGTCGCTGGCCAGGACCTGGGTGAACATCGTCGGGAACTCGACCAGCGTCAGCGGGCAGGCGATCAGGATCAGCAGCGCCACCGGCCGCTGGCTGGTGCCGCGCACGGTCAGGCAGACCGCCGCGACGCCGACCAGCCAGACCAGGTACTGCGGGCTGATCACCCGGCTGGTCACCACGAAGATCAGCAGCGCGCACAGCGCCGCGTCGTACATGGTGGCCGCGTTGCGGCGCTTCGAGGTGAAGCGCCACAGCAGCAGCCAGAGGAAGCCCAGCACCGTGCCGGCCATCATCACCTTGCTGATCACGCCGACCCACGGCCCGAGCATCTCGGGGGAGCCGTAGTTCATGGTGACCCGGCCGTCCCAGCCCCCGGCGATCCGGGCCAGGTGCAGCGGCAGGGCGCCGACCGACTCCACCTCGATGCCGCGGTCCTTCTGGAAGGCCAGGAAGTCGAAGGCGCCGTTCATGCCGGCCGCCAGCAGGAAGCCGATCGAGACGGCGGTGGCCCCCGCCAGTGTCCAGGAACGGCGGGTGCGGCGGCCGGAGGGGATGCCGATCAGGCCGAGCAGCGGCCAGACCTTGACGATGCCGCCCAGGCCCAGCAGCAGCCCGCCGACCGCCGGGCGGCGGATCAGTGCCAGCAGGCCGGCCAGGGTGACCGCGGTGACGATGACGTCGAAGCGGTTATAGATCATCGGACCGAGCAGCGGGACCCCCGCCACCCACATCCAGGCGCCGGTCAGCGCCCGGCCCCGGCGCAGGCCGGTGCGGACCAGCAGCGCGGCCGCGGCGGCGTCGGCGACCCCGCAGATCACCCAGAACGAGACCAGGTACGACCAGGGCAGCAGGCCCGGCAGCAGGATCACCAGGGCGGCGCCCGGCGGGTACTGCCAGGTCACGTCGTCGAAGGGGAAGGTGCCGGTCTGCAGCACGCCGTACCAGGCGTGGTAGATCATCCACACGTCGGCGGTGACGTCGCCGCCGGGTGACTTCAGCACGCCGGTGATCAGCAGCACCAGCACGGTGCGGGTGGCCACCCAGGTCGCGCCGAGCGCGGCCAGCGCCCCGAGCGGGCGGCCGAGCCGGCCGCGCGACGAACCGGACTCGGTGGCCGGGGCCAATTCCACTGCGCTCCCTCGTTCGTCTCGGACGTCCTCACCGGAGGCGTCGTACTGACGGACGCCGGGGCCGTCGTGTCCGCGGCCCCGGGGCCGACCTCCGGACCCACGTACTAGGACTGACCCGGGGGTCAAACGGTTGCCGTGCGCGGTTCCGTTCCCGGCGGGTCATGGTGTTGACCTATCGTACGGATCACCCAGCGGTACACCGCGCACCCCCCGACCGAGCGAGCCGTGGCCTGATGCACAGAACCTTGATCGTCACCAATGACTTCCCGCCCCGCCCGGGGGGCATCCAGGCCTTCGTCCACAACATGGCCGTCCGTCAGCCCGCAGGGAGCATCGTGGTGTACGCCTCGACCTGGCGGGACGGCAGCGAGGTGAGGCGCTTCGACGCCGAGCAGCCGTTCCCGGTGATCCGGGACCGGACGAAGGTGATGGTTCCCACACCCCGGGTCACCCGGCGGGCCGCCGAGATCCTGCGCGCCGAGCAGTGCGACTCGGTCTGGTTCGGCGCCGCTGCCCCGCTCGGCCTGATGGCGCCCGCGCTGCGCCGGGCCGGCGCCGGGCGGCTGCTCGGCATGACGCACGGCCACGAGGCCGCCTGGGCCCAGCTGCCGGGCTCCCGGCAGCTGCTGCGCCGGATCGGCGCGGGCACCGACGTGCTGACCTACCTGGGCGAGTACACCCGCTCCCGGATCGCCGCCGCCGTCGGGCCGCGGGCCGCGGGCCGGATGGTGCAGCTGCCGCCGGGCGTGGACGAGTCGACCTTCCACCCGGGCTCCGGGGGCGCCGAGGTCCGCCGCCGGCTCGGGCTCGCGGACCGGCCGGTCGTGGTCTGCGTCTCCCGGCTGGTGCCGCGCAAGGGCCAGGACACCCTGATCGAGGCGATGCCGCAGATCCTGGCCGACGTGCCGGACGCGGTGCTGCTGATCGTCGGCGGCGGGCCGTACCGGGCGGACCTGGAGAAGCTCGCGGACGCCAAGGGTGTACGGGACTCGGTGCGGTTCACCGGTTCGGTGCCCTGGGAGGAGCTGCCCGCCCACTACGGGGCCGGGGACGTCTTCGCGATGCCCTGCCGGACCCGGCGCGGGGGCCTGGACGTCGAGGGCCTGGGCATCGTCTACCTGGAGGCCTCGGCGACCGGCCTGCCGGTGGTCGCGGGGGACTCCGGCGGTGCACCTGACGCGGTGCTGGAGGGCGAGACCGGTTACGTGGTGCCCGGCGGTTCGGCCGCGGCGTCGGCCGAGCGGATCGTGCGGCTGCTGCGCGACGAGGAGCTGCGGCGGCGGATGGGCGAGGCCGGGCGGCGGTGGGTGGAGCGCTCCTGGCGCTGGGACCTGCTGGCCGGGCGGCTGACCTCGCTGCTGGCGGCCTGAGGCCCCGAACGGCGCAGGGCCCTGCCTCCGGGAGGAGGCAGGGCCCTGCGGCTGCGGTGGTCACTTCTTGTAGAGGGCCTCGACCTCGGCCGCGAAGTCCTTCAGCACGAGGTTGCGCTTGAGCTTCAGCGAGGGCGTCAGGTGGCCGCTCTCCTCGGAGAACTCGGTGTCCAGCAGGCGGAACTTCTTGACCGCCTCGGCGTGCGAGACGGCCGCGTTGCCGTCGTCCACCGCGCCCTGCAGGGCGGCGAGCAGGTCCGGGTCCTCGGCGAGGTCGCCGACGGTGGCGTCGGCGGGCTTGCCGTTGAGCTCCTTCCACTTGGGGAAGAAGTCCGGGTCGACGGTGATCAGGCAGGCGATGAACGGCTTGCGGTCGCCGACCACCATGACCTCGCCGACCAGGGCGTGGGCCCGGATCCGGTCCTCGATCACGGCCGGGGCGACGTTCTTGCCGCCGGCCGTGACGATGATCTCCTTCTTGCGGCCGGTGATGGTCAGGTAGCCCTCGGAGTCCAGCGAGCCGATGTCGCCGCTGGCCATCCAGCCGTCCCTGAGCGTGTCCGCGGTGGCGTGCGGGTTGTTCCAGTAGCCGGTGAAGACGTGCGGGCCCTTGAAGAAGACCTCGCCGTCCTCGGCGACCCGGACCGAGGCGCCGGGCACCGGCTGGCCGACCGTGCCGATCTTCGGCTTGTCCCACGGGTTGAAGGTGGTGGCCGCGCAGGTCTCCGTCAGGCCGTAGCCCTCCAGGACGGTGAAGCCGATGCCCCGGTAGAAGTGGCCCAGGCGCTCGCCGAGCGGGGCGCCGCCGGAGATGGCGTGGGTGGCGCGGCCGCCGAGCGCGGCGCGCAGCTTGCTGTAGACCAGCTTGTCGAAGACCGCGTGCTTGATCCGCAGGACCAGGCCGGCGCCGCCGGCGTCCAGCGCCCGGCTGTAGGCGATCGCGGTCTCGGCGGCCTTGTCGAAGATCTTGCCCTTGCCGTCGGCCTGGGCCTTGGCGCGGGCGGTGTTGTAGACCTTCTCGAAGACTCTCGGCACGCCCAGGATCAGGGTCGGCCGGAAGGCCGCCAGCTCGGCCGTGACGTCCTTGATGTCGGAGACGTGGCCGAGCTTGATCGGGGCCATCGCCGGGGCGATCTCGGCGATCCGGCCGAGCACGTGCGCCAGCGGCAGGAAGAGCAGGACGGAGCTCTCGCCGGTGCGGAACAGCGGGGCCAGCCGTTCGACGATGTTGCCGCACTCGGCGAGGAAGTTGCCGTGCGTCAGCTGACAGCCCTTCGGGCGGCCGGTGGTGCCCGAGGTGTAGACGATGGTCGCGATCGAGTCGGAGTCGGCGCTCCCGCGGTGCTCGGCGACGGTCTCGTCGGAGACCCCGTGGCCGGCCTCGGCCAGCGCGGCGACCGCGCCCTGCTCGATCTGCCAGGTGTGCTTCAGCTCCGGGAGACGGCCGCGGACCGCCTCGACCACCTCGTGGTGCTGGTCGGTCTCGGTGAGCACGGCGACCGCGCCGGAGTCGCCGAGGATCCACTCCACCTGCTCGGGGGAGGAGGTCTCGTACACCGGCACGGTGATGGCACCGGCCGACCAGATCGCGAAGTCCAGCAGCGTCCACTCGTACCGGGTCCGGGACATGATGCCCACGCGGTCCCCCGGGCGGATGCCGGTGGCGATCAGGCCCTTCGCTGCGGCGTGCACCTCGACCAGGAACTGGGCGGCGGTCAACTCCTGCCACTGGCCGTCCACCTTGCGGCTGAGGACCACGACGTCCGGGTGCCGCTCGGCGTTCTGGTGCACGAGGTCGGAGAGGTTACCGCCGCTCGGTACCTGGTAGAGGGCCGGAAGGCTGAAGTCGAGCAAGACTGCTCCTCGTTCGCGACGCTGCGGGACGGCAGGACGTTACTGCCCGGTAGGCAGCTTCGGCCAGGGGGGTCGGCCCCGGTGTTCGAAGTGTCACACCCGGCCGGGTCCGACCAGGCCGTGACCAGGTCGTTCGAATGGCACCCTACGGCAGCCCCGCGGTGACCGGCCGGTAGCATGCCCCGCCGCCCGGCGCCCGCCGGGCCGCGGCCGCCTGCGGAGCACCGCCCGTGCCGCCGACCGGATCGCCGGTCGCGATAGCCTGCTCCGGGCGGACCGGGCCGAGGGCGCCCCGGCCGGGCCGGCAGGCAGAGGGACGACGCGGAGGGCCATTCCATGGCGGAGCACACCAGGTCGAGCATCACCATCGACGCGAGCCCGGCCACGGTCATGGCCGTGATCGCCGACTTCGCCGCCTACCCGGCCTGGACCGGTGAGGTCAAGGAGATCGAGGTCCTGGAGACCGGCGAGGAGGGACGCGCCGCCAAGGTCCGGCTGCTGCTCGACGCCGGCGCCATCCGCGACGAGCACGTCCTCGCCTACACCTGGGACGGCGACCGCGAGGTCGGCTGGACCCTCGTCCGCAGCCAGATGCTCCGCTCGCTGGACGGCTCGTACACCCTCGCGCCGCTGGCCGGCGGCCGCACCGAGGTGACCTACCAGCTCGCCGTCGACGTCAAGATCCCGATGCTCGGCATGATCAAGCGCAAGGCCGAGAAGGTCATCATCGACCGCGCCCTGGCCGGACTGAAGAAGCGCGTCGAGGACGCCGACGGCAAGCCGCGCTCCGAGGGCTGACACGGCGGAACGGGGGTCGACGGCATGACGGCGACACGCACCATCCTGGTCAGCGGTGACGCGGGCGCGCCCGCGGTGGCCGCCGCCACCGCCCTGCACGCCGCACGGCGCGGACACCGCACCTGGCTGCTGGCGGCCGACGACCCGCACCGGGCGCTCGACTCCGCCCTCGGCACCCGGCTGGAGCCCGAACCGCTCGGCTACGCCCCGGGCCTGACCGTCTCCCGAATCGACGAGCAGGCCGCCTTCCGCTACGCCGTCGGCGAGCTCACCGGCCGGCTCAAGCCCGCCCTCGACCTGCTCGGCGCCGAACAGCTCGACCCCGAGGAGCTCACCGCTCTCCCCGGCATCGCCCGGCTCGCCCTGCTGCGCGCCCTGCCCGCCGCGGACCAGGACGTCCTGGTCGTGCTCGCCCCGCCGCCCGCCGAGCTGATCGCCACCCTCGCCCTGCCCGAGCAACTGGCCCGCTACCTGGACCGGCTCGTCCCCGAGCAGCGGCAGGCCGCCCGGGCGCTGCGCCCGCTGCTGGCCGGACTGGCCGGCGTCCCGATGCCCGCCGACTGGCTGTACGAGGGGCGCGGCAAGGCCGCCGCGGCGCTCGCCGAGTCCGGCGCCGCGATCGCCGACCCCGGCACCAGCGTCCGCCTGGTCGTCCCCGCCGACGGCCACCCGTACGGGGAACTGCGCCGGATCCGGGCCGGGCTCGCGCTCCACGGGCACCGGCCGGACGCCGTGGTCGTGCACGGTGTGCTGCCCGAGGCCGCCGCCGCCTCGCCCGACCCCTGGCTGGCCGCGCTGGCCCGCCGACGGCAGGAGGAACTGGCCGCCCTCGCCGCCGGGACCGACGCCCCGGTCCTGGTCACCGGCCTCGCCGACGCCAGCCTGGAGGCCGTCGCCGACCGCCTGTACGGGGACGGCCCCGGCCCCGAACGGCTCGCCCCGGTGCCCTGGACGGTCGAGGACCGGCTCGCCGAGGACGGCCTGCTGGTCTGGCACCTCGACCTGCCCGGCGCCGACCGGGCGGAGCTGGACCTGGTCCGCCGGGGCGACGACCTGGTGGTCGGCCTCGGCGCCCACCGCCGGGTGCTCACCCTGCCGTCCGCGCTGCGCCGCTGCACGGTGGCCGGGGCCGGGCTGCTGGACGGGGCGCTCACCGTGCGGTTCGCTCCCGATCCTTCGCTCTGGCCGCAGGGCTGACCGGCCACCCGGCGCGGATCCGAGGCCCCGTGGGGGCCTGCGGCAGGGCCTCCCACGGGCCCGCATCGGGGCCCCGGGCAGGCGCCGTTCGGCCTTTCCGGGGGGTACGGCCGGTCGGGTAGCGTCGGGCCGGAGGGCCGCGGGGTGCGGCCACGGCCGAGGAGGCGCCCGCGATGACCAGCACCGACGACCGCACCGAGCCCGTCGACGACCGCACCGAGCCCGTCGGGGGCCGCACCGAGGCCGCCGACGGGCGGGCCGGGCAGGTTGACGGGGAGGAGGGGGCTCGGGCCGACGGGCAGGCTCACCCGTTCGGGCCGGAGCTGGGCCCGCTGGTGGACGAGGTGCGCCGGTTCGCGACGGCCCTCGGCGAGAAGGCGCAGGAGACCAGCGCCACCACCCTGATCACCCTCTCCGGCCTGGCCGACCGCCTGCGCGCCCAGCAGCCGGAGATCTACACCCACCTCGCCGCCGCCGGCTCCGGGATCGCCGCCGCGGGCGCCGAGCTGCTGGCCGCCTACCGCGCCGCCGTGGCCGGGCACGAGAGCCGCTGGACCGCCGGGCAGGGCGCGGCCACCGAGAAGATCGACCTCGACGGGCCTGACGAGCCGTCCGCCAAGCAGTGAAACCGTAACTTTCGGAGGGTGACTGCGTTGCTCCCGTGCGTCACGAAGGGGGAGATTAGATACGACTTTTGAAGCGTCACCGCGCGGTTGCCCCAAAATTGTCTTCGAATAATGTATGCGAGGCTGTGTACGGGGGCCGGGTTGGGCGGTACCGTTCCGTCCAGCGGGAACGAGTGAATAGCTGAGGGACACATGGCTCTGACCATCGGCGTCGATGTCGGCGGGACCAAGATCGCGGCAGGTGTGGTCGACGAGACGGGCGAGATCCTGGCCCGGACCAGGGTGCCCACCCCGGCCGACCCTCAGTGGGCGGTCGATGCCATCGCGCAGGCCGTGCGCGAGCTCAAGGAGGAGCACCCCGGCGTCACCGCGGTCGGGGTCGGCGCTCCCGGCTTCGTCGACAGCAACCGCTCCACGGTGATCTTCGCGCCCAACATCGACTGGGAGAACGAGCCGCTGCGCGGCCGGATCGAAGAGCTCACCGGCCTGTCCGCGGTGATCGAGAACGACGCCAACTCCGCCGCCTGGGCCGAGTTCCGCTTCGGCGCGGCCGCCGAACACCAGGACATGGTGCTGATCACGGTCGGCACCGGCATCGGCGGCGGCATCGTCATGGACGGCCGGCTGCACCGCGGCCGGTTCGGCGTGGCCGGCGAGATCGGCCACCTCAACATGGTCCCGGACGGCCTGCAGTGCGGCTGCGGCGGCAAGGGCTGCTGGGAGCAGTACGGCTCCGGGCGGGCGCTGCGCCGCTACGGCCGGGAGAAGGCGGCGGCCGACCCGGTGCGCGGCCGGCGGATGCTGGAGCTCAACGACGGCGTCGCCGAGACCATCCGCGGCATCCACATCACCGAGGCCGCCGAGGCCGGCGACCCGCTCGCCCTGGAGTGCTACTCGGAACTGGCCGACTGGCTGGGCCGCGGCATGGCCGACCTCGCCGCGCTGTTCGACCCGGCCGTCTTCGTGCTCGGCGGCGGCGTCTCCGACTCCGGCCGCCTGCTGCTCGACCCGGTCGCCAAGGCCTTCGAGCACTACCTGACCGGCGGTGTGCACCGCCCGCGCGCCGAGGTCGTACTGGCCTCGATGGGCTCCGCCGCCGGCATCGTCGGTGCGGCGGACCTGGCCCGCACCCCCGCGTAGGACGCACACCCCTCTTCCCAGCCCGCCGGCGGCGGTGCGACCGGGCCCCGACCGCTCCCGGACGCACCGCCGCCGTCGCACGTCCCGGCGGCGGCGCGTACGGTCGGAGACCGGTGCCGCGTACGGTCGGAGCCGACGACGACGCACCCGGCGACGACGCACAGGGGAGGGCCATGACCGCCGAGACCGATCCAGCCGGCAGTCCCACGACCGTCGAACCGCTGCCGCCGGCCGGCCCGCGGCGGCTGCGCCTGCTCAGCTACAACATCCGCTCGCTGCGCGACGACCGGCGGGCACTGACCCGGGTGATCCGGGCCTGCGCGCCCGACCTGGTCTGCATCCAGGAGTCGCCGCGCTACTGGCGTCCCGAGGGCCAGGCCGGGTGGCTGGCCCGGCACACCGGGACGGAGGTCCTGGCCGGCGGCGGCCGGTCCGCGGCCGGTCCGCTGCTGCTCGGCCGGCCCGGCGCCGCCGAGGTGCTGGGGGTGCACGACCGGCTGCTGCCCAAGACCCGCGGCCTGCACGCCCGCGGCTTCGCCACCGCGCTGCTGCGGCTGCCCGGCACGGCGCCGTTCACCCTCACCAGCTGCCACCTGAGCCTGCAGCCCGAAGAGCGGTACGGGCAGTTCGAGCTCCTGCTCGACCAGCTCGCGATCGCCGAACACGGCGTCGTGGCAGGGGACTTCAACGAGCACCCGGACGGGCCCGGCTGGCAGCTGCTGGCCTCCCGGCTGCAGGACGGCCACCCGACCGCTCCCTGGGGCGGCGAGTTCACGTCCGTACCGGAACGCCCCTACCAGCGGATCGACGCCGTCTTCGCCACCCCCGGGATCACCGTCCTCGGCTGCGGGGTGCCGCACGGGCTGCCCGGGGTCACCGAGGCCGACCTGCGGGCCGCGACCGACCACCTGCCGGTGCTCGCGGTCCTGGAGGTCCCGGAGGGCTAGGCCCCGCCCTCGGACCCCCGCCCTCGGACCCCCGTCCTCGCACCGGCGCGGGCGGGCCCTCGCCCTCGGAGCGGGGCCTGCGGACCGGCGCCGGACGGCCGGTCCTACACGACCGCGCCGTGGTCCGGGTCCTCCGGCTCGTCCTCGTCGCGGTCCCGCATCCAGGCCACCAGGGTGACGAAGCCGCCGAGGAAGGCCGTGACCCCGACCCAGGCGGGCCAGCCGGAGATCTCCCGCCAGACCACCGCGTCGACCAGCAGCAGCGCCGGGCCGCCGAGCACGGCGAGCCAGGCGAACTTGGCGGTCACGTCGGCCTCGGGCAACGGCGGGGGCTCCGGCGGGACGAAGTGGCCCTCGTCGGTCTCCTCGTCCAGCTCGAAGTCGCGCGGACCCGAACCGGCGGCGGGCATCACCGGCCGACCGGAGCGGGGGCGCGGCTGCGGGGCGAGGTCGGCGAGGTCGCCCTGCACGCCGGCGCCGGGGCCGTCCTTGTAGCCGCCCTTGAACTCGTTCTGCGCCCGGAGGTTCTCGACCTCGGGCCAGTTGGGGTTGTTGAGGTCGACCGGGTCGTCGAACTGGGCGACCAGGGCCGCGAAGATCTCGTCCTGCTCGGCCTGGCTGCGCTCGGGCGCGCGGCGTGGCCCGGCGGGGACCCCCGGCCCGGCGGAGTCCCCGGCGGTGTCCTTCGCGGGCGCCGGTGCCGGCGTGGGGGCGGGTGCCGGTGCCGCGGCGCCCTCCGCGCCGGTACGGTCCGTCGGCGCACCGCCCGGGGCGGCGGCGTCCTTCGCCCCGCCGTCCTGCGTAGCGCTGTCCCTCGCCCCGCTGTCCCTCGCCCCGCCGTCCTTCGTCGCGCCGTCCTCGCGGGGAGTCTCGTCCCCGCCGCCCGCCGTGCTGCTCTCGTGCACTTCCGGCCCTTCAGCCATGGTGATCGTCGGATTCGACCCGGGTTGCGCCCGCCGCGTGCGCGGGGGCCAGCCGTCGGATGAAGTCCTGGCTGGCCGCGAATATTTCCGCCGCGTCGTGGTCCAGCGTCGCGACGTGGAAGCTGCGTTGGCACAGCCGCTCCGTCACGTCGGTCGAGGATATCCGGGCCAGCACCAGTTCCGAGTTGGCCGGCGAGACGACGTGGTCCTGCGGGCTGTGGAAGAGCAGGACCGGCTGGGTCACCTCCGGCAGCCGGTCCTGGACCTCCCGCCAGAGCCGGCTCAACGACCAGGCGGCGTGCAGCGGCGTCCGGTCGTAACCGTGCTCGGTCACCCCGGTCCTGGCGATGTCGTCGGCGATCCCGGGCACGCTCGGGACGAGGTGGCGCAGCACCGGAAGCAGCACACTCGCGGGGGTGTCCGAGCGCACCGACGGGTTGACCAGCACCAGCCCGGAGACCGTCGGGCCGTGCAGCGCGGCGAGCCGCAGCGCCAGCGCGCCGCCCATCGACAGCGCGCAGACGAAGACCTGCTCGCACTCGTCGGCGAGGGCCAGCAGCTCGCGTTCGACCTCGGCGTACCAGTCCTCCCAGCGGGTGAGCTGCATGTCCTGCCAGCGGGTGCCGTGTCCCGGCAGCAGCGGCAGCGACACGGTGTACCCGGCCGCGGCCAGTTCCTCGGCCCACGGGCGCAGCGACTGCGGCGACCCGGTGAAGCCGTGGCAGAGCAGCACGCCCACCGCTCCACCGCGGTGGCGGTACGGTTCGGCACCGGGCAGCAACGGCATGGCGGACTCCTTCGCGGGCGGGTGGCGCTGGGGGAGGGACGCTGGAGGGGCAGCTGCAGGAATTCGCATCGTCCCACGCCCCGCGCCGGGCCGTACACCCCCGTCGGCGGGGGCGGGCACAGCGGACGGCCGCGGGGCATTAGGATCGACCGGTCCGCATAACAGGAGGCCCGGGTTGTTCTACCGACTGATGAAGATGATCGTCGCGCCACTGCTTCGGATCTTCTTCCGGCCGTGGATCGAGGGTGAGGAGAACATCCCCACCGAGGGTGCGGCGATCATCGCCAGCAACCACCTGTCCTTCTCGGACTCGTTCTTCTTCCCCGCGCTGATCAAGCGCCGGGTGACCTTCATCGCGAAGGCTGAGTACTTCAACACTCCGGGCCTCAAGGGCCGGCTGACCGCCGCGTTCTTCAAGGGCGTCGGTCAGCTGCCGGTGGACCGCTCGGGCGTGCGCGGCGCCGGCGAGGCCGCGATCCGCAGCGCCATCGCGGTGCTGGAGCGCGGCGAGCTGTTCGGCGTCTACCCGGAGGGCACCCGTTCGCCCGACGGCAAGCTCTACCGCGGTAAGGTCGGCGGTCTGGCCCGCGTCGCGCTGGCCACCGGCGCCCCGGTGATCCCGGTCGCCATGATCGACACCGAGAAGGTGCAGCCGCCCGGCCAGGTGGTCCCGAACTTCGGGACCCGCCCCGGCATCCGGATCGGCCGCCCGCTCGACTTCTCCCGCTACCACGGCATGGAGAACGACCGCTTCATCCTCCGTTCGGTGACGGACGAGGTGATGTACGAGATCATGCGGCTCTCCGGCCAGGAGTACGTGGACATCTACGCGACCGCGGCCAAGCGGCAGATCTCCGAGGACAAGAAGAAGGCCGACGCCGAGCGTCGCGCCGCGGCCAAGGCGGAGAAGGCCGAGGCCGCCGAGGCGGAGAAGGCGGAGAAGACCGCCGAGGCCGAGAAGGCGGAGAAGACCGCCGAGGCCGAGAAGGCCGCCGAGGCGGACAAGGAGACCGGCTCGGCCTGACGGCCCGGCCGGGCCCGGGGGAGGGGCGGATGACGGACGGCGGCAGAGCCGGAGCGGTGGGCGGGACGGTGGCGGCCGGCGGCATGTCCGTCGAGCTTCCGCTGTGGAAGGCCATCTCCTACTTCCGGGTGCTGGCTCTGATCTACGCCCTGCTCCGGTACTTCAACTCGTACCTGCACTTCCTGCACCCGGTGGCGGGCTGGATCTACCTGGGCGCGCTCACCCTCTGGACCCTCGCCACCACCCGGGCCTTCGCCAACCCGCAGCGCTGCACCTGGTACGTCCTGGGCGTCGACCTCACCCTCGCCGTCACCGGCATCGTGATGAGCGGCCTGACCGACGCCCCGGCCCGGATCAGCCACGGCGCGCCGACCCTGCCCACCATCTGGGCCGCGGGCACGGTGCTCGGCTGCGCCGCCAAGGGCGGCTGGCGGCCGGCGGCGGCCACCGGTTCGGTGATCGGCGTCGCCAACATCCTCGGCCACGGCGGGCCGACCGGCGACAACATCCACAACATCGTGCTGCTGATGGTCGCCGGGTGCGCGATCGGCTACGTGATCGAGCTGGCCCGGGCCAGTGAGGCCACGCTCACCCGGGCGCTCCAGGTCGAGGCGGCCACCCGGGAGCGCGAGCGGCTCTCCCGGGACATCCACGACGGCGTGCTGCAGGTGCTGGCGCTGGTCCAGCGGCGCGGCTCGGAGCTGGGCGGGGCGACGGGCGCCGCCGGCAGCGCGGACTTCGCCGAACTGGGCCGCCTGGCGGGTGAGCAGGAGCGGGCGCTGCGGACCCTGATGACCGGTGGTCCGATCCCGGCCCAGCGCCTGCCGGAGCCCGACGCCGCCGAACCGCGCGACCTCACCGCGCTGCTGCGCCCCTACGCCGACGAGCGGATCACACTCTCCGCGCCCGGCACCGCGGTGCTGCTGCCCGCCCCGGCGGTCGGCGAGCTCGCCGCGGCGGTCGGCGCGGCCGTCGACAACGTCCGCCGGCACGCCGGGGAGGGGGCCCGGGCCTGGATCCTGGTCGAGGACGAGCCGGAGGCCGTCACGGTCAGCATCCGCGACGACGGCCCCGGCTTCGCCCCGGGCCGGCTCGGCGAGGCGGAGCTGGCCGGGCGGCTCGGCGTCTCCCAGTCCATCCGCGGCCGGCTGCTGGACCTCGGCGGCACGGCCGAGCTGTACTCGGCGCCCGGTGAGGGCGTCGAGGTCGAACTGCGGGTCCCGAGGAAGGCCACTCAATGACAGACCAGCTGATGACCGATCAGCCGACCACCGACCGGCCGGTGCGGGTGATGGTGGTGGACGACCACCCGATGTGGCGGGACGCGGTCTCGCGCGACCTCGCCGAGGCCGGGCTGGACGTGGTGGCCACGGCGGGCGACGGCGAGGAGGCCGTGCGCCGCGCCCGCGCCTGCTCGCCGCAGGTCATCGTGCTGGACCTCAACCTGCCCGCGCTGCCCGGTGCCGAGGTGTGCCGCCAGGTGGTCGCGCACGACCCGGCGGTGCGGGTGCTGGTGCTGTCGGCCAGCGGGGAGCACCAGGACGTGCTGGAGGCGGTCAAGTCCGGTGCGACCGGGTACCTGGTGAAGTCCGCCGGGCGGGAGGAGCTGCTGAACGCGGTGCTCCGGACGGCCGTCGGCGACGCGGTCTTCACCCCGGGCCTGGCCGGGCTGGTGCTCGGCGAGTTCCGCCGGCTGGCCACCGAGCCCGCCCCGGCGTCGGCGCCCGCGGCCCCGCAGCTGACCGCCCGGGAGACCGAGGTGCTGCGGCTGGTGGCCAAGGGCCTGTCGTACCGCCAGATCGCCGACCGGCTGGTGCTGTCGCACCGCACGGTGCAGAACCACGTCCAGAACACGCTCGGGAAGTTGCAGCTGCACAACCGGGTGGAGCTGGTCCGGTACGCGATCGAGCAGGGCCTGGACGACGAGATCTGACGGGGCCCGGGCGGTCGCGAACCGCCCGGGACGCCGTCGTCCCGTCGTGCCCCGACCGTTCAGCGGCGGACCGGCGCCGCCTCGCGCAGCAGGCCCGCCACGATGTCCACGCCTTCGCGGGTGAGCACCGACTCGGGGTGGAACTGGAGGCCGGCGAAGCCGGGCCCGCGCAGGGCGTGGACGTCGCCGGTGGCGGCGTCCCGGGCGACCTCGATGCCCACGGCGGCGAGCCGGGCCGCGTCGGCCTCCGAGCACCGCGCGGTGAAGGTGTTGTAGAAGCCGACCGTCCGCTTGGTGCCGAACAGGTCGATGCTCTCCTGCGCCCCCTGGTACGGGACGGCCTTGCGGCCCAGTGCCAGCCCGAGTTCGGCGGAGAGCAACTGGTGGCTGAGGCAGACCGCGAGCAGCGGTGCGGTCCGGGCGCCGGAGCGGGCGGCGGCCAGGGAGTCCGCGACGATCGGTCGCAGCACGGCCATCTTGGGGTCGTCGGAGAGCGCCGGGTCGCCGGGGCCGGGGCCGAGCACCAGCGGACCGGGGTGCGCCGCGACGAGTGCGCGCAGCCCGGGCTCGTCGTAGCGGACGACCGTCACCCGGTGGCCGAGCGAGCCGAGCAGGTGGGCGAGCATCGAGGTGAAGGTGTCCTCGCCGTCCACGACCAGGGCCGGCTCGGTCTCGGTGACGAGGGCCGGCGTCTGCATCCGCAGCCAGAACGGTGCGAGGCCGGCCCGGCGGGCGTCGAGCGCGGCCTGCACCCGGTGGTCGTCGGCGAGCCGGGGGCCGGTGGGGTGGGGGCGCCGGGCGGGCGCGGGCCGGGCGCCGATCGCGGTGAGCACCCCGGCGGCCTTGGCGTGGGTCTCGGCGACCTCGGACTCCGGCACGGAGTGGCGCACCAGGGTGGCGCCGACCCGGACGACGAGCCGGCCGGTGGCCGGGTCGATGTCGGCGGTGCGGATGCAGATCGGCGAGTCCAGCAGCTGCCCGCCGCTGGCGGAGCGTCCGATCAGGGCGAGCGCGCCGGAGTAGTAGCCGCGCCCGGTGGGCTCGTACCGGTTGATGACCCGGGTGGCGTTCTCGACCGGGCTGCCGGTGACGGTGGCGGCGAACATCGTTTCGCGGAGCACGTCGCGGACGTCCAGCGAGGTGCGGCCGCGCAGTTCGTACTCGGTGTGGGCGAGGTGGGCCATCTCCTTGAGCCGGGGCCCGAGCACCTGGCCGCCGAGGTCGCCGACCGTGCACATCATCTTGAGCTCCTCGTCCACGACCATGGTGAGCTCCTCCAACTCCTTGGGGTCGTGCAGGAACTGGAGCAGTGAGTCGATGTCGGAGCCGCCCGCCGGATAGCGGTAGGTGCCGGAGATCGGGTTCATCACGACGGTGCCGCCGCTCTGGCGGACGTGCACCTCGGGGGAGGCGCCGACCAGGACCCGTTCGCCGGTGTGCACCAGGAAGGTCCAGTAGGCGCCGCGTTCCTGCTCCAGCAGCCGTCGGAAGAGGGTCAGCGCGAGGGCCGGGCCGAAGTCTTCGAGGGTGGCGTGGAAGTCGCGCCGGATCACGAAGTTGGCGCCCTCGCCGTTGCCGATCTCGTCCTCGATCACCCGGCGGACGATCGAGGCGTACGAATCGTCGTCCACGTCGAACGCGCCACCGGCAAGTGGGACCGGCAACTGCGGTAGGGCGGAAGTGAATTCGGCCAAGGGGAGGACGTGCTGTTCAGCCACCGCGAGGGCCTGCAGCGGGGTGCCGTCGTCGTGCGCCTCGAAGCCGCGTTCGCGGATCTGCCGGTACGGGACGAGCGCGAGCAGGTCGTGCACCGGGGTGCCGCCGGCCGGGACGCCGCTGCGCACCGGGAGGTCGGCGAGGCGCCGGTAGCTGTCGACGGTGCCCAGCAGCACCTCGACGGTGTCCGGAGCGAGCCGGGGGGTGCGGCGGTGCAGCAGGGCGAAGGCGGGGGCGTCGGGGGCGGTGAGACGGGTGAGCAGGTCGATGACGGTGGTCACGGTGCGGCTTCCTTCCGGGTGGATGGCGAGGGCGGTGCTGGGTCCGCTCCCGGAGGGCCGTCTGCTCAGACGCCGACGGCCGCCCCGAGGGGCGGCCGTCGTGTTCGTCTAGGAACGCGCGATCGGTGGGCCACCCTTGGAGGAGGCCCACCACCAGGAGTGGTTGTGGGGCGCGTGCATGGGTCGAGCGTAGCGGATCCGGCAGGACGGGTGAGCGGCGTCACGCCTTTGTCCGAGACGTGTCTCACCCCTCGGGCAATGGTCACGAATCGCTCGTGCCACCCCGTAGCCTTGGCCGTGTGACCGCTACGACTGAGACATCGAGGGCTGCCCACTCCTGGCAGTCCCTGCCCGCGGCGCAGCAGCCTGAATGGCCGGACCAAGAGGCTCTGCGCAAGACCCTTGCCGAGCTCGCCTCGTATCCGCCGCTCGTCTTCGCCGGCGAGTGCGACCAGCTGCGCGCCCGGCTCGGAGCCGTGGCGCGCGGGGAGGCCTTCCTCCTCCAGGGCGGTGACTGCGCCGAGGCCTTCGACGGTGTCTCGGCGGAGCACATCCGCAACAAGCTGAAGACCCTGCTCCAGATGGCCGCCGTGCTGACGTACGCGGCCTCGGTGCCGGTGGTGAAGGTCGGCCGGATCGCCGGCCAGTACTCGAAGCCGCGCTCCAAGGCGACCGAGACCCGCAACGGCGTGACCCTGCCGGTCTACCGGGGCGACTCGGTGAACGGTTTCGAGTTCACCCCCGAGTCCCGCAACCCGGACCCGGAGCGCCTGAAGCGGATGTACAACGCGTCCGCCGCGACGCTCAACCTGGTGCGCGCGTTCACCACCGGTGGTTACGCCGACCTGCGCCAGGTGCACGCGTGGAACCAGGACTTCGTCCGCAACTCGCCGGCCGGCCAGCGCTACGAGCAGCTCGCCCGGGAGATCGACAACGCGCTGGCGTTCATGAACGCCTGCGGTGTCGCGCCGGAGGAGTTCAAGACGGTCGAGTTCTTCTCCTCGCACGAGGCGCTGATCCTCGACTACGAGACCGCGCTGACCCGCGTGGACTCGCGTACCGGCGAGCTGTACGACGTCTCCGGCCACATGGTGTGGATCGGCGAGCGCACCCGGCAGCTGGACCACGCGCACATCGAGTTCGCCTCGAAGGTCCGCAACCCGATCGGCGTCAAGCTCGGCCCGACCACCTCGGTGGACGAGGCGCTCGCCCTGATCGAGAAGCTGGACCCGGAGCGCGAGCCCGGCCGCCTGACCTTCATCACCCGGATGGGTGCGGGCAAGATCCGCGAGCACCTGCCCACCCTGGTGGAGAAGGTCACCGCCTCCGGCGCCAAGCCGGTGTGGATCTGCGACCCGATGCACGGCAACACCTTCGAGGCCTCCAGCGGCCACAAGACCCGCCGCTTCGACGACGTCCTGGACGAGGTCAAGGGCTTCTTCGAGGTGCACCGCGCGCTCGGCACCCACCCGGGTGGCATCCACGTGGAGCTGACCGGCGACGACGTCACCGAGTGCGTCGGCGGCGGCGACGAGGTCCTGGTGGACGACCTGCACCAGCGCTACGAGACGGCCTGCGACCCGCGGCTCAACCGCAGCCAGTCGCTGGACCTGGCCTTCCTGGTCGCCGAGATGTACCGGGGGCAGTGAGCCCCGCGCACGGCCGGCCCCGCGCGGGCCGAATGTGACGAAAGCCCCTCCGGATTCGGGGTTCCCGAGCCCGGAGGGGCTTTTTCGTACCCGGATCGCCGGGTAAGGTGAGGCTTAGTGAGCCAAGGCAAGCCTTAGTCAAGATCCACTCCGCTTCACCCCGGGAGATACCGCGATGTACGTGTGCATGTGCCATGCGGTCACCGAGGACCAGGTGAAGAAGGCGATCGACGGGGGTGCCGGCACCCCCCGCCAGATAGCGAAGGGCTGCAAGGCCGGCACCGACTGCGGGTCCTGCGTGCGGCGGATCCAGGCGCTGCTCGGCGAGCACGGCGCCCGGCCCTGCCCGACCGCCCGGCTGGCGGCGAAGCTCGGCCTCGCCGAAGCGGAGCCGCAGCCGGGGGGAGCGGCGGCGGACCCGGCCCCGGCCGCTCCGGCGCCCAAGGCGGTTCCGACGGCCCCGATCGCCCCGGTGCTCCCGCTGCGCGTGGCCTGAGGCCTCAGGACTCCGGCTGCTCGATGAGCTGGGCCAGGTAGAGCGGCTCGCCGAGCTTCTCCAGGAGTTCCAGCTGGGTGTCCAGGTAGTCGATGTGGTGTTCCTCGTCGGCCAGGATGTCCTCGAAGATGTTCGCCGAGGTCACGTCGTTCTTGGCCCGCATCACCACGATCCCGCGCTTGAGCCGGTCGATCGCCTCCACCTCGACCTGGCGGTCGGCCTCGAACATCTCCTTGACCGTCTGGCCGATCCGGACGTGGAAGAGCCGCTGGTAGTTGGGCAGCCCCTCCAGGAACAGGATCCGGTCGGTGAGCGTCTCGGCGTGCTTCATCTCGTCGAAGGACTCGTGCCGGGTGTACTTGGCGAGCTTCGTCCAGCCGAAGTTCTCCTGCATCTTGGCGTGCAGGAAGTACTGGTTGATCGCGGTCAGCTCGGCGGTGAGCTGCTCGTTGAGGAACTCGATGACCTCGGGATCGCCCTGCATGGCGGTGCCTCCTGCGCTCGTCCTGGGGTGGGTCCTGCGCTGCGCATCCTGGCACCGTGGCGGGAAGGAATTCCAGTAAGTTCACACTCACTAGGACATGTGTCGGAATATCCGATTTGGGCGGAAGTCGCTCGGTGAGCGACCGACCGTTGGCCCGTGCGGGCGGGGCGTGAACCCACGCAAAGGGGCGCGTGCCGGGGCTCGTCCGCCGTCTGTCACCATGGATCCATGGGTCAGTCCACACACGAACCGCTGCCGCCGTCTGACCCGAGGCTCCCCCCGGGCCAGCGCGCACAGCGCGGCTGGCCCGCCCTGCACTACGGCCCGGTGCCCCGCTTCAAGCCGCTGACCTGGGATCTCCAGGTGTTCGGCGCCACCGCCTCGGCGGAGAAGCACAGCTGGGACTTCGGGGCCTTCAGCGCCCTGCCGCGCACCACCGTCGTCGCCGACCTGCACTGCGTGACCAAGTTCTCCGTGCTCGGCAACGAGTGGACGGGCGTGTCGGCCGCCGCCGTGCTCGACCTGGTGCCCCCGGCCCCCGGCGTCACCCACGTGATGGTCTGGGCGGAGTACGGCTACAGCGCCAACCTGCGGCTCGCCGACTTCGCCGACCCGCGCACCCTGCTCGCCACCCACCGCAACGGCGAGGCGCTGACCGCCGAGCACGGCTTCCCGGTCCGGCTGGTGGTGCCGCAGCTGTACGCCTGGAAGGGCCCCAAGTGGGTCCGTGCGGTGGAGTACATGCGGGCCGACCGGCGCGGCTTCTGGGAGGAGCGCGGCTACCACAACCTCGCCGACCCCTGGCGCGAGCAGCGCTACTCCTACCAGGAGGAGCCGGGCGAGGGCCCGCTGCGCTGAGGCCGCCGCCGGACCTTCCGCGCGGTGCCGGGCCCGGGCCCGGGCGTCGGACGCGGCTAGAAGAGCGAGAACCTGACCGTGACCGCGCTGCGCTGCGGTCGCCGCTCACCGGCCGCCGGGGACTGGCCGTTCACCTTGACCGCGCCGAACACGTCCCAGCCGGTGGTCTGCATCGTGAAGCCCGCGGCCTGCAGCGCCTTCTGCGCCTCGTCCTTGGTCATCCCGGTGACGTTCGGGACCGGCACCATGCCCTTGCTGACCACCAGCGAGACCGCGGCGTTCTCCTGCAATTGCTGCCCGGCCGCCGGCGAACTGCTGATCACCGAGCCCTCCGGGACGCCGTCGTCGTAGGTCTCGGTCACGGTTCCCCTGGTCAGCTGGGCGCCGGCCAGGACCGCGGCGGCGTCGGCGGCGCTCTTGCCGACGAGGTCGGGCACCGCGATCCGCCTGGGCCCCTTGGAGACGGTGACGGTGATCGTGTCGCTCCGGCGGGTGCGCGCGCCGACCCCGGGGTCGGTGGAGATCACCTGTCCGGACGGCACGGACTCGCTGAACGCCTCGACGAACCTGCCGTGCAGGCCCTCCTTGTCCAGGATGCGCTGCGCCTCGGCCCGGTCCTTGCCGAGCACCCCGGGCACCGGGCCGTACAGCCCCTCGGACAGGCCGTAGGTGGCGCCGCCGACCGCCAGCACCAGCGCGGTCAGCGCCGCGGCCCAGATCAGCGCCCTGCGCGGGACCCGGCGCAGCAGGCCGGGCCGGCGCTCGCGCACCGGGGCCGGTTCGTCGTACGGGCGCGGCTCGGTGAGCAGCTGGTCCATCAGCTCCGGCGGCACGTCCAGCACGCTGGTGCGCTCCGTCGGAGGGGCGTCGGCGGGCTGCGGCAGCGGCTGGATCACCGAGGTCGGCTCGCTGGTCGGGTAGCGCGGGCTGGGCCGGGAGGAGGCCGGCGGCTCGGCGTCCAGCTCGGCCGGGGTGAGGGTGCGGCGGACCCGCTGGACCGCGGCGAGCAGCTCCACCGCGTCGTACGGGCGGGCGTCGGCGACCCGGGCGCAGGCGCCGGCCACGATGGCGTCCAGTTCGGGGCCGACCGCGGGGGCGATCAGGGAGGGGGCGGGAACGTCCTCGTGCAGGTGCTTGTACATGACCTGGACGGGGTTGTCGCCGGTGTGCGGACGGCGGCCGGTGAGCATCTCGTAGAGCAGGATGCCGGACGCGTAGACGTCGACCCGCTGGTCGGTGGGGGCGTCCGGGAGGATCTGCTCGGGGGCGAGGTAGGAGACGGTGCCCATGACCGTGCCGCCGGTGGCGGTGCTGGTCGAGGTGGGTGCGCCGTCGGCGGCGCCGAGCACCCGGACCAGGCCGAAGTCGGCGACCTTGACCAGGCCGCTCTCGGTGATCAGCACGTTCTCCGGCTTGACGTCCCGGTGTACCAGCCCGGCCCGGTGGGCGGCGCCGAGGGCGGCGAGCACCGGTTCCAGGACGTCCAGGGCGGCCCGGACGGAGAGTGCGCCGCGGTCGCGCAGCAGGTCGCGCAGGGTGCGGCCGGGCACGTACTCCATGGCGAGGAAGACGTTTCCGCCGTCCGCGCCCTGGTCGAAGACGTTGACCACGTTGGAGTGGGTGAGCTTGGCGACCGCCTTGGCCTCGCGGATGAAGCGGGCCGTGAAGCCCTCGTCCCCGGCCAGGGCGGGGTGCATCACCTTGAGGGCGACGACCCGGTCGAGCCGGGTGTCGGTGCCCTTGTAGACGGTGGACATCCCGCCGGTGGCGATGCGCTGCTCGACCTGGTACCGGTTGTCGAGCAGGGTGCCGATCAGGGGGTCGTGCAGTGCCATGTCCACTCGGGCGAGTCTAGTGCCGGGCCCGCCGGCCGGACCCGGGGACACCGCCCCCGGGCCCGGCTGTGCCCGGCTTGTGACACGCCTCGGACCCGCCGCAGGGGGGCGTCCCCGGATCCCCGGTGACGGGCCCACGGGCGGGAGTGCGGCGACGGACCCTCAGAACGCGGGGAGTTCCCGGGTGTCCAGGTCCGCCCGGCCGGCCATCGCGGACGACGCCTCGGCGTGGAAGCGGCGCGGGATGCGGCCGGCCCGGTGGGCGAGCCGGCCCGCCTCGGCGGCGTGCCGCATCGCCTCGGCCATCAGCACCGGGTCCTGGGCCCGGGTCACCGCGGAGGCCAGCATCACGGCGGAGCAGCCGAGTTCCATCGCCAGTGCGACGTCGGAGGCGGTGCCGGCGCCCGCGTCCAGGATCACCGGGACGCTCGCGCTCTCCACGATCAGCTGGAAGTTGTGCGGGTTGCGGATGCCGAGGCCGGAGCCGATCGGTGAACCCAGCGGCATGATCGCGGCGCAGCCGACGTCCTCCAACTTGCGGGCCAGCACCGGGTCGTCGTTGGTGTACGGCAGTACCGTGAAGCCGTCGTCGACCAGGGTCTCGGCGGCGTCCAGCAGCTCGATCGGGTCCGGCAGGAGGGTCCGCTCGTCGGCGATCACCTCCAGCTTCACCCAGTCGGTGCCGAGCGCCTCGCGGGCCAGCCGGGCCGTCAGCACGGCCTCGCCGGCGGTGAAGCAGCCGGCCGTGTTGGGCAGGACGCGGATGCCGTTGCGGGTGAGCACGTCCAGGACGGATCCCTGGGTGCCGGCGTCGACCCGGCGCATCGCGACGGTGGTCAGCTCGGTGCCGGAGGCGAGCAGCGCGCGCTCCAGGACCTCCAGGCTCGGCGCGCCGCCGGTGCCCATGATCAGCCGGGAGGAGAAGGTCGTCCCGGCGATGGTCAGCAGGTCGTCGGCCATCTCAGCCTCCCTGGACGGCGGTGAGGATCTCGATCCGGTCGCCCGCGTTCAGCGGCGTCCCGGGCCATGAACTGCGGGGGACCACGGCCTCGTTGAGGGCGGCGGCGACGCCGGTGTTGGCGCGGCTCACGGTGGCGACCAGCTCGGCGAGGGTGGTCGTGGCGGCCACCGCGCGGGGCTCGCCGTTGACGGTCAGGGCGATCTCGGCCGGCGCGGTGTCGGTGGGGGTGGTCTCGGTCATGCCAGGGCCTTCGTGGTGGAGCGGTCGGGGGAGAACCGGGTGGGGGTGAACGGCTGTGCCAGTGGCGGGAGTTCGCCGGTGGCCAGGTACTCGGCGAGCACGTCGGCGGTCACCGGGGCGAGCAGCACGCCGTTGCGGTGGTGGCCGGTGGCGGCGACCAGCCCGGGGAGCGCGGTCGGGCCGAGCAGCGGCGCGTTGTCGGGTGAGCCGGGGCGCAGGCCCGCCGAGGTCTCCACGAGCGGGAGTTCGGTGATGCCGGGGACCAACTCATGCGCGTCGCGCAGGAGTTCGTACACCCCGCCGGCGGTGACCGTGGTGTCGTAGCCCTGTTCCTCGGTGGTCGCGCCGATCACCAGCTCGCCGTTCGCCCGGGGCACCAGGTAGATGTGCCCGCCGCGCACCACGGCACGGACGTTGCGGGAGAGGAACGGCCGGTAGGCGGCGGGGATCCGCAGGCGCAGCACCTGCCCCTTCACCGGGCGGACCGCGGGCAGCACGCCCTCCGGCAGGCCGGCCAGCCGGTGGCTGTGCGGCCCGGCGGCGAGCACGACCCGGTCGGCGGTCACCCGCTCCCCGGTGCCCAGCCGGGCGCCGACCGCGCGGCCGCCCTCGACCAGCAGCTCCACCGCCTCGGCGCGCCGGACGGTGACGCCTGCGCGCTCCCCGGCGAGCAGCAGCGCGGTGAGCATCCGCCGGCCGTCCACCTGGTGGTCGTCCGCGACGTGCAGGCCGCCGCGCACACCGGGGGCGAGCATCGGCTCCAGCTTGCGGGCCTCCCGGCCGGTCAGCCACGTCGAGTCCAGGCCCAGCCGCCGGTGGAAGGCGTGCAGTTCGCGCAGTTCCTCGCGGTCGTCGGAGTCCAGCGCGACGGCGATCGTGCCGCAGGCGCGGTAGCCGGTGTCCGCGCCGCCGCTCGCCTCGGTGAGTTCGGCGGCGAAGGCCGCGTAGCGTTCGTTGGAGGCCATGCCGAGGCGAAGCAGCGGCTCCTCGCCGTACTGGAGCTCGGTGACCGGGGCGAGCATCCCGGCCGCGACCCTGGCCGCCCCGCCGCCGGGGTCGGGGTCGACCACGAGGGTCCGCAGCCCGCGCTGCGCCGCCCGCCAGGCGACGGCGAGGCCGATGATGCCTCCGCCGATCACCAGGACGTCGGCGTGGGCGCCTGATGGCAAGCGTGTCAAAGCTGCTCCTCTCCCTTCGCCGGTATGACCCGGATCAGGTTCGGACGGTCGCGGGCCGTGCCAGCCCGCCTCTCAGCCCGGTTCGCCGGGCTCCCGCGATGGTGCCCCCACCATAACGCCGGGGCCCGGCCGGGCCGAAGGGCCGTACGAAGGGTGGACGGCCCCCGGGCGGCAGCCCGGCGCTGAGTACAGTGACGGGCGTGGCAGAGCTGAGCGGAACGGATCGGGTGGTCGTCGTCGGGGCCGGGCTGGCCGGGGCGCAGTGCGCCCTCAAACTGCGGCAGGGCGGCTGGCGCGGGCGGATCACGCTGGTCGGCGAGGAGCCGCACGCGCCGTACGACCGGCCTCCGCTCTCCAAGGACGTGCTGCTCGGCAAGAGCGACAGCACCACCCTGGACGTCGACTACGCGCACCTCGGCGTCGAGGTGCTCGCCGGCCGCCGGGCCACCGGCCTCGCCCCCGGCGTGCTGCACACCGACGACGGCGACCTCCCGTACGGCTCGCTGGTGATCGCCACCGGCGCCGTCCCGCGGGCCCTGCCCGGCGCCGAGCGCGCGCACCTGCTGCACACCCTGGACGACGCCCTGGCGCTGCGCGCGCTGCTGCGGCCCGGTCTGCGGCTGGTGCTGGTCGGCGCGGGCTGGATCGGCGCCGAGGTGTCCACCGCGGCCCGCGAGGCGGGCTGCGAGGTGACCGTGGTCGAGGCGGGCCCGGCGCCGCTGCCCGGCGCGCTGCCGACCGAGGTCGGCTCGGCGATGGCCGCCTGGTACGCCGAGGCCGGCGTCGACCTGCGCTGCGGGGTCGGGGTGGCCGCCGTCGAGCCCGGCGCGGTGCTGCTGGCGGACGGCTCGCACCTGCCCGCGGACGAGGTGGTCGTCGGTGTCGGCGCCCGGCCCGCGACCGCGTGGCTGGCGGGTTCCGGGATCGAGCTGGACGGCGCCGGCGCCGTCGTGGTGGACGCACGGCTGCGCACCTCCCTGCCCGGCGTCTTCGCGGCCGGCGACTGCGTCAGTTACCCCTCGGCCCGGGCCGGTGCCCGGCTGGCCGTCCAGCACTGGGATCATGCCCTGCAGTCCGGCGAGGCGGTGGCCGCCGCCGTCCTCGGCACGGACGCACCGCCGTACGACCCGGTGCCGTACTTCTGGTCGGAGCAGTTCGGGCGGATGGTGCAGTACGCGGGTCGGCACGCCGAGGGCGACGAGCCGCTGTGGCGCGGCGGCCCGCAGGACGCCTCGTGGGCGGTGCTCTGGCTGCGCGACGGGGTGCCGAGTGCGCTGCTGACGGTGGACCGGCCGCGCGACCTCACCCAGGGGCGGAAGCTGATCGAGCGCGGCACGGCCCTGGATCCGGCCCGCGCGGCGGACCCGGCGGTGCCGCTGAAGTCGGCCGTCGCCGGGTAGCGCCTGGTGCGCGGTGGGCCGTGGAGGTGGCAGTCTGGTGGCGTGAGTGAGATCGAAAGCAAGATTGAATCCCTGGTCACCGAGTGGATGTACCTGCCCGACATCTCGGAGCAGTGGGGGGTCCGGGTCACCGAGGTGCGTGACCTGGTCAAGAACGGCGGCCTGATCGCCGTCCGGCGGGGCCCGAACAAGTCGCTGCAGGTCCCTGCGGCGTTCATCGACGGCCCCGGGCTGGTCAAGCACCTGTCCGGCACCCTGACCGTCCTGCGGGACTGCGGGTACGACGACGTGGAGATCCTGGAGTGGCTCTTCACCGAGGACCCGTCGCTGCCCGGCAGCCCGATCCAGGCGCTGCGCGAGAACCGCGGCACCGAGGTCAAGCGCCGCGCCCAGGCGATGCTGATCTGATGGCGGCGGACACGCCGCGCGCTCGCCTGGCGGACGCGCGCCTCTACCTGTGCACCGACGCCCGTCGGGAGCAGGGCGACCTCGCCGAGTTCCTCGACGCGGCGCTGGCGGGCGGGGTGGACATCGTCCAGCTGCGCGACAAGGGCCTGGAGGCCAAGCAGGAGCTGGAGGCCCTGGAGGTCTTCGCCGACGCCTGCCGCCGCCACGGCAAGCTGCTGGCCGTCAACGACCGTGCCGACGTCGCGCACGCGGCCCGGCCGGACGTGCTGCACCTCGGCCAGGACGACCTGCCGGTGCCGGCCGCCCGGGCGATCCTCGGCGAGGACGTCCTGATCGGCCGGTCCTGCCACGCCGAGTCCGAGGTGGACGCGGCGGTCGTCGAACCCGGGGTGGACTACTTCTGCACCGGACCGGTCTGGCCGACCCCGACCAAGCCGGGCCGCCCGGCGCCGGGCCTCGGCCTGGTCTCGTACGCGGCGAAGCGGGCCGGTGACCGGCCGTGGTTCGCCATCGGCGGGATCGACCTCGGCAACCTGGACGAGGTGCTGGCCGCCGGCGCCCGCCGGATCGTCGTGGTCCGGGCCATCACCGCCGCGGCCGACCCGCGGGCAGCCGCCGCCGAGCTGTCCCGCCGGGTGCGTTCCAGCTGATCCCGGGGGCCGCCGCCGTCCTCAGTACTTGCGGACGGTGGCGGCCTCGGCCAGCGCCAGCAGCACCCCGCGGGCCCGCTCGTCCGCCAGCGGCGCCGCCTCCAGCGCGGCCAGCGACTGCCGCATCAGCTCCTCGATGCGGTGCTCCACCAGCTCGGGCGCGCCGCTGCGGGCGACCAGCTCGCGCAGCCCGGCGACCTCCTCGGGCGCCAGGTCCGGCGCGCCGAGCCGCTCGTCCAGGTGCCGGGCGTCGGCGGCGGACAGGCCGCGCATCGCGTGGGCGACCAGCAGGGTGCGCTTGCCCTCGCGCAGGTCGTCGCCGGCCGGCTTGCCGGTGACCGCCGGATCCCCGAAGACGCCGAGCAGGTCGTCCCGAAGCTGGAAGGCCTCGCCCAGTGGCAGTCCGAACGCCCCGAGGGCCCCGACCAGCTCCGGCCCGGCCCCGGCCAGCAGCGCGCCGACCTGCAGCGGTCGCTCGATCGTGTACTTCGCCGACTTGTAGTGCAGCACGGTCCGCGCCCGGTCCAGCGCGCCCTCGTCCGTCGAGTCGCCGGCCACCGGCTCCAGCACGTCCAGGTACTGGCCGAGCATGACCTCGGTGCGCATCAGGTCGAACACCGGCTTGGCGGCCAGTACGGCGGCCGGTTCCAGGCCGGAGCGCAGGAACAGCTCGTCGCACCAGATCAGCAGCAGGTCGCCGAGCAGGACGGCGGCCGAGGCGCCGTACTGCTCCCGGTCGCCGCGCCAGCCGCTGTCGCGGTGCAGTGCCTCGAAGCGGCGGTGGACCGAGGGCAGGCCGCGGCGGGTGTCGCTGCGGTCCATCAGGTCGTCGTGCACCAGGGCGCTCGCCTGGAGCAGCTCCAGGGCGCCGGCCGCGTTGGCGATCCCGTCGCCGGCGGAGCCCTCGGCCGGGCCGCCGGCGGCGCGCCAGCCCCAGTAGCAGAAGGCCGGGCGCAGCCGCTTGCCGCCGTCCAGCAGGAAGTCGCGCAGGGCGTCGGCGGCGGGCACCAGTTGCGGCGAGATCGTGCCGAGCAGCGCGGACTGGCCGTCCATGAACGCGGCGAGCGCGGCGTTGACGCGTGTGCGGACGTCCTCCACGTCAATGGGGTTGGCCGGCCGGGTGCTGGACGAGATCACGATGGGGCTCCGCTGGTTCTCTGGGGTGCAGCAAGCGTAGCTGGGTGGCTGGGAACGGGCGTGCGAGCGGGCCTGCGGGGGTGGTCGGAGGGGGCGGCGCCCGGGGTGTCGGGCGGTTGCCGCGGGGGTGCCGTGCAGTTGCCGCCGAGTTGCAGCGGAGTTGCCCGGGGCCAACCGGAATGCCGTCCGCCAGTTGTCTCAATCCGTGGAATCGGGTTGTCCGGCCTCGTCGGAGGCCCGATAGCCTGCCAGCATGGCACTCGGAATCGCTTCCACGAGAACGGACCGCGCACTGACCGTCCGCGAGCTCCTGGCGGCCGGCAAGCGCTCCTTCTCCTTCGAGTTCATGCCGCCGCGCACCGAGGCCGGTGAGCAGAAGCTCTGGGACGCCATCCGTCGACTCGAACCGCTCGACCCGAACTTCGTCTGCATGACGTACGGGGCGGGCGGCTCCTCGCGCGAGCGCACGGTCAACATGGTCGGCCGGATCGCCACCGAGACCACGCTGACCCCGGTCGCCCACCTGACCGCCGTCGACCACTCGATCGCGGAGCTGCGCAACATCATCGGCCAGTACGCGGACCAGGGCGTGCGCAACGTCCTCGCCGTCCGGGGCGACCCGCCCGGCGACCCGATGGGCGAGTGGGTCAGTCACCCGGAGGGCGTCACCTACGCCTACGAGCTGGTGGAGCTGATCAAGGGCATCGGTGACTTCTGCGTCGGCGTCGCCGCCTCGCCGAACATGCACCCGCGCTCGACGGACTGGGACGACGACATCCGGCACTTCGTGGCGAAGATCCGCTCCGGCGCCGACTACGCGATCACCCAGATGTTCTTCGAGGTGGACGACTACCTGCGGCTGCGCGACCGGGTGACCGCCGCCGGCTGCGAGACGCCGATCATCCCGGAGATCATGCCGGTCACCAACGCCAAGCAGCTGGAGCGCTTCCCGCAGCTCAGCGGCTCGGCCTTCCCCGCCGACCTGGAGGCCCGCCTGCGGGCCGCCATCGGCGACCCGGCGGCGCTGCGGGCCGTCGGCATGGAGCACGCCACGGCGATGGCCGAGCGCCTGCTCGCCGAGGGCGCGCCCGGCCTGCACTTCATCACGCTGAACCACTCGACGGCGACCCTGGAGATCTACCAGAACCTGGGGCTGCACCAGCGCTGAGCGGCCGCCCGGCGCCCGCCGGCGGGCTGTCCGGCCGACGGGTGGTCCTTCCGAACGCCGCGCTGACGCCGGACGTTCACGAGCCCGCCACCGTACCGACGGTGACGGACTCGGTCGTGTGCGGCCGGTGCCGGGTGCGGCGGGAACGCGATGCGGTACCCCGGCCGTTGAACCGGTACAGTCGCCGGACACGCGCGGCGTGGACGCGCGGGCACGCGACTGGAGGTAGCGGGCGGATGGGCATCGGATACCTGCTGCTGTACGCCGCGTTGGCGGTGGTGGCGCTCTGGCTGGTCGCCGAGGTACTGCTGCAGAACCGGGCGCCGGTGCACTGGCGGGCCCTGGCCCTGGTCGGCTTCCTGGGCGTGGCCGTCGGGATGGGCCTGGGGTCGGTCGTGGTGATCGGGGCCGGTGCGGCGCTGTTCGCGCTCGGCCAGACCTTCGTGACGCTCTCGGTCAAGCGCGGCCACCAGGACGGCTGGTCCCTGCGGAAGGCCGACGGCAGTCTGCCGGGCCCGCTTGCCAAGGTGCCGCTGCTCGGCGCCCTCACCGGCGGCGGGGCCGCGGTGGCGGCCGTCGCGGTCGCGGCGGAGCGGATCGGCGAGGTCAGCGCCGTCGAGGAGACCCCGGCCGTCCCGTCGGCGCCGGTGTCGCAGGAGGTGCCGGAGGTCGAGCAGACCGCCGCCTTCGAGATGCAGGAACTCGCCCAGGACGGCATCTACGCCCCCGGGTACTACGAGCAGCCGCCGCAGCAGCAGGCCCAGGACCCGTACGCCACCGCCTACCAGGGCGGCTACGACCAGCAGCAGTGGCAGACCGCGCAGCAGCCCGCCTTCGCCTACGACCAGTCCTACGGCGCCTACCCGCAGCAGGACCAGCAGCAGGACCCGTACGGCGGCTACCCGCAGCAGCAGGGCGGGCAGCACGACCAGTACGCGGGCTACCAGCAACACCAGCAGCACCAGCAGGCCTGGGACCCGAACACCCAGGGGTACCAGCAGCAGCACCAGGAGCAGTGGCAGCCCCAGCCGGACCCGAACGCCCAGGGCATCCCGCAGCAGCAGGCGTACGACCAGACCTACGGCTACCAGCAGCAGAACACCTGGCACCAGGGCTGACGCGTCCGGCGGGCGGCGGTCGGCGCACCGCCCCCCGCCCGGCCCGCGTCCTACGCGGGGCCGACCAGGCCGGCGGCGATGCAGGCCGACATGCCGACGCGGGCCAGTCCGCCGCCGGGATGGGCGGTGCCGCCGATGAGGTAGAGACCGGGGACGGGCGTCTCGTTGGCGGCCTTCAGCCAGTCGCCGTCGGCTCCGGCGAGCACGGGCAGGGCGACCGAGCCGCCCGGGGCGCCGGTCTCCCGGCGGGTGTCCTCCGGGGTGCGCACGACCCGCCACAGCACCCGCTCGCGCAGGCCGGCGCCGGCCGCGTCGACGTGGGCGAGCAGCAGGTCGGCGTAGCGGTCGGCGACACCGGGGGCGGTCCAGTCGACCTCGCCCTGGGCCGGGACGGTCGCGGTCAGCACCACGCTCTCGTGCGCGTCGTCGGGTCGCAGCGCGGGGTCGTCCGGGCGCAGCACCTGCACGGTGGGGCGCTCGCAGAGCGGACCCCGGCCGGTCAGCGACCGCTCCTCGGCGGCGAGGTCGGGAGCGTGCACCACCGTCCGGTGCGCCGTGCCCGCGGGACGTGGGCCGCGCAGGGCGAGCAGCACGCCGAACCGGCCGGGCGCTCCCGACGGACGCCACGCCTCGGCCGGCTTCCCCGGCCACTGCGCCAGGCCGCCGCCGAACAGCGCACCGGCGTCCATCGCGGAGAGCACCAGGTCGGCGTCGATCCGGCCGGCCGGGGTCTCGACGCCGCGCGCCCGGCCGTCCTCCACGACGACCCGGGTGACGGGGGTGTCGAAGCGGAACTCGACCTTGCGCAGCTCGCAGCGCCGGAACACCGCCTCCGCCAGGGCGCGCAGGCCGCCCCGGACGTACCAGACGCCGAAGGACTGCTCCATGTACGGCAGCACGGTCGCCCCGGCGGGGGCCCGGCCCGGGGCGAAGCCGTAGCGGACCGCGGACTCGAACAGCAGGGCGGTCAGGCCGGGGTGTCCGTCCAGCTGGCGCGCCGCCACGTCGTGCAGGGTCCACGGGGCGGCGCGGCGCAGCCGGGCCAGGCCGGTGCGCGGCGGGACGGGGTACGGATCGGCGCCCAGGAACGCGCGGTCCGACGGGAGCGGCTCCTCCAGCAGCGGGCGGCGGGTGGCCTCCCAGACCGTCCGGCCGTGGTTCATCACCGCGCTCCAGCGGGCGCCGGAGCCGGCCCCGAAGGCCGTGTCCAGGGCCTGGCTGACGCCGCCTCGGGAGGCGTTGGGCAGTGAGACGGCGGTGCCGTCGGCGAAGACGTGCCGGCTCTCCGGATCGACCGGGGCCAGCTCGACCAGCTGCTCCAGCGGCTCCTTGCCGGTCTTCAGCGCGAGGTCGCGGTAGACGGCGGGCAGGGTCAGCAGCCCGGGCCCGGTGTCGAAGGCGAAGCCGTCCCGCTCGTACCGGCCGACCATGCCGCCGTACGTGCCGCCCGCCTCGCAGACCGTCACCCGGTGGCCGAGCGTGGCCAGCCGGGAGGCCGCCGCGAGCCCGCTCATTCCTGCGCCGATGATGACGATCCGTGCCATGGGTCCTGATCCTAGGACCCCGGGACGCCGCGGCCCGCGGTCAGCCCCCGGCCGCCTGCTGCCGTCAGACCCCCGGCTGTCCGGCGTACGCGCCGGCGGCGGCCCGGGCGGCCTTGCGCTCGCGGCGCCGGGCCCGGAAGGCGCGGATCTTGCTGATCGCCAGCCACACCAGCAGCAGCCCGACGGCCAGGACCACCGCCGCGATCGAGGCGGCCAGCCACGGGTGGAAGATCGCCAGGGTGACCAGGCCGGCCACCGAGAGGTCCTCCGCCATGCTGACCACGATGTTGCTGGCCGGCTCGGGCGAGGTGTTGACGGCCATCCGCAGCGAGGCCTTCACCAGGTGGCTGACCAGCGCCGTCGTGCCGCCCATCGCGCCGGCCGCGACCTCGCTGAGCGAACCGGGGTCGTTGCTCGCGATCAGCACGCCCACGGTGGCGCCGGCGATCGGCCGGATCACGGTGTGCACGACGTCCCAGACGCTGTCCACGTACGGGATCTTGTCGGCCACCGCCTCCACCGCGAACAGCACGGCGGCCGCGATCAGCACGTCCGTGCGCTCCAGCGCGTGCGGCACCGACTCCGCGCCGGCGAACCGGCCCAGCAGGCCGAGCAGCAGCACCACCGCGTAGGCGTTGATACCGCTGGCCAGTCCGCTGGTGAAGATCAGCGGCAGGATCGTCATGGCCTCCCCCTCCTCGCAAGAACCCGGGCCGGTTCCGCCCGGTCCCGCCGTACCGTACCCGGACCCGGGACGCCGTGCGGGCCCCCGCCGGTTCCGCCGCCGGGGTGAGCGCCCGGGGGAGCACCGGGGTACTGAGTACGGATACTCAGATGCACGGTTGAGTACGTCAGCGGATGGCCCCCGACCTGCGGAGACGGGAGAGTAGTGACACCCGGGAGGGAACGGCGCGTCGGGCGCCGGGCCCACCCGGGTGGCGGATCCTCCGTCCCCCGGGCCGTACGGCCCGGGGCGGTGGCGGAAGATCCGCAACGGGGCTGGTCACGGTCCCCGCACCGCCGACACGGGGCGGCGGAGCGGGCCGGGGGGAGACCGGCCACGGGGGAGGTTCGCCACCGTCGTCCGTGGGGGGAACGGCGGGGGCGACGGCACACGGCGGCGGCGCGGTCCGGGGGAGGGCCCGCGCCCGCCGCCGCTCTGCTTTCCGGGGCCTCCCGCCCGGAACGGACGGATTGTCAGTGGTGCCGGTCACGATGGAGGGGCACGGACCACCCGGTCCGCACACTGCCTCGGAACGGGGGAGACCATGACCATCAGCCATCCGGAGCCCGTCACCGCCCGCCTCCACTCCGCCGCCCTCCCGCACATCCCGGACCCGTCGGGCGGGCGCCCCGCCGGCCGGGACGTCCACCCCGTGCTGCGCCGGGTCGCCGCGCCGCCGGCCGCCCTCGACCTGCTCACCGACGCCCACCGCACGCTCGCCCGGGCCCGCGCCCTGGAGGACCCGCTGGAGCGGTACGCCACCGCGCACCTGGCGGCGCTGCGTACGGTGGCGGCCGTCCTGGCGGTGCGCGGCCGCCCGGAGAAGAACCCGCGGCGGCGCAAGGCCATCCGCAGTGCCTGGGAGGTGCTGCCCGAGATCGCCCCGGAGCTCGCCGAGTGGGCGCTCTACTACGGTGCCGGCGCCCGCCGCCGGGCGGCCGCCGAGGCCGGGATCCGGGGCGCCGCGTCGGCCCGCGACGCCGACGACCTGATCCGCAACTCCGCCCTGTTTCTGCGCCTGGTCGAGCGGCTGCTGGGCCTGCGGGCGGTCCCGCCCGCACCGAGGCTGCCGCTGGACGGCGAGGGGCCGTCAGACGCGAGCGACCCGGCCACCCGGCAGGCTTAAGGTGGAGGCATCCTGATCGAACTGCACGTGCCAAGGAGTCCCACCTTGTACCCGACGCGTCCCCGCAGTGCCCTGCGTACCGCCGTGGTGTGGGAGGTGGTGCGGGCAGCCCTGGAGAAGCGGGCGGCCGAGCTGGACCAGCCGGTGCTCGACGTGGTCGACACCGGCGGCGGCACGGGCAACTTCGCCGTGCCGGTGGCCAAGCTCGGCCACCGGGTGACCGTGGTCGACCCGAGCCCGGACGCGCTGTTCGCCCTGGAGCGGCGGGCCGCCGAGGCCGGCGTCACGGACCTGGTCCGGGCCGTCCAGGGCGACACCCAGACACTGCCCGACCTCGTCGCCCCCGGCACCGTGGACGCGGTGCTCTGCCACGGCGTGCTGGAGGTCGTGGACGACCCGGCGGAAGCGCTCGGCAGCCTGGCCGGCACCCTGCGCAAGGGCGGTCTGGTCAGCCTGCTGGCCGCCAACCGCAACGGCGCCGTCCTGGCCCGCGCGCTGGCGGGCCACTTCACCGAGGCCCGGACGGTGCTCTCCGCCACCGACGGCCGCTGGGGCGAGCAGGACCCGATGCCGCGCCGCTTCACCGGTGACGAGCTGGGCCGGCTCGCCGAGGACGCGGGCCTGCGGGTGGAGTCGGTGCACGGCGTGCGGGTCTTCGCCGACCTGGTCCCCGGGGTGCTGGTGGACACCGAGCCGGGCGCGCTGGAGGCGCTGCTGAAGCTGGAGCAGGCCGCCGCCGAGCAGCCCGCCTTCCACGCCGTGGCGACCCAGCTGCACCTGCTGGCGACCCTGGCCTGAACCCGGACCGAATCCGGCCCGAATTCGGCCCGAGTTCGGATCGGGTCCCGCCGGAGCCGCCCCTCGCCGGGCCTTCGCGAACCCTCCGCGAGACCTTCGCCGCCGTACGGTTCGCACACCGTACGGCGGCGGTTCGCATTCCGGACGTTCGCCCTTTCCCGGGCCCGGCTGACCGGCCGGTTTCCGTTGTCCTGAGGCGGAGGTCCCCAGGTCCGGACCGATTCCACCGGATCGGGCACTTGTCCGGGGCGTGGCGCGTTGACACCGGTGCGGCCGTGCCCGGTCGAAGTGGCCCGGCCCACGCGGCGCAGACCACCCCGTAACGGGCCTACGGACCGTATGATCTGGGTAAAGCCGGAAAGCATGACAGCCGGATGCGTGGGGCATATGGACGACACGGGCCGGGTCCCCCGCACAGGCGTCCGACCGTGTGCCCCAAGGCTGATTGGACTTGCCTCCCCGACCGGGGTGGGCGGACCGGTCGCACCCGCGACCGACGAGTAGGAGGACTCCGTGCCGCTCTCGGAGCACGAGCAGCAACTGCTCGACCAGATGGAGCGAGCGCTGTATGCCGAAGATCCCAAATTCGCGTCGGCGCTCGAGGGAACCGGGCTGCGCACCTACACCCGTCGGCGGGTCTACCTGGCCATCGCCGGATTCGTGGTGGGGATCGGCCTCTTGATGGGTGGCATGGTCGTTCCGAACCAGATCTGGGTCAGCGTCGTGGGCTTCCTGGTGATGCTCGGCTGCGCGGTGTTCGCCGTGACCGGCTGGCGTCGCGGGCCCGCGAGCCAGGGCTCCGGGCCCCGCCAGGCCGCCGCCCCGCGCCGCAAGGCCGGGATGATGGACCGAGTCGAGCAGCGCTGGCAGCGTCGCCGGGACGAGCAGACCGGCGGCTTCTGAGCCTCCGGGCCGCAACGGCGCGACACAGACGTACCGAGACGCCGGGGGCGGGCAGTCGACCGACTGCCCTGTACCAGAACGGCTTCCGGTACTTCGACTTCGGCTACGCCTCCGCCATCGCCTACGCGCTCACCCTCCTGGTGTCGGTGCTCGGCGCGGTCC
>NZ_JBEZIQ010000039.1:0-96640 GCF_040651155.1 Kitasatospora sp. NPDC048545
GGCAGGCCCCCCTGGGTCTGCCACCGACCGGGGTGCCTGCGCCCCCTTCGGGGCGCAGGTGGGGTAAGGACTCCTTACCCCACAACTTGCTCCGCCAGGAGCCTGATCACGGTCACTTTCCGGTGCCTGCGTGGTGCCGTCCTGGTCGGAGGCGGTCACCGGCTCGCCTCGCTGTCGCGCTGGCGGACGTCGAGGAGGAGGTCCTCGACGAAGTCGAGGGCGAGGACGGGATGGTGGAGGGTCCAGGGGCGGGAGTTCGGGCCGCGCTGGATGCTGCGGGCACCGTCCGGGTTGGTCTCGACGCGGTCGAGGTGTCCGCGCTGGGTGAGGACGGCGAGCCAGGAGTCCGCCTCGGCCCAGGTGGCGGGGGTGGTGCGCATGGTGGGGTGCTCCCGGATGGTGGTGGTGCGGGCAGGTGACCGGCCGGGGTGACCTGGTCGGTCACCCCGGTGCTCGGGTGTCGGTCAGTTCCGGTCGGTGGTGACCGGCTGACCGGGTTGCGGCCGGAGCTGGGCCATCAGGTCGGTCAGCGTGGCGCTGGACAGGGGGATCTTCTGACCTCGGATCGCTTCGGCGACCACCTTGCGGGTCAGCCTGCCGTTCTCCGGCGAAGCCTGCCGTGCGATGGCCAGCAGGTCATCGGTGTCCAGGTCAGGACGGCGGTCACTGTCCCGGTCAGTGACCGGCGGGTCGGTCACCTCGGCGAGGCTGACCGTCGCGGTGGTGACCGGCATGTTGTCCACCGGTCGGCCCGTGACCGGTTGACCGCTCAGGTCAGAGGGTTTGCCCAGACTGACCGCGCTGACCGGGGTCAGCGCCGACTGACCACCGGCTGCGGTGGCCCGGCGGCCGACCGGCCGCTCTGCACCGGGGTGACGCCCGCTGCCCTGAGCGCCGGTCAGCACCGCCAGCCGCTCGGTCAGACCGGCCTCGACGCTGACCTGACCGAGGTCAGGGGTGACCTGACCTCGGTCGGCCTCGGCCAATCGGTCACCCTTGCCGTCCCGGCCGGCGGGGCTGACCGGTCCGCGGGCGATGAGGATGTAGAGGTGGACGGCGCCGGCCAGGGCGAGCGGGGCGATGGTGGAGAGGACCGCGACCACCGAGTCGCCGAGGCGCAGGCCCGTGGTGGCGCTCTGCTCGTTGAGCCGCACGGCGTGCAGGGCGTTGGCCCACAGGCTCGCTCCGGTGGCGGTGCCGAAGAGCAGCCAGACGTACATGCGGGCCCGCAGCGGGGCATCCCGCATCACGAGCAGGGCGCGCACCCCGTAGGCGATGAAGCCGTCGATCACGAGCGGGAACACGTAGGTGAGAAGGCCCCGCACATGGATGGCAACGGCCATCTGCTGCAGCGCGTCGTAGCTGAGCGCGCAGCCCGCGCCGCCGAGGGCGATGACGACGGCCCGGTCCCAGCCGGTGACGTGCGCGGGGTTCGGGGTGGTCGCGGTGGTGGCGCTCATGCGGCCGTCCCGAAGTCGTCGCGGTGCAGTTGGTCGGTGGCGCCCTGGTCAGCCGAGGCGGTGCGGGTGGCCTGTTCGGCGATCTGGCGGTGGCGGATCGCGCGGCGGGTCTCGCGGTAGAGCTTGAGGGCGTGCTCCGGGCTGATCTTGAGGAGCCAGGCGAGGCGCTCGACCGGCACGTCCTGGCGGTATCCGGCGAGGACGACCGCGCGGCGCTCGGCGCGGGTGATGTGGATGTCGCGCCCGGCCAGCACGGCGTTGACCCGGCTGTAGTCGAGGCGTTCATTGAGCCTGGTGTGCAGGGGTTCGCGCTCCTCCTCGGTGAGGCCGCCCCGGATGCCGTGGGTATCGCCCGTCTCCAGAGCGGCGTCCAGGCAGGCGCGGGCGGCCGGGCACTGGGCGCACAGGGCCTTGGCCGTGGTGATCGCGGCCGTGTCCTCCGGGCCGGGGAAGAAGACTTCGGGGTCGACGGGGTTGTACTCGGTCGGGATGCAGACGGCCTGGTCCTGCCAGGTCTGGTCGCCCAGTGCGCGGTGGCGGACAGGACGGGTCGTGGTGGTCATGCGGGGTTGCTCCGATCGCTCTCCGCGCGCAGGGCGGCGTCGGCGGAGAGGGCGCTGGGTCGGTGAAGGGTGGGCGGCTCGCCGTGGGGCGGCCGGGCGCGGCGGCGGCTCAGGCGGCACGCTGGAGGCGTCTGCGGTCGATCGGCTCGAAGCTGACCCGGGTGGTCATCTGTGCGAGCCGGGAGGTGACGCGGTCACCGAGGCAGGTGCGGAGGTCCTTGATCGGCAGGTTGCTGGTGATCAGGGTCGGGAGCATGTAGTTGTAGCGGCGGTTGATCAGCCGGTACGTCTGCTCTTCGACGAACTCGCTCGACTTGGCGGCGCCGAGGTCGTCGAGGATTAGCAGCGGCACCCGGCTGTAGGCGGCGAGGACCCGCTCGGCGTCGGTGTCCGAGCCGGGGCGGAGTTCGGCGTAGAGGTCCGCGGCGGTGGTGGCGCGCCAGCGCACACCGATGCCGGCCTCGACCAGGCGGCGGACCGCGCCGTACGCCTCGTGGGTCTTCCCGGCGCCGACGACCCCGGCCATCAGCAGGCTGGGGCCTGTGGCGACCTGGCGTCGAGCGCCCAGGCCCGGAGCAGTGGCCTCGGCGACGACCTGCCGCACCCAGGCCAGGACCTGCCGGTTCGTGGCGACCGCTTCACGGTAGCGCGGCGGCAGCCCGGCGGACAGGGCCTCCTCCGGAGAGTAGGGTTCCGGAGCGTCCGGGAGGGCGTCGACCGTGTGCTGCTCGATGCCCCGGGACGCGAGGATGCGGGCCATCCGGTCGAGCGCCGAGGGCGCGGTGGCGAGGGTCTGCGGGTCGCGGTGGGTGCGCATCACAGCTCCTCGGCGTAGGCGGCGACGGCGTCGACCGGGTTGGTCCACGCCTGGTGAGCGGGCACGTTAGGCCGGAATCCCGGTCGCGCCAAACCGGCGCTTCGTGCGTTCATGGCGTCGTTGACCAGGCTCGGCAGCCGCGAGGGGTGGCCCTGGATCTCGGCGAAGCGCCGCAGCCCGGCGCGGACGTGCTCGGCGGCGATGCCCTCGTCCAGAAGCTTCTTGACGACCTTGCCGAGGTGGCCGAGCACGTCGCCCGGCGGACGCTCGGCGCAGGCGGCGACGTACTCGCCGATCAGCTGGCCGCCCGAGACGATGTCCGCGTCAGGCGCCTCGCGCCCCGTAGGGAAAGAAGATCCAGGATCCAAGATCCTAGATCCAGGCGCCGAGGCCTCCGGGAGGGTTCGGCGAACCTTCAGGGAGCCTTCGCCGAACGCCCTCTGACCTGCGGTTTTCCTAGGGGCCGGAACCGGCTTGCGCTCGGCCTCGACTGCCGGGACGACCGTTTCCGCAGTGCACGGAACCGTCTGCGTAGCGGGTGCCGGGAAGGACTCGTGCGGCTGCTGGAGGGCTGCCGGAGTGTTCGCCGAGGTTTCGCCGAACACTCGGAGAGCGCTCGCGGCATCGTCGAGTCGGGGCCCTCGAGTGTCAGCGAGGGCGGCCTGCTGGATGCAGGGGCCCTTGCAGACGCCGCACCGCTCCGGCTCGCAGTGCGGGCACGCGGGCAGCCTCGACAGACTCGGCTTGTCGATCTTCTGGTGGTTGCGCCAGGTCGGGTAGTGGAAGTACTTCCGGCCGTCGCAACCGACGTACCGGCAGATGGCACCGGCGGAGGCGAGCTGCCTGAGGTGTTCCTCGACGTCCGCCCTGCCAATCTCGTCACGCATCGGCCAGATGACGCCGTAGACGATCGCCGCGTTGTCGCGGTGGCGGCCGTGGTCGTCGGCGTGGTTGGTCATCCCGAGGAAAGTGACCATCGCCGGGATGGAGACTTCAGCGAGGGTCTCGCTGACCCAGGTCTCCGGCTTGATCGAGCGTATGCGCGCCACGTCAGTAGCCCCGGGCGGACTCTACGGTGCCGACGCCGGGCCGTGGCCGGCTCGGGCTCGTCGCCGGGTCGTCGTGGGTTCCGTTCGGTTTGGCAGACATGCGATACTCCGTGGTTCGTAGGAGCGCGCGGGCGGTCTCTCGTGCAAAGAAGTCCCGCTGCTCGCGCGGTAGCGAATTGGCGCCCCTGGCGCCGGCCCGGCGTCCAGGAGTTGGTAGCTCCCGGACGCCGGTCGCATTTCCGGACGTTGCGACTCGGCAGCGCGCCCATCTCCACCATTCAGCTCGCTGACCAGCAGAGACGGACTTTGGTGCGTCACATCGCGATCAACGTACACCAAAGTACGCGAGGCGGGGAGACTAAAGTGCGCCCAGCCTGCGCGACGGCACCAGGGACGCACTAGAGTGCGTGTAACGCCACACCCTGATGGAGTACGCCATGGGAGAGATCCAGTCCAGACTGAACCGCCTGTTCGAGGCCTGCCCACACCCCAGCGGGCGACAGTTCACGAACCAGGAGGTGGCCGACCTGACAGCAGCTTGGGCCGCAGCGGCCGGCAACCCGTCGGCGAGCGTCAGCGCCAGCCTGATCCAGAAACTGCGCAGCGGCGCGAAGGGGAATCCGACGGCAGGGACGCTGAAGGCCCTCGCCGCGGTGTTCAAAGTGCGGGCGAGCTACTTCATCGATGACGAAGAGCCCGCTGCCCCCACGAGCGATGCGCCGGCCACCCGGCAGGACCTGGAGCAGCTGATCAAGGACGAGGACGTCCGGAACCTCGCCCTCCGCGCCAACGGCCTGTCCAAGGAGACCCTCTCCACCCTTGCCGGGTTCATTGAGCGCGCCCGCTCCCTGGAGGGACTTGAGGACGAAAAGGCTCCGCGCAACAACTAGGGCCACCCACCCCGCTTGATCATCTAATTCGAAATCAGATGACGTTTCGATAACGCAGGGCATCACTGTCAGTAGCCCTATATCGCCACCGCGTCGTTCCCCTCGCGCCCGCGCGAGTCGCGCCATAACGCTCCGCAGTCCCATGACCTCAAAAGTTGCACCGGTCACAATCGGTTGATCCGCCGCTCGCCTATGCTTTCAGCGCCGGGCCAAAGGGAGCGAAGAAGCAATTCAGGGCGGGAAAAGGATCATGCGTAACTGGCGCAGGAAGAGCGGCGACGATGACAGGGAAAGCACTGACTTCTCCGCCGTCGCAGCAACCCTCGACATACCGCTCCCGTTCACCATCGAGAAGCTGTGCGACAGCATCGCCGGCGCCCGCGAGCGGCCGATCCACATTCACGCGATAGAACACGAAGGCTCATCGAGCAAGGCGCCCTGCGGTGCCTGGATCGCGCTGGAAAAGGCGGATCACATCTTCGTGGAGAACGCGACGAGTCCACTGCACCGGTCCCACATCATCCTGCATGAGCTGTGCCACATGCTGCTCGGCCACTCCTGCCTTCCCACGGATACACACGAGGCGTCGCCCGTCAGCGCCGCGCAGCGCCATAGCCTCGCGGAGGTCCTCTCCGTCGAGGAGTGGGCCGGATTTCCGATCAACCGGATCGTCAGCCTTCTCGGCCGCACGAGTTACACGCACGCTGACGAAAAGGCGGCGGAGGGGCTTGCCGGCGTGCTCGCACGCAGAATTCGCCAGACGGAGGAAGCCGCGCAGCGCCCCACTGACCCCCTGTCAAGTCATCTTCTGAAAGCACTGACCGAGTAGCCGGACATGACTGTAATCAATCTGAGCGTGTGCATCGCTCTCTGGGCGATCACGATATGGCGGGCGCCAGGTGCTTGGCGGAACACCGATAAGCGGTCACTGTGGGCAGCCTTCTTCGTGCTCGCCTGCGAGATGTGCTTCTCCACCGACAGCGCTTCGAGGTGGCTCGACAGGACCTTCGGAATCCACAGCTTCTCCGCATTGCTGAAGCATGCGGCCGCGGTTAGCGCTGCGGCTTTCGTCCTGGAATTCCTGGCCGACGCGGCGGCGACTTCACGGCCGACCACCGTTGCGAACCGAAAGGGGCGGATGCGCGCCGGAGTCGTCATCCCGCTGGCCACGCTCACTGTGATGGTCACGCTGTTCGCACTGGCCGACCGGCCCGACGAAGCACTCGACCTGATGACCGCCTACCCCCACGACTCCCTGGTACTGGCCTACGTCCTGCTGTGGACGACGTACTTCGGCTGGGCCATGCTGACGGCCTCACGGCTCTCGTGGCAGTGGTCTCGCGGACCGGGACCCCTGTTGCTCCACCGGGGCCTGGGGCTGATCTGCCTCGGCACGAGCATCGGAATCGTCTATGCGGCGCACCGAGCCTCCATGCTCTTCTTCGCCCGGTTCGACCTCCACCCGGTGCCGGCAGCGACGGACATCGCATTGAACGGTCTGCTCGCCCTCGTGCCGCTGCTCCTGATCTCCGTCGGTAGCACCATGCCCACCTACCCCAAGGCGAGGGCTGCCGTCCGTCGATACCGCCACCTGACCGAGCTCTACCCACTGTGGGAACACCTCAGCGAGGCCGTTCCGCACGTCCGGTACCGGCACAAGCGGCACCGGATCCGCGACGCCCTCGACGTCCGCGGCGTTCGAGACCGCCTGTACCGACGCACCATCGAGATCCGCGACGCCATGCTGATACTGAACGGCCACGCACCGACGTCCCTGCGGCTGCGCGCCGCAGACCACGTCGAGGACGCAGGACTCACCGGCCCGACTGCGGTCACGGCTGCGGACGCGTGCTGGCTGCGGGCCGCCCGCGAGGCCCACACCGCCGGCCTCGCCCGATCAGGCAGTCCCGAGGTACCGGAACAGGCAGGAAGCGATCTCGACACCGAGGTCCGCCTTCTCCTCGCGCTGTCCGACGCCTACTTCACCGACATCGCCTGCACCTTCGCCCGAGACCACCTTGAGCGGCTCGGCAGCACCCGTCCCCTCTCTGCTGGAGCCACCCCGTGACCTTTGCACCACCCGCACCACCGGCCTTCTCGGACTGCACCCCGATCCAGAAGACCGCCAAGATCATCACGGACGTCCTCGCTCCGGCCAACCTGGTCACTGCACTCCTCCTGCTCGTGGGCTGGCACAGCACTCAGTCCTGGTCCGGCCTCGGCTGGGGACTGGTGGCCGCCCTGTTCTGCGGTGTCATCCCCATCAGCATCGTGCTGCTCGGGGTCAAGCGCGGAGGCCTGACCGACAAGCACATCCGGGTCCGTCGACAGCGGGTCGTACCGATGACCCTCAGCCTCGTCTCCGTCGTCGCCGGCATCATCCTGCTGTACGTCCTGGGCGCCCCCGCCGACGTCTCCGCGCTGGTGGTCGCCATGCTCGTCGGGCTCGTCTCCTCCCTGCTGGTCACCACCGGTTGGCAGATCTCGATCCACAACTCGGTCGCCGGCGGAACCGTCATGATCCTTCTGCTGGTCTTCGGCCCCTGGATGCTCCCCACAGCCCTCGGCGCGGCCGCCATAGGCTGGTCCCGCACGGTCCTCAAGGCACACACCATCGGGCAGATCCTCGCCGGCACCGCCCTGGGCGGAACGTCAGCGCTGGCGTTCGTGCTTCTTCGCTGAGAACAACGCCCGCGCACCGAGTCCTGGCAGCTCTGCCGCCCCGGGCGCTGCCGTCGTCCGCCGACGCATCACCGGACACCTACCACTGGGGGCGCCACGAGCTCGGGTGACAGAGAGCCACGGTCAGAGGATCACCGCCGGATCGACTCCTCGACCACCGTGAGAGCCACCTCCCACGGGTACGCCTCCGGTCGTCCCTGGCCAGGGGCGTTCGGGACGAAGCCTCCTTCGCCGAGCAGTACCGAACGCCGGCCTCGCGCAGGGTGGCGACGCTCCTCGGGAACTGGGGGTGCCCGGTGAGAGCGGTGTTCGTACACGGCATCACCGTCAGCGGAATGCCCTTGGCGATCGCCTCGGCCGCGAACCCTATGACCCAGGAGGTCGTGATGCCTTGGGCCAGGCTGTTGATGCTGTTCATCGTGGCGGAGGCGAACAGGATCGCATCGGCGGGCGGAAGCAGGTCCGGGTCGCCCGGGCGTCGCTGGCCTGGCCCTGCTGCCCGCCGGCATCCTGTTCGCCGTCGTACCGGTCCCGGCTGCCGAGGTCCACGCCGCGGCGCGAACCGACCAACCCCAGCAGATCGACCGCTATCTCAGCCGCGTGCTCGGCGGGTGTTCACCCGAGACCTGCTGGCGGCGGGCCTGGTGGCCCGCAGCGGCGCGGGCGACGTCCGCGTCGAACCCGCGGACTCCCGGCACGTCCACCTCGCCCTCGGTGACGGCGGCGGGGCGGTGGCCCTGCTCCGCGTCCGGAGGGATGACATCGCCGGGTTCCTGACGGGACGGGTGCATCGCCCTGCTGCTCGACCGCGGGGGCTCCCCCGCCTCCTGAGCGCACGCCGCGGCGAGGCTGCGGCCCGCCGTGTCCAGGCCGCTCACGCCCCGCACGAGAACGTGCCGGACGGCTGCCCGGCTGCCGGCCTCGGAAACAGGGACCGCGGCCGGTCCCGGCCGTCGAGGGGCCCGAGCATCCTTACCCGCCGCGTTTCCACCCCTCCGGCCCGGGCAGCCACGACCGACGGAGCCCGATCCGTGCACGCCTGCACCGCACGCCGGTGGCACCCACGGCCACGAGCGTCTCCTCACGTTCCCGCGTCGCGCGCACGGTGGCACCGCGCCTCCCGCCGAACCGCCCACGAACACCCGGCCGGGCCCGCCGCGACCAAGCGACCGGCACGCGCCGTACATGACCCCGGCCGTCACGGGCACCCGCAGGACATGGACACACATCAGGTGGAAGCGGAACGCAAGTACGGCGGGGCCGCGCTCCCGCCGAAGCTCGACCGGGTGGAGGGCGTCAGGACCGCCCGACCTGCTGCTCCCCAGGAACTCGACGCCGTCTACTACGACACCCCGGACCTGCGTCTCCTGCACCGACACATCACCCTGCGCCGGCGCACCGGAGGCGACGACGCCGGCTGGCACCTCAAGCTGCCGCGTACCGAGGACGAACGCCAGGAGGTCCGGTTGCCGGTGGGCACCGGCGGCCCCCGTGACGTCCCGGCCGAGCTCGCCGAGCGCGTGGCCGCCTTCACCCGCGGCACCGCGCTCTCCCCGGTGGCCCACCTGCGCACCCACCGGTCCCGGCTACGGCTGTGCGACGGCGGGGGGAACACACTCGCGGAGGTCACCGAGGACCGGGTCGCGGCGCAGGTCCTCGACGCGGACCGCGCCGGCCCCGTCCCGGCAAGCACTCGACCCACAGGACCGGGCGGGACGGACCCGTCTGCCGGGACGAGCACGGACGTCCGGACGTGGACGGAGTTCGAGGTCGAGCTGGACCACGGCACGCCGGCGCTCCTGGACCGGATCGAGGCCGTGTTCACCGACGGTGGCCTGACCCGCTCGCCCTGGCCCTCGAAGCTCTCCCAGGCGCTCGACGAGGCCCCCGCCTCCGGGGGTGGGTCCCCGTCCGGTCCGGCACCCGGAACCGCCGGTGCCCTCGTCATGGCCGGGTTCCGCGCCCAGCTCGGGGCGCTCCTGGCCCTCGACGCCGCCGTCCGCACGGGCGAGGAGGACTCGGTCCACCGCATGCGGGTCACCGCACGCCGGCTGCGGAGCCAGCTCAAGGCCCACAAACGGCTCTTCGACCGCAGGCAGACCGAACCACTGGAGGTCGAACTGCGCAGGCTCGGGCGGCTGCTCGGGCGGGCCCGCGACCAGGAGGTGCTCGGCGAGCTGCTGGTCGACGGGCTGGACGCGGTACCCGCCGGGCAGCACGGGGGCGAGCTCCGCGGCCAGCTCACCGAGCGGTACGCCTGCGGCTACCGCAGCGCCTGGCGGCAGGCCGTCGCCGAACTCGACGGCACCCGCTACTTCACCCTGCTGGAACGACTCGACGCCTTCGCCGCCGACCCGCCCCTGCGCGGCCGCGCCGATCGGAAGGCCCGCCGGTACCTGTCCGATGTCCTGCGGCACGAGCAGCGCCGGACCGTCGAACGCCTCGACCACGCGCTGCACACCGCCCCGGGCCCGGACCGCGACCGGGCGCTGCACGACGCCCGCAAGGCCGCCAAACGTGCCCGGTACACCGCGGACCACGCCCAACCACACCTCCCGCGGGACCGGGCGAAGCGGGTGGCGAGGTTCGGCGCCCGGATGAAGAAGCTCCACAAGGTCCTCGGCACCCATCAGGACAGCGTGGTGGCCCGCCACGAACTGATCGCCCTCACCACGAGCGGGGACAGGGCCGGCCGACGGCACGCCTTCGCCTACGGCCTGCTCCACGAACACCATCGCCACATCGCGGAGGCCGCACAGCGACGACTTCCGAAGCTGCGCCACCGGGCCGCCCGGCGCAAACTCAGCCGCCTGCCCTGACCTGCGGCCGACCGGCGTGAGGAGGCACGGTCGCGGAGCGGGTCGAAGTCCGGAGGCTGACCGATCAGGAGGACAGCAGTTACAGCGGATCGTGCGGCGGGGCAGCACCAGCCCGGTGCGCTTCCGGCGGGCGGCGGTGCTGCTGGCCTCGGCCGGCGAGAACCGGGCCCGGTGACCGCCCAGCTGGTGCAGGCCGACGAAGACACGGTGCGGGACGTGATCCACCGGTTCAACGAGAACAACAACGTCCACCCGTGCCTCACCCCGACCAACGCCTTCCGGGCAGAAGATCGAGACGCACTTCGGACCGCCGTGACAGCTCCCCCTCGCCAACTGCAACCATCCGAACCACACCGTCCGAACCCGCGAACCCCACCGCTACCCGAGATCGACGCCAGGCACTCCGCCTGAAGATCGCCGAGGAGCCGCAACAGTCGGCGTCATCTACGTCGCCCACGGCGGCTCAGTGGCCGCGTCAGGTACGGAACGCCGTGCCGCATCCCGAGACCGCCCGACCAGGTCCCGCCGTGAACGGGACAGGCGGAGGAGTCACGTCACGCTGTCGGTCCGCGTCCCGAGCCCGAGGGAGGCCACCCGCGCGGCCGCCGGACCACGCGGACCCCGCGCGAAACCGGCGAGGGCCGTACAGATCCGGGGTTGTCGTCGTGGCGCACAGTCGGGCCGGTCCCGCGCAGACGATCGGCATTCGTTGTTCGCCGGCCGCCGGATGCGGTCAACTCGAAGGGCAGAGAAGGCCTGACAAGGCTGCGGGTGCGCGAGCGGCGGTTCGCGATCGCCGAGCACGGCCGACGCCGTGATCTCGATCCCCGCGCGCACCCTTCCCTCCTCCGTCTGCTCGTGCTGCCCGTGGTCGACCGGGTGAGGGCCCGTCAGCGCGCGGGCTCGGATTCACCGGGGTGGTGGCGGCGGCCCGGGCGCCGGACGGGGCGGCTCGGGTTCTGGAGCGGGCGGACCGGGAGGTGCAGGCGGCTCGACCGGTCCGGGAGGACCGGGGGGCTCGACGGGCTCCGGCGGCCCGGGCGGCGCTGGCGGTGGGGGCGGCGGCACCGGGGTGGTGTCGGGGTCGGGCGGGACGGGAACGGTGCCCATGAGTGCTGCTCCTAGCGGCCGAGAGCGTGTTCGAGTTCCTTCTTGTTCATCGTCGAACGGCCGTGGATGTTGCGCTTCTTGGCCTCGTTGTACAGCTGCTCCTTGGTGGGGCCCTGCGGGCCGCTGTGCGAACGCTGCCCGCCGCGCCGGGAGGACGAGATGTCGTCGAGCGAGCTGCGGCTGGCGGTCTTCGACTCCCCGTGCCGGGCACGTTCCTTGTTCACCGTGCGGGCCGCGATCTCCTCGGCGCGCTTCTCGCTCTCGCCGCGATCCAGCACACTGTCCTTGATGTGCTCGTACTGACGTTCTCGCTTCTTGTTCGAACCAGCGGGCATGGCCGCTGACTCCTGACCTTGTGACTGCTGGAGGCGGGTGTCCCGCATCCGTGAAACGAATCCTGCGAATGGGCCCGGCCGTCGAAGCGGCCGTGCGCCCCGAAGTCCCGCAGGGTGCCCACCGGGGTGAAGAGGTTTCCCGGGTCACCGGTGGGCTGCCGTTCGTCGGTCTGCTGGGAGCCGCACCCGGTGCGGGCCGGGTAGCGGTCCAGCAGGCCCGGGACTACCGCATTGGCGATCAGGGCGAGCCGGTCGCCCCGGGCGGCGAACGCCAGCCCGCAGGCGCGCCCGATCCCTCCGCTCGCGCCGGTCACGACGACGGTGCGGTTCGCGGCGTTGGCGTGATTCGTCATGGGGCGCGGCTTTCCCGGATCCGCGACCGTAAACGGGCGATCGGGTGCGGTGGTGCGTGCGGGCGCGGCCTGGGGGCCGTAGCGTCGGACCGTTCGGACTTCGGTGACGAGGAGGCGGCTGATGCCGGCCACAGCGCTGTTCGATGTCGACGGAACCCTGCTGGACACCAGCTACTGGCACACGGTCGCCTGGACCGAGGCCCTCGCCCAGTTCGGCCACTATCCGGCGATGGCTCGCATCCACGGGGCGATCGGCATGGGCGGCGACCAGCTCTTGGACCACGTGCTCGGCGAGGACCGCGACCGCGGTGAGGACGACGCCGTCAGTACGGCTCACCAGGCCCTGTTCGCCCGCCTGTGGCCCGGACTGCGGGCCTTCGACGGCGCCGCGGACCTGCTGCGGGAACTGAACCGGCGTGGCTGGCGGATCGTCCTGGCCTCGTCCGCCTCCGGTCGCGACCTGGCGGTGATGCGCCGGGTCCTGGACGCTGACGAGGTCATCGACGCCGCCACCAGCGCGGACGACGTGGACGCCGGCAAGCCAGCCCCCGATCTCGTTCACGCCGCCCTCGACAAGGCCCGTGCCGAAGCCGGGCAGGCGCTGTTCGTCGGCGACACCCCGTGGGACGTGCAGGCCGCCGCCCAGGCCGAGGTGCCCCGCATCGCCGTGCTGTCCGGCGGCTTCGGCGAGCGGGCGCTGCGCGCGGCCGGCGCCCTCGAGGTCCACACCACGGTCGCCGATCTCCTGACCGGCCTCGACGCCAGCGCGCTCGCCGACCCGAGCCGCTACGCCGGGTCCCGGTAGAACACGCTCACGTGGACGGCACATCCGACGGGGCGTACACGGTCTCGGCCGAGTTCTACGACCTGCTCCAGGCCGAGACCGATCGCCGCCGGGCGCGGCGGTGGTTCGCCGAAGCCGCCCGCGGTGCCCGGCACGGGATCCTCGACATCGGCGCGGGCACCGGCATCGTCACCGAAGTCCTGCTGGACGCGGGCACCGCGCCCGTCCACGCCGTCGAGCCCTCCGCAGCGATGCGCACCGGCCTGCTGACCCGTGTGGCCGCCCTGGGCGCCGACCGGCGCGCCCGCCTGACCTTGCACCCCGAACCCGTCGAGGCCGCCGGCCTGCACGAGGTGGCGGACCTGGCGGTGGCCTCGAACGTCATCGCCTGCCTCTCCCCCGCCGTCCGCCGCGCCGTGTGGCCCGCGGTCCGTCGGGCCCTGGTTCCGGGCGGGCTACTGCTCTTCGCCCCGCCACCCGCGGACCTGCCCTCCGGGTGCGGGGGCGGCGGCCGGCTCGGCCCGGTCCGGGTGGGCCCCGACCTCTACTCGGCCCGCATCACGCGCGCGAGGGACAGGGGCGTCGTGCGGGTGGTCTTCACCTACCGCTGTGAGCGCGACGGGCGCGTGCTGCGCGAGGAGCGGGAGGTGTTTCGCATGTGGCCGGCCGGGGCGCGGCAGATCGGAGCGGAGCTCGAAGCCGGGGGTCTGCACGTGGTGCAGGCCCCCGGTCCCGATCTGATGGCCGCGTACCGGCCGTCACGATGAGGCGGACGGACGGCCCCGGGTGGCTCTGGTTCCCGCTGCTGTCGGCGGCCGCCGGGGCGCCGCGCACCGGTGCCCGCACCGGGCACGCGACCTCGGACGGTGAGGGCCCGGCACCGGTTTCGACTCAGTAGCCGAGGGTGGGCAGGACCAGCTCGCGGTAGGCATCGAAGAAGGCGCCCTGGTCGGGGCCCACCTGCCCGACGTACACCTCGTCGAATCCGGCCCGCGCATAGGCGCGCACCGTCTCCGCGTGCTCCTCCACATCGTCCCCGCAGGTGACCGCCCGCGCCACCTGCTCGCGTGTGACCAGCTCGGAGGCCTGCTCGAAGTGCGCCGGGGTCGGAAGGAGTTGGGCGAGCTCCCCGGGCAGCAGTTCGGTCGGCCACAGCCGGTGCACCGTGTCGACGGCCTCCTCGCGGTCCCTGCCCCAGCACACCTTCACCCCGCCCACCACCGCCTTGCCCTTGCCTCCGCCCTCACGGAACGCGCCCACCAGGTCCGCGTCCGGCGTCATCGTGACGAATCCGTCGCCGATCCGCCCGGCCAGTTCGGCGGCCTTCGGGCCGAAGCCCGACACGAGGACCGGCAGCGGGCCGTCAGGGGCGGTGTAGAGACGGGCGTTGTCGACCGTGTAGTGCCGCCCGCGATGGTTGACCAGGTCGCCGGTGAACAGCTTGCGCATCACCTCCACGGCCTCCGTCAGCATGTCCGCGCGTTCCTCGAAGGACGGCCACCGGTCGCCGAGGACATGCTCGTTCAGGGCCTCGCCCGTGCCGACACCCAGCGCGAAGCGCCCGCCGAGCAGGACGCTGGACGTCGCGGCGGCCTGCGCGGTGACCGCCGGGTGCAGGCGCACCGTCGGACACGTCACCAGCGTCGTGACCGGCATGCCCACGACCTGGGACAGAGCCCCGATCACCGACCACACGAACGCGCTGTTGCCCTGCGCGTCGTTCCAGGGATGGAAGTGGTCGGAGATCGCCAACCGGGTGAACCCGGCACGCGTAGCCCGTCGGGCCTGGTAGATCAGCTCCGCCGGCGTGAACTCCTCGCACGACAGGAAGTACCCGAATTCGGTCATCGGCGCCTGCTCCTCTGCGGTTGGTTCTTCCCCCTGCTCCCTGCGGGTGCCCGAGGCGGCACGCCGCTGTCATGCCGCTCCGGCCCGCGCCGCGTGTCCGCCCCGGGGCGGCCCTGCCCGCCTGCGCGGTCACCGCCACCGCTCGTCCCCGGCCGCCCCCGGCGGGTGTGGTCGATGGTCTGGGCCAGCGCCGCGCCGAGGTAGACGGTGAATCCGACTCCGACGAACCAGGACTGGATGACCAGGACCGTGCCCACCGCCCCGTAGGACAGCGCATTGGACACGATGAGGGGCGCGAACACCAGCCGGGAGAACATCCGCAGCCCCACCAGGAACACCATGGTGGCCACCGCCCCCGGGAGCAGCGCGGCCCAGCGCACCCGCCCGGACAGCAGCAGGCGGGGCAGCCACCAGAAGACCAGCACCCCTCCCGACACGCCGGCTGTGGTGCCCAGCGCGGGCTGGGCCGCCGAACGCGGCCACAGTGTGCTGCACCAAGCGGCCAGGACGACGTACCCGGTCAGGCCCGCCAGGGCCAGGACCTGGCGCCACGCGCTCAGCCAGTGCGCGCTTCGCAGGTCCCAGACACGCTCGTAGGCGCGCTGGAGGGACGCCATCATCGTGACCCCGAAGACGGCGAGCGCCGCCAGCCCGAGAGCCGTCGTGGTGCTCAGGACCTGGCCGGGAGCCACGAACAGCTCCTTCACCCGTTTGGCGGCGCGCTGGGGTAGCCCCAGACCGTTGGTGATCCAGTCCGCGATGCCGTTGCCACGGTTCGAGGAGGCGGCGGCGATGACGATGAGCAGCGGGACGAGTGTGACGAAGCAGAGCGCGGCGAACGCCATGGAGCGCTCCAGGATCTCCGCCCGGCGGCAGCAGGCCCACATGTGCCGCCCGAATGCCGGCAGTGCGCCCTGGATGGAGTCCGAGCCCTCCGGGCCGGTCTCCGAGCCGGGATGGGCAGCCGGTCCGTCGTCCGTGGACATGGGTTCCCTGCTTCCGACGACTGGAATTCCTGGGCCACGCGGTCGTCGCTGCGGCTCCAGCTGTACGGCAACGGCCGACCGGGGTGCCTCGGACGGTGTGCGCCGGTCGCCGACGCCCGGTGTCGCCGGTCCGGCAGCGGCGAGCACACAGCCCGTGCGGGCGGTCAGCGCTGCGGGAAGCGGTGCTGTTCGACGAGGTGTACGAAGCCGTCCCAGAACGCGGGGCCGGCCTGGTCCCGCGGGCCGGCCAGGGCCACCCCGGCGAGATCGCCCGGTGTGGCGTACCCGGCGCAGCGGCACAGCTCGCTTCCGGAGCCGAGGAGGGCCACGGGCTTGCCGTGACGCAGCGCCTCGGCCAGGAACCGGACCGCGTCGGCATCGGCGGCGAGTGCTCGGTCCGCGCCGTCCGGTACCACCACGGCGTCGTACAGCACCGAGGCGGTCGTGGGCAGCGCGCGGTCCACGTCCAGGGATTCGCCGTCGGCCGCCTGGAGCCGACCGCCGCGGGAGGAGAGGGTCTCGACGACCGCGCCCGCTGCTCCGAGCCGCTCGTGGGCGGCCAGCACCTGGCCGTGGTCGACGCCTTCCGCCGCCAGCACCGCGATCTTGCGCGTGCGGATGCCGGAGGCGAGCAGGTTGTCCAGACTCAGCGCCGGGGAGGACTGCGGCCCGGTCGCCTGCGCCCGATTGTCCTGGTCCTGGTCCTGGTCGGCCGCCGGTTCGGGCACGCCGATGCGCCAGGCGACGCCCGTGGCCAGTGCACGGTCCACGTGGGTCAGGTTGGCGACCGTGCGTCGCCGTACCTCGTCGTCGGCCACCTTGCCGAGTTCGAAGGCGAACGCGGCGGTGATGTGGTCCTGCTCCCAGTCCGCCATGCTGTTCCAGAACAACGCGGCCTGGCTGTAGTGGTCGGCGAAACCCGGACTGCGCCGCCGGACGGCCGCACCGTCGATCCGCTCCTGGTAGTGCTCGAACACTCCCTCGGCGAGCCGGCCGCCGCCCAGCGTGAAGGGGCAGCCCCCGCCGACCGAGTTCGGTGCGTAGGCGGTGCCGGAGTGGATCGTCTGCTGCCCGTAGCCGTCGCGCTGGTTGTTGCGCACCTCGGCGAGTGGCCGGTTGACCGGCAGCTGGGCGAAGTTGGGGCCGCCGAGACGGATCAGCTGGGTGTCGAGGTAGGAGAAGTTGCGGCCCTGCAGCAGCGGGTCGTTGGTGAAGTCGATACCGGGCACGATGTTGGCGGTGTGGAAAGCGGCCTGCTCGGTCTCCGCGAAGAAGTTCTGCGGATTGCGGTCGAGCACCATCCGCCCGACCGGGCGCACCGGCACCAGTTCCTCCGGCACGAGCTTGGTGGGGTCCAGCAGGTCGAACGGGTAGGCGTGCTCGTCCCGCTCCGGGATCAGCTGGACGCCGAGTTCCCACTCGGGGTACTCGCCGGCCTCGATTGCCTCCCACAGGTCGCGGCGGTGGAAGTCCGGGTCGCGTCCCGCGGTCAGCTGTGCCTCGTCCCAGACCTGGCACGCCACCCCCAGCTTCGGCCGCCAGTGGAACTTCACGAAGGTGCCGACTCCTTCGGCGTTCACGAGGCGGAAGGTGTGCACGCCGAAGCCCTGCATCATCCGGTAGCTGCGCGGGATGGCCCGGTCGGACATCGCCCACATGAGCATGTGGGTGGACTCGGGCTGCAGCGAGCAGAAGTCCCAGAAGGTGTCGTGGGCGGATCCGCCGGTGGGGATCTCGTTGTGCGGTTCCATCTTCACCGCGTGCACGAAGTCCGGGAACTTGATCGCGTCCTGGATGAAGAACACCGGCATGTTGTTGCCGACCAGGTCGTAGTTGCCGTGCCGGGTGTAGAACTTGGTCGCGAAGCCGCGGACGTCGCGCACGGTGTCGGCGGAGCCGCGCGGGCCCTGCACGGTCGAGAAGCGGACGAACACCGGGGTCCGCCGGCCGGGTTCCTGGAGGAAGTCGGCGCATGTGTACTCGGCCAGCGACTCGTAGGGTTCGAAGTAACCGTAGGCGCCGGCGCCGCGCGCGTGCACCACTCGTTCGGGGATCCGCTCGTGGTCGAAGCGGGTCAGCTTCTCACGCAGCTGGAAGTCCTCCAGCAGGGTCGGCCCGCGGTCGCCGACGGTCAGGGAGTTGTCGGTGTCGTCGGCTCGCACCCCCTGGTCGGTGGTCAGCGGTCCGTCCGGATCCGGGGCCCGGAAGGGGTCCAGGGCCGTGTCCTTGGCGTCGCGTCCGGCGGCGGGCGGCCCGGGATCGTGCGGGGTCTCGGTGACCGGCGGAGCGTGCGGGCGCCCCTGGGGAGGCCCGGGGTTGGTGGTCATCTCGACGCTTCTCCGTCCTGTGTCGGGCGCCGGGCGCGCCGGTGTCGCGCGGGGCGCAATCTGCCGAATCGGCTGCCCGACGGGCAACGGTGCAAACCGGTACGGAGACCACCATTTCGAGCCGGGTCGGCGGCACGGTCCGGGAGTCGGCCACCGGTGCACCCGGACGGACGTCGGACACGGACCGCCGAGTCCCGGCGCGGTTCCTCGTGCCGTTGCGCGACCGACCGACCGCGGCCGGGTCGGCCCGGAGCGCCCGGCTCCGGGCCGACCCGGCCCAGCGCCCCGTCCGGAACCGACGCGGCCACGGCACGGCCTCCGGATCAGGGCGCCTGGGCGTCGGCCGCGGGCGGCTCGGGCTCGTCGTCGTCCTCGGCCTTGGCGCGGACGTCGCGAGGCGTGGGTGTCACGATGTTCCGCTCCTCCGCGGAGCGCTCCCGCACCTGCTCGTCATCGTGGGAAACGTCGTCCTCGTCGGGCTTGCCCATGGCAGCCTCCTTTCGTCAGGTCCAGGGTCGGTGGGTGGCACCGGAGCGGCAACACGTGCCGGCGAGCGCGCCGCCGTCCCGAGCCCACCGAGGGGCTCTCGCGCACGACGCGGGTTACGGGTTCGTCGGCAGGGCCTGACCGGGTGAGGCCACAGCCGCCCCGGCAGGTGCGCCGTACCGCCGGGAGTGTCTGCGGGCCGTGACACCGGAGGCGATGTCGTTGACCCGGATCGCAAGGCGGCGGCCCGGCCGGTCCGGTCACGGGCCGGGTCAACGTGATCCGGTTACGGCCCGCGAACCCCCGACCCCGGATTCACGTCTGGTAAAACCCGAATCCGGGTTCATACTTGTGGTATGGCCTCCGAGCACGAGCCCCGTACCGGCTGGACATTCCTGACCCAGCACGCCAGGGTCCTGCTGATGATCTCGCGCGACCCGATGGTGCGCCTGCGGGACCTCGCCCTCACGTGCGGGGTGACGGAGCGGGCGGTCCAGGCCATCGTCACCGATCTGGAGAGCGCCGGGTACCTGACGCGCTCCCGGAACGGGCGCCGCAACCACTACCGCATCACCCGCCACGCTTCCTTCCGCCACCCCGCGGAGGCCGGCTTCGAGATCGCCGACTTCCTGGAACTGTTCGCCGAACTCCCGCATGCCTCCGGCGAGGAGGACAACCGCGACAACCCGCCCCACGGTGATCACCATGAACGCGACGACGATCTGTGATCCGGTGCCCGGCCGCGTGCCGGTCGGAGCCGCCGACCTCCCTTCCTGTCGCGGGCCGCAGCCGCGGCCCGACACCCGTTGCGCGACCCGTCCCGCCCGTCACACCGGCCGACGGCATCGTGCCGCGCCCGCCCCGCGGCTACAGCTGCGGTTGCGCCGGGCACGGCGGCTCCACCACCCGGGCTCCGGGAGGTGAGACCAGTGGCCGATCACAAGGTGGGCCCGGCCGACGAGGCGGTGCCCAAGGCTGCGGGTGCCGAGCCCGTCAGGACCCCCGGCTGTTTCCCCACCCCCGCCCCTCTACGGATCACCACCACGGAGGTCCCCGGCGCCGTGATCGTGCGCTTGGAGGGTGAGATCGACCAGGACCAGCGCCGCAGGCTGGAAGAAGCCCTCGACGCCGCCGTCGCCCGTGGATGCCCCCGACTGGTCGTCGACATGTCCGCCGTGGATTTCTGTGACTCCACCGCCCTCAACGCACTGCTCGAAGCCCGTCTGACCGCGAATGCGGCCGACATCGACCTGCTGGTCGCCGGGCCGCGCCCCCAGGCGCGGCGGCTGTTCGAGATCACCGGAGCCGACGAGATCCTGAACCTGAGCACCGTACGGGCTGCCCTGGCCGGCATCCGCGAGAAGGGCGGTTGAGGCCGGCACGGGCACACCTGCGGGGCCGACGAACGATGCCGCCCCGCCAGGGCGAAGCGCGAATCCACGGCGGTCGGGGCGGGTGCTCACCGGCGGTGGGCGAGTGTCGCAGCGGCTTCGAGCACGAGGGCGTGGACGAAGGCCCAGGGCAGTTGCCGCGCAGCTGGCGCTGGGCGACGTCGAACTCCTCCGCGTACAGGCCCGGCGGACCGCAGACGGCACGGTTGCGCTCGAACCGGCGCAGCGCCTCGGACTCGTGGCCCTGCTGGTGTTCGGCCAGCGCCATGGTGAAGCCGCACAGCAGGAACGCGCCCTCGGCGTCCTCCGGGGGACGCGGGTCGTGGCGGAACCGCTGGGCGTAGTGGTCCTGGACGAGGTCGGTGCGCACCGCGTGGAGGGTAGCGGTGGTGCGCGGGTCGTCGGCGGGCAGAGCGCCGCGGACGGCGGGCATCAGCAGCGCCGCGTCCACACCCGATTCGGTCGGGGAGCGCTTCCCAGGCGGCCGCCTGCCCGTCGCCTGATCGGGGGGTCGTGGTGCAGTGCGTAGTCGCGCAGGGCGGGGCGTGGGGCGCGGGCGGGCCGACCGTGGGGTCGTGTGCGGGGTTTCTCCTCTCGTCGGTGACGAGGCGTGAATCCGTAGCCGGTTGGGCAGACGCTCCGTGATCGAGGAGGTGACCGAGATGGCCGGGATCAGGGTGGTCAAGCGCCCGGCCCCGCAGCGCCCGCGTCCTCCGCTGGACCTGCGCACCCCCTCGGGACGCCCGCTGCCGTACTGAGCGGCTGCGCCGCGGGACGCGCTCGGGTGCTCACCCGGGCGCGCGGAACCGGTCGGCGGCGTCGCGACGTGCTGTCACGCCGAGACCGGGCCGGCGGCGACCTCCGCGCTCAGTGCCTCGGCGAGCGCCGCCGTGTCCAGCTCCTCGATCGACACCGGTCAGTTCCCCCCGCTGCCGGGCAGGAACTCCTGGACCTTCGCCTTCACGCCCTGCCGGATGACCGAGCCCCGGTCGCTGTCGCCCTTGATCACCGACATCGCCGCGGCCTTGATCTGGTCCCACGTGGCGTGCGGCGGGATCGGCGGCACGGCAGGGTCGGTACGGAAGTCGATGACGAACGGCCGCTCGGCGGCGAGCGCCTGGCGCCACACGGGCTCCACGTCCTCCGGCCGCTCCACCCGTGCCCCGTACAGGCCGAACAACTGGGCGATGTCGGCGTAGCGCACGTCCGGCAGGGCCTGCGAGGGCTCGAACTGCGGGGCGCCCTGCATCGCCCGCATCTCCCAGGTGACCTGGTTCAGGTCGTGGTTGTTGAGCACCGCCACGACCAGGCGCGGGTCCTCCCACTCCTGGTAGTACTTCGCAACGGTGATCAGTTCCGCCAGCCCGTTCATCTGCATCGCGCCGTCGCCGACGATCGCGATCGCCGGGCGGTCCGGGTGCGCGAACTTCGCGCCGATCACGTACGGCACCCCCGGGCCCATGGTGGCCAGCGTCCCCGACAGAGAGCCGCGCTGGCCGCCGCGGAAACGCAGGTGGCGGGCGTACCAGTTGGCCGCCGAGCCGGAGTCCGCCGCCACGATCGCGTTGTCCGGCAACAGGGCGTCCAGGGTGTGGACGACGTACTCGGGGTTGACCGGGTCCGCCGCCACCTCGGCGCGGCGCTGCATCACCTCCCACCAGCGCGCCGCGTTGTCCTCCACCGTCTTGCGCCACGTCCCGTCCGCCCTGGGCTCCAGCAGCGGGATCAGCCGGCGCAGTGCCTCGGCGGCGTCACCGACGAGGTTGACGTCGAACGGGTAGCGAAGCCCGATCATGGACGGGTCCAGGTCGATCTGCACCGCCCGCGCCTGGCCGAACTCGGGCAGGAACTGGGTGTAGGGGAAGCTGGAGCCGATCACGAGGAGGGTGTCGCAGTCCCGCATCATCTCGTACGAGGGCCGGGTGCCGAGCAGGCCGATCGACCCGGTGACGTACGGCAGGGTGTCCGGGAGCGTGTCCTTGCCGAGCAGAGCCTTCGCCACGCCGGCGCCGAGCAGGTCGGCGACCTGCTCGACCTCGAGGCGGGCGTTCCGGGCGCCCTGGCCGATCAGCATCGCGACCTTCTCGCCGGCGTTGAACACCTCCGCGGCCCTCACCAGGTCCGCCTCGGCGGGGACGGGCGCGTACCGGGGCACGCCGAGGCTGGAGGGAACGTGCTTGAACGCGTGCGCCGGAGGCTCGTAGTCGAGTTCCTGCACGTCGGCGGGGATGATCACCGCGGTCACGGTGCGGCGGGTCGCGGCGATCCGCATGGCGCGGTCCAGCACGTTCGGCAACTGGGCGGGGACGGTGACCATCTCGCAGAACTCGGAGGCCACGTCCTTGTAGAGGGAAAGAAGGTCGACCTCCTGCTGGTAGGAGCCTCCCATGGCGGAACGGTCGGTCTGCCCGACGATCGCGACGACCGGGACGTGGTCGAGCTTGGCGTCGTACAGGCCGTTCAGCAGGTGGACCGCGCCCGGCCCGGACGTGGCGCAGCAGACGCCGGTCCGGCCCGAGAACTTCGCGTAGCCGACGGCCTGGAAGGCGGCCATCTCCTCGTGCCGGGCCTGGACGAACCGTGGCCGGTCCCCGGCACGGCCCCACGCGGCGAGCAGTCCGTTGATGCCGTCGCCGGGATAGGCGAAGACGTGCTCCACCTCCCAGTCGCGAAGCCGCTGGAGCACGTAGTCGGAAACCTTCATCGCCCATCTCCTCCACAGCGCGGTTGTGGCGCGCCCCGACCGGACCGGGGCCCGAGGATGCGGGTAACCGCTCGTGCCGACGTGAAACCAGCCCTGCTACGGGGGCTGATCAGGGCCACGTCGGGGCCGCCCGGGTCCTGGGTGGGACCACCGCAGCGGACATTCGGCCCAGACGGACTTGCCGCAAGGCCTCACGTCGGTGCCCCATCGGGAGGACAGCCGCTCCACGACGACGAGGCCGTGCCCGCCCGGTCGGTCCGCTCTCGCCGGCCGCCGCGCGGGCACCGCCGCAGCGGCGGTGTCGGTGACCTCGACCCGCACCCGGTCGGCATCCAGGTCCACGCCGATCTCGCGGGGGCCGGCGGCGTGCTGGCGGGCATTGGCGACCAGCTCGCTGACGACCAGCACGACGTCCTCCCGCACCGGGGCACCGATGCCCCACCCACGAAGGACCTCATCGACGAAGGCCCTTGCCACACTCACGGGGTACCGCTCGTCGGACAGGTCGAGACACCAGTACCGCCCCGTCGGACTGCCGTGTCGTGCCGGGCCTTCCATCGGCGTCACCCCCAGAGTCGGTGGGCCGCGTTCGCACCGGAGCGGGTGCCCACAGGCCTCAGGTCGACACGCGGACCGACCCGGAGACGACGAGGCCGGGAGCGCGGTTGGACCGATCACAAGGGGGCAGACGCAAGGACCGCCGCTACCGGAGGGAGAAGTGTGATGAGTACCGTCCAGCAGTCGATCGACGTCGATGTCCCGGCGCGGATGTGCTATGACCAGTGGACCCAGTTCGAGGACTTCCCGCAGTTCATGGAGGGCGTCGAGCAGGTCACCCAGCTCGACGACCGCCACAACCACTGGAAGACCAGGATCGCCGGCGCGAGCCGTGAGTTCGACACCGAGATCGTCGACCAACTCCCGGACGAGCGGATCGCCTGGCGCACGCTGGAGGGCGACTCCTCCCAGCGCGGCGTCGTGACGTTCGTCCGCCTCGACGACAGCCACACCCGGGTCCGTCTCGTGATGGAGTTCGAGCCCCAGGGCATGGCCGAACACATGGGCGCCGCCCTGGGCATGATCGACCGGCGTGTCAAGGGCGACCTGGGGCGCTTCAAGGAGTTCATCGAGCACCGCAACAGCGCCAGCGGCGCCTGGAGAGGCCGCGTCACCCCCAACTGACCCCGTCTCCTCCTGGGGCCCGCACGACCCGCGCCGGCCACCCCCACCCTGGGCACGCACGCCACCGCCGACGGCGACGATCGTCACCTCGGCGGTGGCGCCCAGGGTGGGGGTGGCCCGGACTCGGATCCCCTACCACCCCTGGTCAGGGCTTCCGCTTGCCGGGCGGGTCAGCCCGGTCCGGTGAAAGCCCCGTTGTCTGCGCTCCATCGTGCACGCCGGACCCGGGCGGCCGCGGCCGACCACCCGACCGCGGCCGCCCGTCCAAGGGCGAGAAGTCCGAGGAAGTCGAGAGGTCCGGGACGTCGAGTCCACCCGGGCGAATTCGAGCGGGTGACAATGCGTCACTTCATCCACCATGATCATCTGGCGCACTGCCGAGCTCGCGGGGAAAGTCCTGCGGTCGCCGACTCCGTACCGATGTCCGTCCATCATGACACCGCGTCAGGACTGTGGACCCTGACGGCGCCCCACGAGACTCCGGGCGCGCCGGTCGTCTTCGCCGACCGGGTCCATCTCCCGCTAGACGGCCGGGTCACCGCGCTCGACTGCGCCACGGCCCGGGTGCTCCGGCAGACCCCGCACCGGGTCGAGTTCCACAGCGACTGTGTGAGCGTCGTCCCCGCAGCCGGCGAGCACCTCCTGGTGCCCAACTCCCATGCCTACATGACCGATGGCGACATGATCTCCTTTCGCTGTGCCGCCGGCGTCGCCCTGGACCGACGCGCAACCCTCGTCCGCAACCGACTCGAACGACTCCAGGACCGCCCCGACGTCCGCGACGGCTTCCTCACCGGAACCGGACTCTCCCCCGACCTACCACCCTGAAAGCCGAAGTCAGTAGCCCGTAGTAACCGAACGACGCCCCAGGCAGGCGACAAGCCGTCCGGACCGGGGATCCCGCAGCGGGACGGCAAGGGGACGACAACCTCCAGGGGCACGCGACCGCCCGCACCGGCGCGACACGATCGCGGTGCGGGCGATGATGAACGGCCCAACCGACGCACCGGGCGAGCACGCCACCCGGTACCACCAGCCTACGTCGGCGGCCACCCTAGCCAGGACGACCACGCCCCCACCCCGGTTCCGTGCCGACTCCATCGGACGCCTTCGGCACCGAGCGTGTGGCTTCCGCCCTGTAAGGAGACGTGGTGTTCACAGCGCCGAGCGGGGACCCTGCGGCCGTGAGTGGCGATCGGTGAGCACGGCGGCACTGACCGCACGGTGCCAGCCGTCGAGTGTGCGGGCCTGGACTGCGGCCCGGTCCGCGAGGCGGTCCAGCTCCCCCGCGTCGAGGCGCTGGTCGGTGTCCGCGATGGAACGCAGCGCCTGCCACACTGCGGCTTTGCCCTCGACTCCGGCACGCAGTGCTTCCAGCTCGATCAGGTCGCTGAGCGGGGCACGGCCGACGACGGTCCCGTTGGGCTTGAGCCGCCCCAGGCGTTCCCCGGCGAGACCGAGCCAGGTCCGGTAACGCCGCACCGGGACACCGAGCGTCTGCATGATCCTGACGAGGTCGTCGCGGTCCTGCTCGATTTCGCGGGCCAGACGGCGCAGGTCCTCCGCGCGACGGCTGTGCGGATGGGTCCGGGCCATGCGGTCGGCGAGAGCGCTGCCCGCGAACGCACCGGTGAGGTGGTCGTTCAGGTAGATGTTCAGGGGTTCGGCCAGTTGCTGCGGGGACACTGCGGATCCTCCGGGGTCGGGGGCCGGCAGCAGGCCCGTCATGCTGGTGGCGCATCGGACCCGAGTCGGCCGGGCGAAAGGGTTCGATCGGCCTCACCCGAAGGCGAGGAGGTCGCGCAGGCGCCGCCGGAGCGGGCGCTCCGGGGGCGGCAGCCGGTCGGCCGGGCTCGCGGTGGGACGCTGGTGACGGGGGCGGCCGGAGGCCCGTGACCCGGTCCGGCGGGACCGCGCGGCCAGCAGCCGCAACTCCTTCCCGGTGGTCACGGCCCGGACGGCCGGGAACAGCCGAGCCTCCTCCTCGCCGGCGTGCCGGGTGGCCTCCTCGGCCACACGGGCCACCAGGGGCGGTCGAAGTGCGGCGAGCTGACATGGGTGTGCCGCAGTTCCTCGAGGAGGGACTCGACGGCTCGGTGGTCCGCCAGCTCGCGTTCGACGACATCGCGGCCGTCGGCGAGCCGTTCTCGGGCGAGGGGGTAGAGATGCCTCTCCTCGACCTGGATGTGGCGGACCACCTGGTCGACGATCAGGTCGACGAGCTGCTTGCGCTGCTTGTCCCCGCTCGGGATTCCGCTGAGTTCGCTGAAGTGGACGCGCACCGACCGGTGGTCGGCGACGAGTTGCTCCAGCAGGTCCTGGTCGTGGTGCACGGGTGCCTTCCCTTCGTGTGCCCGCCGCGCAGAGCGGCGGGATCAGCCGCAGGCGGTCAGTAGTCCTCCAGCGCGGCTGCGATCCGGTGCAGCACTCCACCTCCGGTCGGCCGCCGAGGCGCCGTCTCCCGGACGACCCGCATCTGCTCGCCGATCTCCTGGAGTTCCTTGCGGCCGAGCGCGGCACGGATCTGGGGGAACCAGTCGTCCTCCTCCTCGGAGATGTGGCGATCCACGGCGTCGATCAGCACCGCGGCCTTGGCGTCGTAGCCCTCGTCGTCGGGGCTCATCCGGCTCAACTCTTCGCAGAGGAGGTCGGCGACGTGGTGCTGCTGGCGGGCTCGGTCCATGTCCGCGGCGAGGTCGGGTATCTCCCGTCGAACCCGGGGGTAGACCAGTTCCTCCTCCAGGTAGGTGTGGACGGTCAGCGCCTCGACGATCCGTCGGACCGTCTCGCCCCGGATCTTCGCGTCGCCGCTGCCGTCGCCGTCCCCGTCGGCCCGATCGCGGTACTGGCGGAACAGTCGGCGCACTTCCTTGTGGTCCTCCCTCAGCAGGACGATGGCATCGTTCGACATCGCTGCACTCCTCCTCGGTGTCTCCCCCGTCCGGCAGGGCGTGTCCCCGGCCTCCCTCCGGCCAAACTCCGCGACGGGCACGGACCGCTCCGCGGAAGTCGGGAGCCCATCGACCGTCCCGACCGATCGGTCCGGCTACCGTTTGAGAGGGCCTACGGGGGCAACCCGCAAAGGTATGGCGTACCTTGCAGAACCCGTCCCGGCCGTTCCGCCGACCGCATCGTCCCGTGGCCCCGTCGGACGGCCCGGCCCCTGGCTGTTCACCCGCCGTACGATAGACCGTCCTTCCGCCGACGGTGCGCGCGGAAGCTGTGCGACGGCCGGGCGTGCGACCGGCGCGGTGCTGTTCGAACGCGACGGCACGCTGATCCGGGACGTCTCCTGCAACGGCGATCCCGCCATGGTGCAACCCGCGGGCGGGATCCGCGCCGCGCTCGCGCTCCTGCGCGCGGCCGGAGTGGCGCTCGGCGTGGTCAGCAACCAGCCCGGCGTGGCCCGCGGCCAGATCGGGCGCGAGCAGGTCGAGGCCGTCCAGTCGAGGACCGAAGCACTGCTGGGCCCGTTCGACCTGTGGGCGGTCTGCCCGCACGGTCCGCACGACGGCTGCGGGTGCCGCATGCCCGGCGCCGTCCTGGTGGCGGAGGCCTGCCGGGCACTGGACCTGGCCCCGCCCCTCGTCACGGTGATCGCCGGCAGGAGCGCGGCGATCGAGGCCGCCTTGTCCGCCGGGGCCCACGCGATCCGCGTGCCGGAGCCGGATCTGCCGGCCGTCGGCCCCTGCCCGCCCTGCACCCTGTCCGCCTGCCGCACGGCCGAGTGTCCCGAAGCGGCAGCCGAGCTGCTGCTGACGCGCTGACTCCGGGCATGGGCGCAGCTCGTGGCCCCGCCCGTCGGGCGGCCGCCCACGGACGCATCCCGCGGGAACGCCGACCGGCTCTTCCGGCACGTCCCAGGACGGCGGGTGCCGGACCCGTCACTCGCCGAGTACAGATGTACCGAGTTCTTTCCAGGGCTCGGCCCACCGCACCCGTGTGCGTGTGTCGGTGGAGCGACGAACCGGTCCGGAGGCGCCGGGGTGTCTGCTGCGGCTCCACCGCACCGCGCAACCGGGCGCGTGTTGCCGTCGGCCGACGTCACCCCTGGCCGAACTGCCGGGGCGCGCAGCACTCAGCGGGGGAACCCGCCGAGCAGAACGGCGTCAGCGCCGAGAGCGACCCGAGCGACCGGCTTCGGCCGGCCGGTCGCTCACGGTTGGAAGAGCACCTTGACCACGCCGTCCTCCTTGCGCTGGAACATCTCGTAGGCGGTGGGTGCCTCGGTCAGCGGAAGGTGGTGGGTGGCGAAGCCGTCCACGCCGAGCGGGTCGTCGTCGGTGAGCAGCGGCAGCAGGTCGTCCGTCCACCGCAGGACGTTCGCCTGGCCCATCCGCAGCCGCAGCTGCTTGTCGAACATGGTGAGCAGCGGCAGCGGGTCGGTCATCCCGCCGTAGACGCCGGAGAGCGAAATGGTGCCGCCCCGGCGGACCATGTCCACCGCGAGGTGGAGCGCGTGCAGCCGGTCCAGGCCCACGCGGGTCATCAGCCGGGCGGCGAGGGCGTCGGGCAGCAGTGTGGTCATCCGCTGGGCAGCGGTGGCGGCGGGAGAGCCGTGGGCCTCCATGCCGACGGCATCGATCACGGCATGCGGGCCCCGGCCGCCCGTGAGTTCCCGGGCGCGATCGGTGACCCGCGAGCCGAGCCGGGCGAGATCGAGCACCTCGGCGCCGTGTTCCCGGACGCGCTCCAGCCGTTCGGGGACCAGGTCGACGCCGATCACGGTACCCGCCCCACGGTGGCGGGCGATGCGGGTGCACATGTCGCCGATCGGGCCGAGACCGAGCACCGCGACGCTGCCGCCGGGCGGCACCTCGGCGTACTCGACCGCCTGCCAGGCGGTGGGCAGCACGTCGGACAGCAGGACGTACCGGTCGTCGGGCGGTCCGTGCGGGATCACGACCGGCAGGGTGTTGCCGAACGGAACACGGAGCAACTCCGCCTGCCCTCCTGGCACTTGGCCGTAGAGCTTGGTGTAGCCGAACAGTGCCGCGCCCGTTCCGTAGGCGTGCACCTGGGTGGTCTCGCACTGGGACTGGAGGCCGTTGACGCACATGTAACAGGTGCCGCAGGAGATGTTGAACGGCACGACGACCCGGTCGCCGACGGAGACGGCATGCACCGCGCTGCCGGTCTCCCGCACCACCCCCATGGCCTCGTGGCCCAGGATGTCGCCCTCGTCGAGGAAGGCGCCGAGGACCTCGTAGAGGTGCAGGTCGGACCCGCAAAGCCCGGTGGTGGTGACCTCGACCAGGACGTCGGTGGGTTCCTTGATCACCGGGTCGGGTACGGAGTCGACGCGGACGTCTCGGCGCCCGTGCCAGGTCACGGCTTTCATGGGATCTCCCTTCGGCCGGACGGAGGTCGTGGGGGCGGCCCCGTCCGCGGTGTCGTTCAGGACGCCGTGGGTTCGTTGTGGTTGCGGCCCGCACGGCGGCCGAGGACGGTGAGCCGGTGGACCGGGCCGCCGCGGGGGTGCCGGGCCGCGGCCCGGTGGCCGGGCACGCCGTGCTCCGGGGCCGCCCCGGACGGCGGCAGCAGCCGCGCCGCCAGGCCGAGCAGCCGGTCCGTGGTGGCCGGCGCGATTCCGTGGGCGAGGACGCCCGCCTTGGCGAGCGGAGTCAGTACCAGTTCGCGTCGGCCGCTCTCCACCGCCCGGACGATCCTGCGGGCCGCCCGGCCGGCATCTGTCGACACCAACGGCAGCGACGCGGCGGTGGCGAACCAGGCGTACTCGCGCCCGACCTGCCCGGTGAACTCGGCGGAGGTGTGCGAGCCGGTGCGCATCAGTCCCGGCAGCACCGTGGTGACGCGGATGCCGTACTGCGCCAGCTCCGCGCCGAGGCCCTCGGACAGGCCGGTGAGCGCGAACTTGGCCGTGACGTAGGGCAGCAGGTGCGGCACCGGCACCCGGCCGCCGATCGAGGTGATCATGACGATGGAGCCGCTGCCACGGGCCCGCATCGAGGGCAGCAGCGCCTGGACCAGCCGCAGCGGTGCCATCGTCATCAGTTCGTGTGCCCGGCGGAAGTCCTGCTCCTGCATCGCGGCGACCGGGCCGACCTGGATCACACCGGCGTTGTTGACCAGGAGGTCCACATCGGCGCCGAAGCGGTCACGGACCGCTGCGAGCAGCAGGGCCGGGCCCTCGGGGTCCATCAGGTCACAGGCGGTCGCGGCGACCTCGCCGGGACGGCCGCGCAGCATGCGGAGCCCACGCTCCAGAGCCAGTTCGTCCCGGGCAGTGATCATCACCCGGCAGCCTCGGTCGGCGAGCTCGCCCGCGATCAGCAGGCCGAGCCCGCGCGAGGAGCCGGTGACCAGCGCCGTACGGCCGTTCAGACCCCCGTGGCGCACCGGAGCCTCGTGCACGGACGTGTCCTGGATGGGTGGCTTGTCATGCATCGGGGCGCGACCTCCTCGGTCGGGGATGCCGTCCTCCGGGCGTCTGTCCGCCGCCGGCCCGGGCAAACGGCCCGACGGTCAGGAGCCGCCCGGTCCGGCCCAGGCCAGCAGGCGTTCGCGTGGCCAGGTGGTGACCAGCCGGTCGGGGCCGAGGCCGAGCCGGGCGGCGCGGGCGTAGCCGGAGGTGAACCAGTGGAGCTGGTCGGGGGCGTGGGCGTCGGTGTCCACGGCGAACAGGCACCCCGCCCCGGCGGCCAGGCGCAGCAGTTCGTCGGGGGGATCGCGGCGCTCCGGACGGCAGTTGATCCCCACCGCCGTGCCGGCCTCGACACACGCGGCGAAGACCGCCTCGGCGTCGAACTCGGATGGCGGCCGGCCGCGCCCGGTGACGATCCGCCCGGTGCAGTGCCCGAGCACGTCGGTGCGCGGGTGGCGGACCGCCGCGAGCATCCGGGCGGTCATCGTCGCCGCGTCGGAGCGCAGCCCGGAGTACACGGAGGCCACCACGAGGTCGAGCCGGTCGAGGAGTTCCGGCTCCTGGTCGAGCGAGCCGTCCCGGAGGATGTCGCACTCGATGCCGGTCAGCAGCCGGAACGGGCCGCCGGCCGCGTTCCGGGCCGCGACCGCGTCGAGCTGTCTGCGCAGGCGTGCGGGGCTCAGGCCGCGGGCCATCGTCAGCCGGGGCGAGTGGTCGGTGAGCACGGCCCATTCGTGCCCGCCGAGGGCCTGCGCGGCCTCGGCCATCGCACCGATCGGGTGGCCGCCGTCGGACCAGTCGGAGTGCAGGTGGCAGTCGCCTCGCACGGCGGTGAGCAGCCGGCGTCCGGTCTCGGCGTCCGGCCCCGCCTTGGTCTCCAGCCGGGCGAGGTAGGCGGGGGTCGCACCGGCGGAGGCCTGGGCGATCACCTCGGAGGTGACCGGCCCCACGCCCGGCAGTCAACGGGCGTGCACGGCGTCCACCGGTCCGGGCGGCAGGGCCGCGACCGCGTCGGCGGCCGTGTGGAACGCCCGGACCCGGTAGGGCGAGGCGCCGTTCCACTCCAGGAGGAAGGCGATCCGCCGCAGCGCTTCGGTCGGGTCCATGGCCTTGTCGTCTCAGGGTGCCGTGAGGGTGGAGTGCCGCGAGTTCGTCGATCACGGTGGTCAGCCGGCCGTGGCGGTCCAAGGTGCGTCGCCGGCGGTCGGTGCCGGTGCCGTGGCGGTGCCGGTGCCGTGGCGGTGGACCCGGTCGACGCCGGCCCGTACACGGGTCGAGGCCGTCCCGCGGGAAGCCGCCCCGGGCAGCGAGCGCAGAACGTTGCCCGCTGACACCGGTCAACCGGCGCCGGGCAGCCGCACCTCCAGCTGCCCCGAAGCGACCCTGCTCTCCAGCACGGGCTGCGGCGCGGTGGCCGGACCGCTCACCACCTCGCCGTCCCGCAGCCGGAACTCGCTGCCGTGCCACGGACAGCGCAGGCAGCCGCCCGTGACGGTGCCCTCGGACAGCGGCCCCGACAGGTGGGCGCAGCGCTCGGCCAGGACGTCGCAGCGGTCGCCGTCCCGGACGACGACCACGGCGAGCTCGCCGGTCACCCGGCGGACGGGCTCTCCCTCCGGGAAGTCCTCCACCGAGCCGAGGCCGACCCAGTCGGGTGGTGCCAGCCGGGGGACGGCGGCGGCCCGGTCGGGCCCGGCGGCCTGCCGGTAGGACAGGTGCCCGCCGAGCACGCCGCCGAGCGAGACGGCGCTCAGCCCGGCCAGGCCGAGCAGTCGGCCACGGGCCCGGCGTCCCCGGCAGCGAGCCAGCAGCGACCCGCCGTACAGCAGCACGCCGGTGGTGTTGCACAGGGCGTGTACCAGGCCGGTGCGGCGGCGCGGCGGGTCGAGCCGGGCCCAGTCCACCCAGCCGGCCAGAGCGGCCGGCGCCGCCGCCAGCAGGCCGGTGGCCACCAGCGTGCCGGCCTGCCGGCGCCCACCCGGTGTGCAGTCCAGTACGGCGGCGGACATCCAGCAGCCGATCGGCAGTTGGACGAGGGCCGGGTGGAGCGGGTGGCCGAGCCACACTCCGTGCAGGGCGTCGCGGTACGGACCGAGCGGAAGGGCGTCGGCGGCTTTCGCGAGTGCCCCGGCCGGGGCGTCGAGGAAGGTCCAGTGCTCCGGCGCCTCAAGGGCGCGGCGCAGCTGTCGGGACCAGCGGTGGGTGTGCAGGGGTGAGGTGTCCATACCGGGGCGGCTAGCCAGAACCCGGTCGGCCAAACCCCGGGCCGAGGTGTGTCGGCGAACGGCCGGCACGGGACGACGGCGACCCCGTACCCGGTGGGACCGCCGACCACGGCCAGCTGGGGACGCGTCCTGCGGGCGGGCTACCGGGCCGGCGGCAACAGGGGTCCCAGCGGCCCCAGGTCGAGGTTGAGGTCCTGCATGGTCAGCCCGTAGCGGGTGCACAGATCGGTCATGCGGTCGTGCAGGGCCATCAGGGTGGCTCCCAGGGTCTCCTCCTGTTCCTCGGTGAGGTCGCCGGCTTCGACGCGGTGCAGCGCCTGACGCTCCATGAGCTGTCGCAGCAGCTCGACGAGGGTGAGGACGAGCTTCATCAGGTCCCGTTCGACCGTCTCGGGGTCGGTCGTGATCCTTCGGGGCATCTGTTGCGGGCGGCTCCGGCCTGCGGGCGCCCCGTCGCTCGTGGTGGCCGGCAGGACACGGAGCGCGCGCTCGGCCGCCTCGGCGACCTCTTTGCGACGGTCCGGGTGGGGGAAGCTGTCCTCGGTCACGGTGGTCCCGTTCTCCCGGCGGGGCGCGCCTCGGCCCACGGGGCGGGGTTGCGGTCGCTGATCGAGGTGATCAGGGCGCGCAGCGAGATCCGTACGAGGTCGATGTCGGCGACGGTCAGGACGAGGTCGCCGGTGACGACCACTCCACCGCTGAGCAGTCGATCCAGCAGATCGACGAGGGCGACCTGCCGCTGTGGCGGGGTCGTGCCGGCGCGGGCGACGGGGGTGCGGTCCGGGGTGATCACGGTGTGCTCGCGCCGGGCTCGGGAAGGGTGGCGAAGGAGTAGGGGGCCCATGGGCCGGTGACCTCGACGCGCAGGCCGTTGAAGCCGTCCGTGGCACGCAGGACCTCCTCCCGGAAGGCGTGGGCGTGGGCGATGGGCACCAGGTACGCGTCGTTGGTGACGTTCTGCCCGGGTCCGGTTGCCAGCTCTCCTTCCTGGACACGGTGCCGTGCCCACTGCACGGCGTGGGAGCGGGCGACGGCTGCGATCCGTTCTGCCGCCTGCTCGGCTGCCCGGTGGGCGTCGTCACGTGCGTCCTGCTCGCTGCGGCGACGGCGTAGGTAGGCGCGCCCTGGACTGAGCGCCGGCTCCGGCGGGGCCGTCGTTGCGGCCGAGGTGTCGGGTGCGGCTTCGATGTAGAGCTTGACGCCCAGCTCCACGTGGCCGTCCAGGCGCGCCAGGGCGTCCAGGAACAGTTCCTGGTTGTGGTCGAGCATGGCGCGCACCCGGTCCTCGTCGAGGTAGACCGTGGCCAGCCGCAGCGGGAGGAGGGTTGCGCAGGCCGTCAGGGCTTCGATGACGCCGTGGTGGGCGCGCGCCAGTACTTCGAGCCAGCCGAGGTCCTCCAGATGGCGGCGCAGGGCCTCCTCGTGGAAGTCCTCGGCGGGGACGGGGCTGACGACGGCCACCGGGGCAGTGGTGCGGTCGGACCTCAGGAGGTGGACGGGTGCGCCGGCGACGCCGGTGAGTGCGCCCGCCTCGGCGACCAGGGCGGGGGTGCGGTCCCGGGCGACGGCGTAGGCGTAGGTGAGGGAGGTGTCACTCATGTGTCACCTGGGCTTGGTCGTGGGCGAGTTGTCGGCCGCTTGGCCGGCCGGGCCGGGCGGCGCGCTGCGGCGCTTTCCTCGGGCGCGCTTGCGGGCGGAAGAGCGGCCTCGGCGCGCAGGGTCTCGATCTGTTCACGCAGGCGCCGGTTCTCCTCCTCCAGGTGGGATGTGGAGCGGTCGGCGCGGGAGGACAGCGAAGGATCGTGTTCCCACCAGTCGATGCCCATCTCCTTGGCCTTGTCCACGGAGGCGATGAGGAGGCGCAGTTTGATGGTGAGCAGTTCGATGTCGAGGAGGTTGATCTGGATGTCGCCGGCGATGACGATGCCCTTGTCCAGGACCCGCTCCAGGATGTCGGCGAGATTGGCGGAGGAGGAGGGCTGGTAGGGCGCGGATCGGGAGGGCAGCGAGCCCAGACGGTTCGCGAGGGAGTCACTCACGGTGCGCTGTCCTCCGTTCACTCATCGGGCTGCCGGTGCGGTCAGCGCGCGTGGCGCCGGGTGTGGGCCCGGATCTCGTCGAGGCGGTCGAGGAGTTCGTCCTCACGCCGGTCGAAGGTCTCCTCGTCGATCTCTCCGGCGAGGAGCGCTCGCTCCAGTGCGGCGAGTTCCTGTTGGACGGGCGCCGGGTCGTAGTACTCGTTCTCAGCGGTTTCGATGACGCGTTCGAGCACCCAGACGGTGCCGCGCACCGGCGCCAGCGGGAGGGTGAGGATCTGGGTGATCAGTCCCATGGCCCGGCTCCTTCAGATCCTTCAGACGAAGCTGTAGGGGGGCAGCGGCCCGTACAGCCGGACGTCGCAGTCGGCGCCGAGTTCGGCTGCAAGGCCCTTCTCCGCGGTGAGGAACAGTTCCCGGTGCTCGTGGTCCACGAGGAAGGAGATGTTCAGGAAGTCGTTCCCGACGGGATCGGACGCCTGTTCCTGGCGGGTGTGGGGGCGCAGTGCCTCGGTGATGCCTGCGGCCAGGGCCTGGTGACGGGCCAGGATCTCCTGCGCGACGAGTTCCCCGAGGGCGAGCGGCAGTTCGGGGCTGCCGCCGCCGGCCTTGATGTCGTCGTTGAGCTGTCGGGCCCGGGGCGAATCCTGCAGGATCTGCCGCAGCAGGACGTCCCCCTCGACGGCGGCCTTGATGTGGTATTCGGCGCAGCCTTCCAGCTGGTCCAGCCGCTGGAGGTACTCCTCGCGGTGCTGGTCGAGGGCCGCACGGACGGCGTCGTCGTCGGGTGCGGTGAGGCCGAAGCGCAGCGGCAGCACGGTTCCGTCGGCCATGAGGCGTTCCTGGACGCCCTGGTGGGCCGTCAGGTCGCGTCGTTTGGGACGCAGCTCCGCGGGTGCGTCGCTGACGACGGCCGCCAGCGGACCGGCGTCGAGGGATCGCAGTACGGCGGGGGCGGGACCGACCGTGTCGAGGCCGGTCAGGTCGAGGGGGTGGTCGGCTGCGGTGATGGAGTAGACGTAGACGGTCATCTCATTCCTCCCGTCGCCTGGTGGGCCGGCGGGTGGGCCGTGTGCGCTTGGGTGCGGGCTCCTCCTCTTCGTCCTCCTCCTTGTCGTCTCCGAGGTGGAGGGCATCGGTGACCGCCTCGACGGCGCCGGTCAGTGCGCCCTTGCTCTTGCCGCGGGCGCCGCCTTCGGTGACCTCACCCACGATGTCGGTGAGCTGGGCCGGTGCCTTCCGCCCGGACTCCAGGTCGAGGCGGTTGCACGCCTCGGCGAAGCGCAGGTAGGTGTCGACACTGGCGACTACGACACGGATGTCGATCTTGAGGATCTCGATGCCGACCAACGAGACCCGGACGAAGACGTCGATGACCAGGCCCCGGTCGAGGATCAGCTCGATGACGTCGTAGAGATTTCCGGTGTTCCCACTGCGGGAAACACTGGCTGCGCCTTGCGGCACCACAGTCACGGTGCCTCCCTTCACCGCCCGCTCTCGCGATGAACGCGGGCGTTTCTGCTTCGTCGCGAGGTCGGTCAGGTCGGGCGATCGACCTGACCACGGGTGTAGCGACGGATCCGCTCGTAGGACTGCAGTTCGCCGTCCTCGTCCAGCGTCACCCGGTAGCTGGCCAGCACGCTGGTGGTCTCGGGAACGCGTTCCAGCTCCACCACCTCCACGTCGGCTTGCCAGCCCCCCTCGACGGGCTTCAGGGCCGATACCGACTCCGGAACACGTCCGAGGAGTTCCTGCAGTTGTCGGGCGGCGTTACGCATAGCGTCCGGCGCGGATACGTGCCGCTTGCGCCGGGACGGTGACTCCGACTGGCTCTTCGTGCGGCGTACGGCGCCGGCCTGCGACCGGGTCGGGCGCGCGCTGACCTTCTTCGGTCCCGCGTCGTGCTCGTTGCCTGCGGTCATGCCTCTTCTCCCGGTCGGGGAAGGACTTCTGCGAACGCTCACCCATCACGCATGCCCGATATGCGGCAATAATATCGTTCGATTTTGTGCCCCTTGAGCGGCCGCGGCACCGCGGGACCGGGCTCGTAACGGGCTGTCTGCGTGCGGGCGCAGAGCGCGCGGCCGTGCGCCTGCAAGGCATCGATTCCAGGTGCGCGCACAGTGCGGCATGCCAGACTGGAAACGCTGGGCCCCATCTGCGGAGCCCGGCTGGAGCACGCACACTCGCTGGAGTTCGGAGTGCGTGTTCCGGCGCGGACTGCCGCGACCGATGCCGCAGCGACGGACCGGCACACTGCACGCCGACACACCGCACCAGCCGCACGATCGGCGTGTTTCGCGCTCGGCAACGACATAGAACGGCCCCTTCGCTGGTGCCGATCACTCGAGAAGGGGCGATCGCCGGAAGGGGATGCCCCATGAAGGACACCACCAAGATCGCCTTGGCGGCGGCTGTCGCCGGCGGCTACGTGCTCGGACGCGCCAAGAAGGGTCGTCTCGCGTTCGCCGTCGCCACCTACCTCGCAGGGCGCCGGTTCGGCCTCGACCCGCGCGAGCTCGCGACCGAAGGCATCCGCAGGCTCAGCGAGGTTCCGCAGGTCGCCGAGCTGAACGAGCAGGTCCGCGGCGAGCTCCTGGAAACGGGCAAGAAGGCGGTGGCCGCGGCCGCCGACCGACGCCTCGGCGAACTGGCCGACTCCTTGAGGGAGCGCACCCTCAACATCGGCAAGCCGAAGCCGGACGACGAGCAGGAGGCGGAGGAGCCGTACGACGAAACCGGGGAGGAGGAGTGGGAGGAAGAGCCGGAAGAGGACGAGGAGGAGCTCGACGAGGTGGAGGAGCCCGAGGAGGAAGCGGAGGAGGAGCCGGAGCCCGAGGAGGAAGCTCCTCCCGCGAAGCCGGCGCGACGCCGCCGCACCGCGGGCTCCGCCGATGACCGGCCGCGGCCCTCCCGTGCTGCACCGAGAAAGACCGCGGCCAAGACCGCAGCCCGCAAACCCGCCAGGAAGACGGCACCTCCGGCGAAGAAGACCGCACCGACGGCTAAGAAGACCGCGTCCAAGAGCACCGCACCCGCCAAGAAGTCGTCGACCCGGTCCACGACGTCGAAGACCGCCGCGAAGAAGACCACCGCGAGCAAGAAGGCGGCGGCTCCCGCGAGGAAGACCGCAGCGAAGAAGACCGCCGCGAAGAAGACCACCGCGAGCAAGAGCACCGCCGCCAAACCGTCGACGCGGACCCGACGGAGGTGAGCCATGGCCATCACGGGAAACAAGTCCGCGGACATGCCGGGTGTCGACCGACTGCGGGAGGAAGCCGTCAACTTCCTCGGCGCCCAGCTGGAGCACCTGGTGGAGAAAGCCGGCGACAAGGTCTCCGAACTCACCGACACCCTCGGAGACGTCGCCGAGAACGGCGGGGTCCTGCCCAAGGTCGGGGCCCGTGTCCTGCAGGGCGACTCCCCACTCAAGGCCTTCCTCTCCGAAAAGGCCAAGAGCATCAAGGACAACGTCGTCGAGAAGGCCAAGGAGACCTTCGGCGGAGGCGGAAAACCCGGCCGCAAGGCCGGCAAGAAGACGATGAACATCGTGGAGACGCTGGATGTCGGCGTGCCCGTGCGGACCGCCTACGACCACTGGACGCAGTACGAGGACTTCAGCGGATTCGCCAAGGGCGTGCAGAGCGTCTCACAGGGCGATGAGGTCACCACGGACTGGAAGGTCAAGGTCGGGCCGTCGAAGCGAAGCTTCAAGGCGACGGTCCAGGAACAGATTCCCGACGAGCGCATCGTGTGGACCTCCGAAGGAGCCAAGGGCAGCACCCGCGGGGCCGTCAGCTTCCACGAGCTCACCCCGAACCTGACCCGCATCGTCCTCGTCGTCGAGTACTACCCCAACGGCTTCTTCGAGAAGACCGGCAACATCTGGCGGGCCCAAGGACGGCGCCTGCGCCTGGACTTCAAGAACTTCCAGCGGCACGTCTCCCTGACGAACGACGAAGCGGAGGGCTGGCGCGGTGAGATCCGCGACGGCGAGGTCGTCCGCACTCACGACGAAGCCATGGAAGACGAAGCCGCCCAGGGCGACCAGCCCGAGGAGGACGAGTACGAGGACGAGCAGTACGACGAGGAGGAGGAACCGGCAGAGGACGAGTACGGCGAGGAGGAAGAACCCTACGACGAGTACGAGGAAGGCGAGGAGGAGCCGGCGGAGGGTGACGAGTACGAGGAGGGCGAGGAGGACGAGGAGCCGCTGGAGGAGGACGAGGAATACAGCGACGAAGCCCGCTGACCAGGACCGGTCGGGGCCGACGATCAGCACCGGCCCGCTCCCTGCGACTGCCGGGAGCGAGGTGGCCCGAAGATCGGGGGGAATCCACGAGCAGGATTCTCTCCGCACTCAGCCTACTTTCCGTAGAACCGGGAAGACGCGCCGCCGAGGGGGCAGCCAAGCACAGGAGGACGGCATGAGTGCGGGAAAGAAGATCAAGCACACGACCGACACCGTCAAGGGCAAGGTCAAGGAGACGACAGGCAAGGCCGTCGGCAACGAGAGCCTCGTCGTGAAGGGCAAGGCGGAGCAGGCGAAGGGCGACATGGCGCAGGCCGGCCAGAAAGTGAAGGACGCGCTGAAGCACTAGCCGCTCACGCAGCCCGACCCGGCGGCGGCAACCGGTCGCTGCCGGGCTACCGCACGGCGGGACGCTGTCCACCGGCCCGTCGATACAGCCCTCGCCGAACGCTACGACCCCGCCCCGTCGACTGTCGACCTCGTCGTGCGGGGCAGGCGCCACGGTTGCACGGGGTCGTGCCGGTTCAGCTCGCAGGAGGTAGCCATGTCCGTCCGGCATGTCCTGGTGGAACGTCCCCCCGAGACGGTGTGGCGGGTACTGGCCGATCCTTCGCAGTGCGAACAATGGGTCCCGCGGACCGCACGGATCCGGTCGAGCACGGGCCGATGGCCTCAGATCGGGTCAGGTCTCGAATACACCGCGACCATCGGTCCGTTGCGCTTCCACGGCCAGACCGTCGTACGGATCAACGAGCCGCGGAGCCGCCTGGAGCTGGAGACGTTCGCAGGCCGACTGGGCAGTGCCCGCATCACCGTCGAGCTCGTCGCCTGGGGCGCCGGCACGCTCGTCGTGATGGACGAACACCCACTGCACGGCCGGTGCGCAGGTCTCCACGGTCCGCCCGTCGCTCTGCTCCTGCACCTGCTCCACCGCCGGGCGCTCTCCCAACTGGTCGATGGTGTCGAGCAGTCCCTGCCCCGCGTACCCGAGGGGCCCGCCGACACGTCGTACATGCGACCGGCAACCGACGGTTCGCCGTGAGCTGTCGTCACCGGCGCGGGCCCGACGGGCCGGTCGAGACACGCCGGTAGGTCGAGGTGCCGGTCCGCCCGGCCCGCCCGTAGTGATCAGCACTGGTCCGAACCTCCGTGACCGCATGCCCGGGTCGAGGCCCGTGCCGGGCACTACAGCCGTTCCTCCATCCCGATAGCGGCCTTCAGGTCCTCATGGGCCTGCCCTCGTCTGCCCTCCTGCTGCTCCAGCATCGCCCGGGCGATCGCGTCGAGCTTGCGCTGGATGGCGTGTTCGGCCCGCCGCTCGGAGTTCTTCAGCATCGCGAGCAACAGCAGTGTCACCGCGCTCATCGCGTCCCCCGTCACCAGCCGCCACTCGGTCGACAGCCCGACCGCGTTCACGACGACGAACATCCCCACCAACAGGAAGCACAACAGCGCGAACAGCGGGGAGCTGGTGAAGTTGGACGCCAGCTCCGCGAACTCCTCGAACCGGCCTCGCCCGTCCTCTCCGCCCTTGCTCGCCGAATACTGGAACACCATGTCGACCACCCTCCTTCGTCCCGGCCACCGGGCGCGGCCACCGGTAGCCACCCTGGCGAACCCGACCCCGGTCGGCACGCATCATCCGGGGCGCGTCGACACACAAGGCGATCGACCGCGGCGGCGACGGCTCGGCTACGCACATGCCGCTGGCCGGCGGGCACACTGCGCGGCGCTCCTTCGCCACGCGCGCACCGACCTGAGGTCAGTCCAGCGGGTACCCCCGGTCATGCGCCACACCGTCATCCCCGGCGACCTGTCGAAGGATTCGGAGCTGGCTCGCAGAGCAGCCCGGTTCGGCCCGATGACCGCATCCCGATTGCTCTCGCCCTTGAATACGGCGAAAGTCGGCATGGCCTGAACCCCATACCTGTCGCCGATCTCAGGGATCTCGTCGATGTCGACGACCACGAAGTCGATCGACGGAATCCCCCTGCTGCACCGTGCGAAGAACCGCTCCGTCTCACCGGAAGCCCCATTCCGGGCGGCAGTGAAACGGACAACGAGATAGGCCCCCGAGGCCAGCTGCGCATCGAACCCGGCAAGGCTCTGGATCGCCTTGACCATGCGGGTTCCCCTGGCGCCGGACGGGTCGGCGCAGGCCGGCCTCGCACAAGCCTGTCAGCCCCTGTACGCCACCGCATGGCGCAGCGCCTGACGGCGTCGGATGCCGGCACCACGACCACCCCTTGTCCGCTCGACCTCCGGAGGAGCCCCAGTCGCCGCACCCTGGCGAGCCTGGCCCGAATGTGCACGCATAAAGCGGGGCGCGCCGGGCAGACGAGGGCCGAGGAAGGTGATCGACCATGATCGCGCTGTTGTTCGTCCTACTGGTCATCCTGCTGCTGTTCGGGGCAGGCTTCGCCCTTCACCTCCTGTGGTGGGTGGCGATCGCCGTACTGGTGCTGTGGCTGCTCGGGTTCGTGGCCCGCGGATCCTCGGGATCCAGCCGCGCCCGCTGGTACCGCTGGTAGCCGACCGCTCGTCCAACGCGATCCCTGTAGCCCGGGCACCCATGGGATCCGCCCGGACACGAGCCGGACGGCCCGCTCTCACCCGCCCGGGAACGACGGCGAACACCGGCCGGCCCGGGGGCACACCGACAGGAGGAACACGTGATGACCTGGGTGCTGCTGCTCGTTCTCGCGGCGATCGTCCTCGGCCTCATCGGAGCCGTCGTCCACGGCCTGCTCTACCTCCTCGTCATCGGCGTGGCAGTATTCGTCGTCGCGCTGATCCTCGGGGCCGCAAGGGTACGGCGCACGGGTCACCGCCCCGTGCGCTGAACCCACTCGGGGACAATCCGCCCCTCGTGCCGCCGACACGGGAACCCACACCACCGAGCGTCCGGAGCCGCCCGTCGTCGGCCCTCATCCGGCATCCCGGCCGGCTCGCAGCCAACGGCCGAGCGTGCTGCGCATCCTGACGACCCATCAAGAGCTACCCCACGGGACCAGGCGCTTCCACTGGGAGCAGGCAACCAGCCGACCAGCCCCCGTGAGGATCGTGTGCGGGACACCGGGAACAGTTGCTCACGCAGGGACGAGCGATGGTCACAGCACGGGCTGGCGTCCCGGACAGCACGCCGTGATCGGAACACCCGCCCTCAGCCGCCCGCTCCACCAGGTCTTCTGCGCGCCGGGCGCAAGCCGACCAGGGGCGGCGTGCCGGTCCGCCGCGCCGACCACGTCGGTCCGCTCACCCCGAGCCGCGCCGCCGACACGGAAGCACGGGTCGGGTTGAACAGCATCAACCCCGGACAGCCCGGGGCATTGACGCCGCACTCGGCACGATCCCGCCACCGGCGTTGCCCGGCGGGCGTCACTTGAGGGGCATCCCGTAGTAGGGGTCGTAGTAGAGGGCGTAGCGGTCCCGGTAGCCGGTGTCGGCCTCGTGGGTGTGCTCGTCGTAGTCGGGGCCGTTCTTGATCTCCTCCTTCGTCCGGTCGAGGTGGACCTTGCGTTCGTCGGGTTCGATCCGGGACACCGTCACTGCGGGCAGCAGGACGAGCTTGCCGAAGATCCACGGCCCGGTGTCGACGACCAGGAACTGCGTGCCGGCGTCCTCGGACAGCTTGTGGATCTTGCCGATCGGCCCGTCGGTGGCCTCGACGTGAAACCCGACGAGGTCGGTGTCGGCGGTGTGACCGGAGTCGGTGCGGAACTGCCAGATGTCCACGCGGTCGCCCATGCGCAGCCGCCCTTTCGCTCGGGACCGACCCGGTTCGGCCGGCCTGGGAGTCATCGTGTGCCCGCACGCCCGCCTTCCATGCCGCATCAGCCGCATCGACCGTTCCGGGCGTGTTCCGCGCTACAGACCGTCTCTACCGGCACCACCCGGCCCTCACCGGGGAACAGGTCGCGGGCCGGACGGGGAGCGCCATGTCGGCGGGCTCGCATGCAACGCGTCACCGCGGATTCCCGCACCGTCACCGGAGTTGAGGTTCGCTTTCGGGATGCCGGGACGTGACCGGTTCGCTCCAAGGGCTGCGGGAGGACAATCGAAGGAGCGATGGTCGGATGGACACCGCCCCGAGCACCACCCCGGCTGGAAGGACTTCGGGCATGCACACACCCCTGAGCGCCCACCGGTGCCCGGCACCCGCCGGCACCCGCGTCCTCGCGCTGACCGGTCACGCCGACCTGGACACCGCACCGGCCCTCGCCCACGCCCTGAGCAACGCCCTGTCCGACCCTCCCGTGCCCGGCACGCTCGTGGTCGACTGCTCCGCCCTGGGTTTCTGCTCCTCCTCCGGCCTCAACGAACTCCTGCACGCCCGCCAGTTCGCGATCGCGGCGGGAATCGGCTTCCACCTCGCCGCCCCTCCCGCCAGGTCACCCGGCTTCTGGACATCACCGACACCGCCGCCGTCTTCGACATCCTGCCCGCCCGGCCCTTGCCGTCCGACGCCGAAGCCGACTTCGCGGACGGACGCGCCTGACCGGCGCCGACGGCCACGGACGCGGTCCGGGCGCGTGCAGGCCGATCCGGCTCACCGCACGGGCCGAACCGGTGGGTCGCCACTGGACCGTGCAGCAGGGCTGCGGACGACAGCCGGTGGGAGCACAGTCCGGGGTCCATGTCCAGGCGGGCCCTGGTCCGGCTGCGCTGGTGCCGGGCGCCGATGCTGCTGAGTGCCAGGCAGCCGCGCGCGCAGGACGGCGGCGTCGCGCAGGAAATGGCCGACCAGCCCGCCGGAGACCGCCACCCTGACGCAGTCGCTGAGGTAGGTAATCGGCAACACAGCGCCCTGCCAGCCGACGACATCCCCGCGTTTTCCGCGACCTCCACACCCACCACTCGCGGGCCTCAAGGCCGAGGCCGCGAGCCGGTGGACGACGGTGGGCCCTCACCATCGACCTGCACCTTGCCTCCATGGAGGCCGCCGGCGCCGGGGGCAGCGGTCGGCGGTGGTCTCGCCGGAACTCGCCGGTCGGGGCCGAGGAAGACGGCCTCAGCAGGCGGAGGCGGTATGTCGCTGCGCACCGACCTTGCCGTCGTCTCGTTCTCCCGGCCGTAGTGTTCGCGCTTCCAGTTGGCGTGACGATCAGGTCCGTGGCCTCAACGAGAATCCTTTGGGGGCGTGTCGAGCGTGGTGGTGATGACCTTCGTGGCCAGGGTCAGGGCAGCGCTGATGCGGTCCTCGAGGTCGGTGGACAGGTGGAGTGCGCCCAGGCCGGCCGAGGTGACGAAAGCGGAGAGCTGCTCGCGCTCGGCTCCGGTGAGGTTGACCGAGCGGGGGTGCGCGAGCAGGTCGCGGGCGCTGTAGCCTTCGGCCCCCACGAGGACCGTACGGGCAGCGTCAGCGAAGATCCTCTCGGCGTCACCGGGGCGACCGGCCGCCGCAGCAAGATCGGAGACCGTCAGGGCGAGACGGAGGTCGAAGATCGGCATGTCATCGTGGCTGTCCAGGCAACAGTGGGCGTTGATCATCGCCTCGGCCTGCTCCGCGCACGGGCGGCCGGCGAGCAGCATGCAGGCGACGGTCAGCGAGGAGGCGACAACGGCTTCCCAGGGTTCCTCGGCCGGGGCTTCGGCAAGGACCCTGAGCGCCAGGTCAGTGTGCCCCTGGACGGTGAGGGCGATGGCACCGACTTGGCGGCCGTCGAACATTCTCCGGCCGCCCTCGCCCGCTTGCTTCAGGTGCAGGTAGGCGTCAACCCAGCGCCCGGCCCGGACGAGGGCACGCGCGCCGTCGTACACGCGCACGTTGTCCAGCCATTCACTGACATCTCCCTTCGCGGGGCCTGGAATGGTCAAGTCGGCGAGTGTGACCGTCCGGCCTTCCAGCACCGCGTCGTTCCCGCTGGCGACTGCGAGCGCGAGTTCGTCCATCACGGCGATTGCACCGCTGCCGTCACCCTCGCGGATGGCCAGGTTGGCGAGGTTGACCAACGGTTCGAGTGCGAGGCAGGCGTGTTCGGCAGCGAGCGGGCGACGGGCGAGGTACAGGTCCGCGTGGCTGAAGCACAGAGTCCGGGCCAAGTCGGGCAGGCCCCGGTCGGCGGCCAGGAGGGCCGCGAGGTTGTGGACGCCAGACGCGGCGACGAGGTCAGAGCCGACGTCGGCCGCCTTGGCAAGCTCGGTGAGCCGTCCTACCCGATGGTCGAGAGGACGGGCGAGAGCGCGCTTGCGGGGGACGAGCGGGTAGCGGTTGAGCGCACCGGCGAGCGGGCCAGTTGTGATCACGGGGCGGCTCCTGGAGTGGAGTACAGGTCGAGGACGGCCGTCGCGGCGGAGCCGGCAAGCAGGGCCTGCTCCTCATGGCTGAGCCCGAGCCGGTTGGCGTGGAACAGCTGCTGGTGCGCGAGGACCCGTCGAAGCCCGCGTTGGAGCCGACCGCTGTCGTTCAGCTTCCGGAGTCCGCGGCCGTAGTCCCCGAAGGCCTCGAACCATTCGGCGGCGAAGGCGAGTCGGCCACCTGACACGAGAGCCGAGTCCGGCCCGGTGTCCGTACTCAGCAGGGTCCGCACCGAATCGCGGAGTCGCGATCCGCCGGCCGTGGTGGTCGGACGGTTCTCGGCGACCTTCACCCACGTGTCGCCGATCTCGTACCAGTCCAGACCGGCTGCTCGCATCGCTGCGACGCCGAGGAGGACGGCCAGTTCGCGCCGCTGGTCGGGAAGTTGACCGGTGTGGACTGCGCGCAGATAGGCAAGGGCGCAGCGGCTGTCGAGGTGGAAAAGGCGGTGGGCGGCATCCATCCCTTCCAGGCCCCCGAAGGCGCGGGTCTCCGGCTCGTAGACCACGGTGGTCCAGGCCGTGATCATTCCGGCATCGCGGCACTGCTCCAGCGCCTCTTCCACCGCCGTCGTGCCGGTGGCCCCCTCCGCCGTGCCGGCCGGCTGGAAGCGCAGCCGCCAGCGGTCGCCCTTTCGCAGGAAGTGCCAGGTGGCGATTACGGCGTTGCCCTCCAAGGCGGCCAGGGCTGGGCCGAGGTACCGCGCCGCGTGGATCTCGGCGGTGGGGCCGGCCAGGTGCAGGTGGTGCTGGAACCAGGACGGTTCGTCAGGGCTGTTCACGGTGCCTCCTTCGGCTCAGATCAGCAGCAGGCAGGCATCCCAGTTGATGCCGGCACGGCCGGTGGTGAGGGTGTGCAGCGCCAGAGCGGTACCGGCTGCGCCTTCGAGCAGACCCGGTTCGACGGGTGCGATGTCCAGGAGGGGCACGGCGTCGGCGGCTGCGCGGAGTCGGTCCTCTGTCTCCGGGTTCGGCACGCGGTCGGCGAAGCGGTGAGCGAGCAACCGAAGTCCTGTGGTTCCGTGGCAGAGACTGTTGTCGGCGAGTCCTGCAAGCTGGGCGGAGTCGGCGAGGCAGTCGGCCAGGGCCTGCTCGGCGTTCCCGGCTCGCGCTCCATCCTCGGTGGCGAGTGCTGCCAGGTGCAGGGCGTGGGCGATACCCGGGGTGCCGTAGCACCAGGAGGGACGGAGTGGGCTCTGCTGGCGGGTACGGCCCGCGCGGATCTCGCTGGCGACGAGGGCTTCCGGCCACCACGATCCGGCGGGGACGTCCTGGCGCCAGGCGTCCAACCAGGCGGTGATCCGCTCGATCGCCTCTCGGTGGCCAGGCACTCGGATGCCGTCGCGGTAGGCGAGAGCCAGCAGCGCGAGGGGGCCGGGGATACCGTGGGCGAGGCCCAGATTGCCGTGGCCACCAGGGTAGTGCGGTGAAGGGTCCCCCGAAGGCGCGATATCGGTCCACCAGCCGGGGCGGTCCCGCAGCGGCTCGGTGAGCCGGACCAAGTAGGTGAGCACGTCGCGAAGCCGGTGGCTGTCGCCGCAGGACCGAAAATGGACCCCGAGGCCGGTCATTCCGTACAGCAGGTCGTACTCGGCGAAGATCGGCCGGTCGAGCTGGGTGACTCGTTGGTGCGCTGTCGCGAGGCGCCGCTCGGTCATCTTCTCGACCGTCGCATCCAGTTGGGCGATCTGCGACACATAGGCTCGGGGACCGTACGCGGCAGCGGTGCGCAGCAGGTGAGCCAGTGCAGGCGCGCCGAAGTACAAACCGGTGCCTGGGGTCGAGAGGACGGGGCGGCGAAGGCAGGCGGCGACCCAGGCGTGTGCGGTGTCCCAGTCGCCGCTGCCAGAGGCGGCGCGGGCGACGTGCAGCAGGGCGATGCCTGGCGCGCCCTTGGCCAGGGACTGTCCCCACTTCGCCGAGCCACTGTCGGGCGGCAGGAGGAGCGAAGCGGTCAGCGCAACTAAGGTGTCGTGGTCACGCTCGGCGGTGGTGGTCATCGGAGTGGTCCTTCCGGGCGGCGGGCGGTGTCGGAGAGGGCGACGGCGCGGGCAAGGCGGCGGCAAGCACGTTCGCTTTCCACGTCGATGCCGATCGCTCGTGCGTGATGGACATGGAGGAGCGCCCCGATCACGTCTTCCGGCTCCAACTCGCCTCGTTCGAGCAGGGTCTGGCGGTAGGTGCGGAGTTGGTGTGCACGCTCGGCCCAGGCGCGGGCCACCGCCCGGCCTGTGGCGGTGAGTTCCAGCGCAGGCCAGAGCCCGGGTTGCTCGGCCAGCGCGATCGCCTGCTGGCTGACGGAGCGAGGCATCCGCGAGTCACCAACAGGGGATGGCTGATTGAGCAGCCAACTACGGCCGGTGTCCGGCCCGAGCAGCGCGGTGGCGATGGCCGTCATGCTGGCCGCCGTCACCGCCGCACGGTCAGGCTTCTCGGCCGCCACGTACGCGAGCTGGGCGATGACGGCGCGAGAGTCGGCGGCGAACACGGCTTCGGCCTGGCGTAGTGCCGCGCCCTCCCCGTATCGGCCGGTCTCCGGCTGGTAGGTGTCCAGCTGGAGCCGTGTGATCAGGCCGTCGGCCCGCAGCTGGCTGGACCACTCGGCCATCCGCTCCCCAGCGAGCGTCCACGGGGCGGCGTCAGGCAGGAGCAACCGCAGGCGCAGATGGGGATCGGGGTCCGTGTGGCGCAGGAACCACCATTGTGGGGTGTCGGTCCACTGTCCGAGCAGCACCGGCATCCGTTCCAGCACGGCGTCGGCGCGGTTCGGGTTGCCGTACAGCCTGGCGTACAGCCATCGAGACGCTCCCGGCAGGTGCCCGTCGTGAGCCCCGGTGCAGCGCGCGGGCCGTCGCCGGGTGGCTGGCAACGGGGCCCGGGTCGAGCGCAGCTGAACGGTGATCTCGTGTGCCCGGCCGCCGCACCATCCGTTCGATCCCGGGATCGGGGCCTCGGTGAGGACGGCCGATGGCTCCCGGAAGAGGTGTTCACGCAGCAGGAATAGGTGTGCCGCTTGGTCAAGGTCGAGCGGCAGCTTCAGGTCACGTCGGGTCAGGTAGACCAGGGCCGGCACGCGGTACAGCGAAAGCCAGGCACGGGCCGCCTTCTCCCACTCCCCCCAAGGCGTCTCAACTGCAGGCAGATCGGTGGCGGGCAGGTTCCAGCGAGCCGGAGACAACACGATCCGTCCGTGGCGAAGTCGGGGCAGGAACGGCAGTCTGCCGGCCGCTCCCCAGTCGAAGCCGGTGAGCACCGGTGTGAAGGCGTTGGTGATCTCGCAGAGAAACCTGGCTATCGGCTGGGTGTGCGCCCGGAACTCCACGGCGTTCAGCACGCGGACCTCGACCGGGCGGCGATCGGCCAACGTGACGAGCCACATGCGGTGTTCGTCCGCGCACACCCCCAGTTCGTCCAGCTGCAGACCCGGCCGACCTGGTGCCGAGTACTCCCCCAGCGACAACACCGGGAGGAGCGCAGGCACGCGGGCGACGTTCTCCACCTTGGTGAACAGCGGTGGTACGGACAGCTGGACCGGCAGGGCATCGGCACGTAACGTCGGCACCCCACAGATCGCGTCTTCGAGGTCCTCGCGAAGAGCGCCGTCGATCAGGTGCAGGAATCTGGCTGTGGTGGTGCCGGCCGCACGGGGCACGGCAACGACCGTCACCGTGAACTCCCTGCTGTTCAGCGCGGCCGGACTGGCGGCGCCCAGGTGGACTGTGAGTTCCGCGCTCGGCTGCACCAGCTCCGGGTCCTGGTCCACTGCCAGGCGCTCGATGATGCGCTTGTCCATCGCGATCTCGACCGTGCCCTCGACGGTAGCCTTCTGGGCCATGGCCAGCAGTCGGCCGTCGCGGCGCCCGAGCCGAGCAGGTACATCCGGCAACGACGAATCCCGGTACCGGGCAGGGAGCCCGAGTCCGGTGTCGGGGTTCACCAGCTCGGTGACGGGGATGACGGCACCGGGCCCGTACCGCTCGATGTAGCGCGCGTGGTAGTCAAGCCAGGACGGGTTTCCTCGCGGCTGGGGGCTCAGGCGGGTCAGGAGCTCTGCCGCTCGCGCCGTGTAGGCGGCAACCTGTTCGGGCAGCGCCACCGGGCCGACATCCAGCCGCAGGTCCACCATCAAGGGCCGGTCATCTCCAGACTCGGCCATGATCGAGGTGAGTACCTGCCGTACCTTCCGCTGCACACCGGGCTCGCAGAGGCGGTTGTGCCGGTCAAGGCTGTCCGCCACCAACCCGAGATCATCGACGACCCAGGCCGCCTGCGGGACATCGTGAGCGCCGAGCTCTGCCAGTCCCGCCAGAAGGTGGCCGAGCGGGTCGACGGCGGTCATCGGCGGGTGCAGCGCGCTGATCAGCAACCGCTGACGCAGCAGTTCGCCGAGCATCAGCCGGATCTGGCCCGGCTGCGCGCGAGGTAACTGGTCGGCGACCCGATCGGCCAAGGTGCCGAGTCCGATGGCGGTGGAAGCCTCGTGCAGTGCCGCGCGGACCGCTCGGGTGGCGCGTACGGATACCTCTACCGGCATTCGGTCCGCCGGATGCGGGGTGACCGGCAGGACGATCCGTCCTGCCGCTTCGACGTGGAGGTTGTTGGCGATCACCGGCAGCCGTTCAGCCAGCAGCTCTTCCAGAAGCTTCGACTTTCCCTTCAGCCATCTGGAGTCCGGCCGGGCGACGGCCCGGACCGGCCCCCACTCGGGGGCGACGGCTTCGCGCCCGAAGGGGACGGCGGTGACCCCGGCGAACAACCCGAACGGCGTGGCCCTGCCCTGCGCACGCAGGACGTAGTGCATCACGGAGGTCGTCAGCCGCCGAAGGCGGGCACTGCCGATCTCCTTCCCCGCAATCACCGCCCGAACGCGGCTGCCCAGCTGCGCGCCGGCGGCCACCTCCACCGCCGATACCAGCGCGGGATCGGCCCAGGCGACTTGCAGCCAGGAACGCAGCTCCGCAGCGGAGCCGCTCGCAAGGTCGGGCCAGGTGACTGTCTCACGCGACCAGGCCGATGCGCGAAGCACGGCAGGGCCCACGGCTCGGTACACAGTGGTTCACCTCGTTTCCGGGAAGGGCGAGGCCCGGTGTGCGGCAGCGTCAGCCGCACGCCGGGCCTCTGTCACGCAGGTGGGAGCGGTCAGACGTTGCCGCCACCGCTGGCGCAGGCCGACCCCGAGCAGGTCGATCCGCAGTTGTCGTCGGTCGACCGCAGGAGCGCGGCCACCGGATCCGAGCCCTCGACGATGGTCAGGTCCAGATCGAAGTCGCCGTCGACCGTGGCAGCGGCCACATCGATTCCCTTGGCCATGGCGTGATTCCTCCTTGTGGGTGGTGGTGCTCTGCAACCTGGGCGCGGGTTACGGCCAGGTGATCAGGAGCCGGACGTGGCGCTTGTCGATGACCGGCCCGTCCGGCAGCTGGTCGTCGGTGGTGCACGCCGGGTAGGCGGTAAAGGTCGGGCCGCCGTACGCGCGGTTGTCGCTGTGCCAAACCTGCACTTGGTCGATGACCAGCTCGGCCAAGCGCTTTCCGTTGAGCCCGAACCCGTGCGCCCCGAACTCGTACGTCGCCGGGCTGTCGCCGGTCTTCCTGAGCGCGAGATAGGCCAGGCTGTCACCGTCCACGATCACCGGGCACGCCATCCGGTTCGCGGGGACGACCGTCCCGGTGTCCAGTGCGGAGTCGACGGAGATCAGGCCGAAGCCAGGGAGCGCGCAGGCCAGCCACAGGTACAGCGAGTCGAACGGCTCCTGGTTGCCGACCGTCACCTCGGCCCAGAGCTCCGTCCGCGGCCCGTCCAGGACTCCGGCCATGCCGCTGGTGTCCGGCCGGTCGAGCTCGTCGAAGCGCAGACCGACCTCCTTGGTGCCGCGCGGCAGCACCAGGTACTCGTCGTGCGAGTCGGCACCCTGCATCTTGACGAAGCCGCACACCTCGGCGGACAGGCTCACCAACCGGTCGCCCTCCCTGCGGAAGGTGATGGAGCGGGTGAGACCGTGCATCCGCAGTGGAACGGTGATCGTGCCGCCGTCGGCGAGTCCGTCCGTCCACGCCGGCGACAGGTCCCACGCACCGACCGTGACGATGATCCGATCGAACGGCCCTCCGGTCACCTGCTCCGAGCCGTCGGCCAGCACCACCCGCACCCGGCCGTACCCGGCCGCGTCGAGGTACTCGGCCGCGCGGTCGGTGACGAACGGGTCGATGTCCACCGTCACGACGTCGCCGTCCGGTCCGACGAGTTCGGCGATCAGCGCGGCGTTGTATCCGCCGGACCCGATCTCCTCCACGCGCATCCCCGGCTGCACGTCCGCCTGCTCCAGCATCAGCGCCTGGATCTGCGCCGCCGACACCGAGCTCACGGCGAGACCGTGCTCGTCGCGCTTGGTCACCAGGGCTCGGACGGGCTCGTACGCCTCCTCAAGCGGCACCTCGGGAGCGAACACGTGCCGGGGAACCGCCAGCAAGGCGGCCTCGACGCGGTCCGTCCGCACCGTGCCGTCGCCCCGCAGCGCCTCGACCATCCCAGCGCGCAGCCGCTCCACGGTCTCCTGTGAGGACTGACCGGTCGTACCCGAGAAGGTGGACATCGCAACTCCTAGTTGTCGGTACTGCTTTCACCTGCAGTGTCGTGCTCGGCGGAACACCGGCACGCGCCAGGCATCCCGCCCTCCCCCGGTTCGACATCGGCGCAGCCGCGTCGGCGGGAAGTGGGCCACTCACGGCCCGGCATCACCTCGTGGCGAGCGGCGACCGTCCCGGGAGCCGGGGCTCCGCCCCCGTGCTGGCGGCCGCAGAGAGGACGTACACCACGCCGCTCACGGTGACAGTGAGCGTGAAGACCTGCCCGAACACCATCTCCGCCATCGCCGCCTCCTGGTCCTCCTGGGTGGAGAGCAACGACCTGACCCGGTGACCATCCTGCGGGTCGAACTGCTCGGACATGGCTCGAAGGCGAGCGAGGGTCCAGTGGACCGCGACCCGCGGCGTGCTCGCCTCGAAGGTGGCGAGCACCAGCTTTCGACCGGCACCGTCGGTGAAGCCGGTCACCTCGCACCAGTAGCCGTCGGCGACCCGGTCCGGGACCACGGACGGGCCCGGACTCGATCCGATCACGGGAGTCTCCCAGCCGGGTCGGACCGCAGCCCCAGGAGTGTCGGGTACGCCGGCAACTTCGCTGCTAAGGCACCGTCGGCGGAACACCGCCCTCATCGTCCCTCCATCGCCGGGGCAGCCACCTTACGCACCCACACGTTCTTGCCCCTCCCACGCAGAAGCTCCACGCCGAACTCGTCGGACAGTCCACGAACCAGCAGCAACCCTCGACCACCGGTCGCCGCGGCGCCGGCCTCGGTCGGCTCCGGCAGAGGCCGGCAGAGCGGGTCCTGCACCTCCAGCTGCCAGATACCGCCACATGTCCACAGCCGGACAGTGGCGACGTCCCCGACCGCACAGGCGTGAACAATCGCGTTGGTCACCAGCTCCGAGGCCATCACCATGAGCTCGCCCAACGCATCACTGTCCTCTTCCAGCCCGTAGCGAAGGAGGCGGGCCCGAACTGCGCGCCGCACCTGTCCGACGGCACTGAGTTCCGCCTTGTAGTCGGCCTGCCAGCGTCGCTGAGCTGCATGAACGATGTCATTCACGGATGCTGCACCCGCTCCCGTCGTATGGAGCAGCGCGGGCTCCGTGGGCTTCGGTTCGCTTTGCGGAGGTACAGCGTGTCGTCCGAGGGCCGACACGACCATCTCTTTCCAGCCGTCACTTGATGCACGATCGGGTGACGGATCGCGTCCATGGCCACCACTTGGCCACCACTTCGAGGCAGTGCCTTTGGGATCGCGGGCCTTGGTGGTAGGCACATAGGTGACGGCCACGTGCAGCCTCTCGCGCTGCCACCCAGCGGAGGGACAAACCTGATGACGTCGCCTCAGACGCTCTTGCACCAGTTAGTCGAGCGCGACGGACTGACGTTCGCCGAGTTCGCCGACGACTACCAACGCACCGCGAACCTCCTGTTCCAGGAGACCGGAGACCCGATCTACCGCGGCGCGGCGGTCTCCGAGATGAGCTTCCAGCGATGGAAGAAGGGCGACACCAGCATGCCGCGCAGGCCGGCCCCGAAGATCTTGAAACGGATGTTCGGGCGAGCCGCCAAGGAACTGTTCGGGCCATGCTCCGACGAGCAGGCGTCGGCGCTACCCGCGAGGCCGATGCCCGATGAAAGTGAACTTCGAATGACCGCACGAGACGCCCGCGCACACGCCACGGAGGCGGCAGCACAGATCCTGCCCGACCTCAGCATCGACCAGCTCGAAGACGACCTGGCCCGGCTGGTCCGGGCGCACACCAACACTCCGCCGCACGACATCTACCTCCAGGTGAAGGAGGTGTTGGAGCTTGCGAAGGTAATGCTCGACCGGACGCAGCGCCTGTCGCAGCGCGGACGCCTGTACCTGGCCGCCGGTGAGGCGTCCGCCCTCCTGGGGGGCTGCGCCTTCGACCTCGGTCTGCCGTCGATCTCCGTCGAGCTGCTGCGCGCGGCCGCATTGTACGGAGAGCTTGCCGAGCATGACGCGCTCCAGGCGTACTCCTACGGCTATCTGGCCATCCTGGCCTACTGGAACGGCAACCCCACGCAGGCGGTCCGGCACGTCACAACGGCTCAGCAGTTCGCGGACGTCGGCGACGCCGGCAAGGCGCGACTGGCAGCCATCGCCGCTCGCGCCCACGCGCACCTGGGCCGCGTCGGGGAGACACAGCGGGCCATACGGCTCAGCCTGGAGGACCGCGGCCGCCGACGCGACGCGATCCACGATGACCTGGCCGGGGAGTTCGCTTTCAGTCAGGAGCGGGTCGCGATGTCGAACAGCTCCAGCTACCTGCTCCTGCGTGACGGGGCGGGCGCGGAGAACTCAGCGAGGCAGTCCCTCCAGTTGATCGCGGAGAGCACGACGAACACGGTTCCCTTCGTCGTGGCCCCTCAGGCATCCTCCGACCTCGCCATGGCCCTGTTGCTGGGGCGAGACCTCGACGGGGCGGCCGAGGCACTGGCCCCGGTGCTCGCGATTCCCCGTCAATGGCGTGGGGCGGGTCTGGTGGAGCGGCTCGACGCGGTGCGCGGCGAGCTCGTCTCACCGACGTTCCGTGACTCGGTCGCCGCGACGTCACTTGCCGAACAGATCGAGGAATTCACCGCGGTGGCCGCACCTCGCCTTCTGGGCCCGGGCGTGGCGCGGCTCGCGATCGGCAGCGGTGACGTCAGCTGACCCGTTCCAGGATCCGGAGCTCCTTCTCCGGAGCGATGCCGTGCTCCGCCCAGCGAGGGTGCGGCACGGGCAGGTTGCCCTCCTGAAGCCAGGCCCAGGTGTCCGCCACGGTCTCAGCGAGGGGCCGGCTGCGGAATCCGGCAGCGAACGCCGTGGACGAGTCAATGGCCCACGCTCCGGCGTGGGTCCGCCACAGGGGGACCTCGGTCCACTGGCGCACGCCAGCAGCGATCAGCACCTCGTCCGGTGTCCAGACCAGCGTCCCCGTGCTGCCCGTGCTGCTAAGGCAGGCATCGAGGAAGCCTGCCATGGTCTCCCGCCCCACGGGCGCCGTTACGTTGTGCACCTGGAGCCCTGTCCGGGTCACCTGCTCGAGCGCGAACTCGGCGACATCGCGCACGTCCGCCGGCTGGATGCTTCGCCCGGGATCACCCGGCGCCATGATGTCGCCACCGCGCTCCGCCCGGCGCAGCCACCAGGGCAGGCGTCCGACGTACTCCCCTGGACCGAGGAGGACACCCGGCCTCAGGACAGACGCCCGGCCGTCGCCGAACATGCGGAGCACGGCACGCTCGGCGCCCGCCTTCTGCCGCCCGTAGTAGTAGTCGGGGCCGGTCCAGTCATCCGGCAGACGGCCGTACTCGGCATCTGCATCCGCTGGCCCGTCCAGCACTTCGGAATCCACACTCAACGGCTCGTCCGGCCACCCCCGGTACGCCGAGACAGTGGAGACGTAGACGTATCGACCCACGAACGGGGCGAGGATCTCCGCCCCGGCCAGCACGGTACGCGGCGCCAACTCGGACGCGGAGGTGTCCACCACAGCATCGAACGGGCCGTGGGCGGCCAGCCGCGCGATGTCGTCCGGCCGCTCCCGATCCCCGTGCACCGCCACCGCGCCGGCCACCGGGATGCCCGACTTCCCACGGCTGAAGGTCGTCACCTCCCAACCCCGGGCGAGCGCACCACTGACAATTGCCCGGCCGAGGAACCAGCCCCCACCCATCACGAGAATCCGCATGCCGACGATCCTGCCCTGTGATCTCCGGTCGGCGCCAGCTGCTCGGCTCAAGCGTCAGGGCGCAGTCTGAAGGCCTCGCCAGCATCGGGGATGGGAGATCAACCACCCGGCTTCGTCCCCTACCTCGCGAAGGGTCCGCGTCGCTCTGCCAGGATCAGCGTGCGAGGTCCACCGTGTCGGCGCCGTCGAACACCTCAACCCCGACGGGCCGCGCGCTTCCGCAGGGTGTCTACAGCCAGAGCGATCCCGGCGCGTGCAGGGCCGACCTCGCCAGGGCCAGCGGCCACCCCCTGAACAAGGAGCAACCCCCGCGAGCGCGGGGCCGACACCAGGACGCGTACCCGAACGGCCCGTCCGGTGGAGCGGCCGCCGGGGTGCAACCCCCACGCTCGCGGGGTTGCTCCCCCGGCTTCCACCACCAGGCCCTCCAGTCCCGGTCGGCCCCTCGCTCGCAGGGATTACTCAGCGGTCGGGTTCCTCAGCTGTCTTCGCCTAGTAGTGCTCTGTTAGGTGGTGTCGTAGGGCTGCCATGGGATGGGTTGTCGGCATGTGGGACAGGTTCCGGTCCAGGTGGCGATGAGGTGTTGGAGGAGGTCCAGGGCCTGGTTGAAGGTCAGGCCCTGGCCAGGGCTTTTGGGAGGGCGCGCTGTTCGGTGAGGAACAGGTGGGCGGCGCTGACGAGGGTGACGTGGCGGTGCCAGCCGATGTAGGAACGGCCCTCGAAGTGGTCCAGGCCCAGGCGGGTCTTCAGCTCTCGGTAGTCGTGTTCGATCCGCCAGCGTGACTTCGCCAGCCGGACCAGGTCCTTGGCGGGGATGTCGGCGGGCAGGTTCGAGATCCAGTACTTGACCGGCTCCGTCTCGCCCTCGGGCCACTGGGTGATCAGCGAGGTGAGCGGGATCGTGCCGTCGGCGGCGGGCTTGGGCCGCCGCCCGGCGAGGCGGACCCACAGCAGGACGAAGTGCGAACTCATCGCCGCTTTGGAACCCTTGCGCCAGGTCACGATCCGCCCGGAGCGGCGCCCGGCGGCCAGCACGTGCTCGCGCAAGGGCACGGGGCGGGACCGGTAGCGCGGCAGCGGCCGCGGCCCCAGACCGCCGTAGGGCGGCTGATACGGCTCGGCGTCCTCGGCGTAGGCGGTCATCTCGCCCTTGGCCTGCAGCGCGTAGGCCACGTGGCGCTCCTCCAGACCGTGGCGGAAGTCGGCGTTCGCCCCGTAGGCGGTGTCCGCGACCAGCACGGCGGGCCGCAGCCCCGCGCCGGCGAGTTCGTCGAGCATGTCCAGCGCCAGACGCCATTTCGGCCGGTGGTGCTCGTCCTCGGGGATCCGGCAGGCCGCCCGCCGACCGGCGGCCTCGGGTCCGTCCTAGGACTCGGGCAGGAACAGGCGCCACGACAGCGGGCAGGAAGCGTTGCCGGAGACCGCGTGGACGCTGACACCGATCTGGCAGTTGGCGACCTTGCCCAGGGCCGGTATTTCAATTACTGCTTGCTCTGGTGGAGTTGGTGCGATGGTGGACCATGCCTGTGCGTCCCCCGGTCACCGCACGGCGCGTCGTCCAGACCCTGGTCCGGGTGGTTTCGCCGCAGGGGCGTGGCGGCGATGATCGCGGCGATCAGCGCGAGGGCGAGCGCCTTCGGGTCGGCCGGGTCGGCGACGGTGCGTCGCCACCCCTCGCCTGATCCTCACCAGCGGTGCGGGCTGCCGCGCGGGGTTGACGCCCGCGCGGTACCAGAAGGGGCTGCCGGGGCTCTCGTCGCCGAGGGCGTGCCCGTCGTAGCGGTTGCGGCGCAGCAGGATGTCGACGGCGTAGATCGCGGTGCTGGGGCCGAGCAGGACGACGGTCAGTTGAAGGACGTTGCTGACGGTGTCGAGGAAGTTGGAGACCAGCAGCGCGTACAGGGTGAGCGAGACCGCGACCGCGCCGTCCACCAGCACGCTGAGGGTGCGGCGGATCCGGATGCCGACGGCCTGCAGGGCGAGGCCGGCGCTGTAGGCGGTGAGCGCGTTGACGGCGATGGTGCCGACGACCAGGGAGAGCAGGAAGACCGGGTTGAACCACCCGGGCAGGATCCGCTGCAGGGCGGCCTGCGGGTCGGTCATGTCGACGGCGGTGGCGCCGAGCACACCGAGGCCGCCGACCAGGACGCTGGGCACGAATCCGCCGAGGGCGGTCCAGCCGAGGACCGCCCGTGGGGAGGTGGTCGCGGGCAGGTAGCGGGAGAAGTCGGCGCTGGTGGTGTACGAGAGCGGACCGGAGGCGATCAGGGTGACGCCGGCCAGGACGGCCGCCCAGAGCCGGCCGCCGCCGAGCGGTTCGGGCTGGGTCCAGCCGAAGTCGGCGTGCCGGACGATCGCGTAGCCGACGACCGCGAAGGCCGCGGCGAGCGCGAGGGTGATCGGCAGGTAGAGCCGGACGATCACGGCGTGGCCGTACACGCTGATGGTGAGGGTGACCACGACGATCGCGATCACGATGGTGACCTTGATCGGAGTGGTCGGGGTGAGGCCCGCCCGCTCGACCAGCGAGAAGGCGGCGACGGCGGCCGCCGCGAGGTTCAGCGCGAAGTAGCAGACGGAGATCATCCAGCCGGTGACCGGGTTGTTCGCGCGGTTGCCGCGCACGCCGTACATCGCGCGGGTGATGACCTCGCTGGGCGCGCCGGCGGCCGGTCCGGAGACGGCGAGCAGACCGGTTCCGAGCCAGAACAGGTTGCCGACCACGACCACGGCGAAGGCCTGCGGGAGGCTGAGTCCGGTGAGCACGAGTGCGCCGCCGACCACCAGGTTGAGGTAGTTGACGTTGGCCGCCGCCCAGACGGAGAAGAGCTCGCGGGCGCGGCCGCGCCGTTCGGTCTCGGGGATGTGGTCGATGCCGTGGACCTCGACCCGACCGTTCCGCTCCAGCTGGGGCGGGGCTGCGGTGTGCGGTGCAGCGGCGTGCGGGGCTGCGGTGTGCGGGACTGCGGCGGGCGGTGCAGCGGCCTGCGGGGCCGCGGCCTGCGGGGAGAGGTCGGGGGAACTGTGGGGGTGGTCCGGGAGCGTGGACGCCATTGGGGGCCCTCCATGGGGGGTGTCGTGCCCACCTGCTTGCTTATTGGTCGCACACTCAATAGCATCCGCCACATGACGTCAAGCGTTCAGCGCAAAAGGGTTCGCAAGTCCCCCGACGACCGGCGGGCGGAGATCGTCGGGGCCGCCGCCGAGGTCGCCCTCACCGAGGGACTGGAGTGCATCACCCTGCGCCGGATCGCCGAGCAGCTCGACGTCCGGCCCGGCCTGATCAGCCACTACTTCCCCGCCGTGGAGGACCTCGTCGCCGAGGCCTTCGGCAGCGCCGCCACCGCCGAACTGGAGACGCTGCTGCCCGTCGGCCCCCGGGACGGGTCCGCGCAGGAGCACCTCGCCCGCTTCTTCGCCCGCGCCACCGGCCCGGCCTACGACGACATGAGCCGGCTCTGGCTCAACGCCCGCCACCTCAGCCGGTACCGCCCCGTCCTGCGCGACCGGGTGCTCGACCAGGAGAAGGACTGGCGCGGCCGGCTCAGCGGCGTGATCGCCGCCGGGGTCGACCGGGGCGAGTTCCGCACCGAGGACCCGGTGCTGACGGCGGTCCGGATCCTCGTGGTGATCGACGGCCTGGCCGGTCACGCCAACACCGGGCTGGGCAACCACCCGGCCCCCGTCACCCGGCTCGCCGCCGCCACCGCGGAGCGCGAACTGGGCCTGCCCGACGGCGCACTGGCCACCTCCGAGGCCACCGGAGAACCCGCCGCGGCCACGGCCCCCGACTCCCCCGCAGCGGCACCCGACTCCCGTGCCGCGGAGCCCGACTCCCCCGTCGCCGAGCCCACCGCTCCCACCGATGAGCCCGCCCGCGTCACTCGCGCCACCGAACCGTCCTGACCCCGCCGAACCCACGCCACCGCCCCCGCCCCCGGCCGGTCCCGACCCGAACTCCCCCGCCCCGCACCACCGCTGGAGCTGAAGTGCGCACCTCCCTCGTCCTCCTCTCCGCCCGTCTGCTCGACCCCGCCTCCGGGGGCTTCCTCCCGCAGACCGCGCTCGCCGTCACGGACGGCCGGATCGCCGTCCTCGGCGACGACCGCACGATCCGCGAACTCGCCGACCCCGCGACGACGGTGATCGACCTCAGGGGCGCCGTGGTCACCCCCGGCCTGGTCGACGGCCACCTGCACCCGGTCACCGGCGCCGAGCTCACCCACGGCCTGGACCTCTCCGGCTGCACCGACCTGGACTCCGTCCGCGCCGCCCTCGCCACCGAGGTCCGCCGCCTCGACCGCGGCGCGTGGCTGCACGCCTGGGGCCTGGACCCGAACGTCTTCGGCGACCGCCCGGTGGAGTCCGCCGCGCTCGCGCCCGTCCTGGACGGCGTCCCGGCGCTGCTCCAGCTCTTCGACGCCCACTCCATGCTCGCCAGCCCGCGCGCCCTGGAACTGGCCGGAGTGGACGGCCCGCGCACCTTCGACCAGGCCGCCGAGGTGGTCTGCGACGCGGACGGCCGCCCCACCGGCCTGTTGCTGGAGGACGCCGCCTGCGAGCTCGTCGAGCGCGCCGCCCCGCAGCCCACCCGCGCCGAGCGCCGCGAGCGTCTGGCCACCGCCCTGCGCGCCATGGCCGCCACCGGCCTCACCGGCGGCCACGCGATGGACGCCAACGGCGACAGCCTCGACCTCTACGCCGAGCTGGACGAAGCCGGCCGGCTGCCGCTGCGCCTGCGGATCGCCCCCTGGTGCCAGCCCGGCGTGGACGCGGACGGCCTGCGCGCGCTGATCGAGCAGCAGGGCCGGGGCGGGCGGCTCTGGCGGGTGGACGGCATCAAACTGTTCATGGACGGCACCATCGACAACGGAACCGCCTGGCTGGAACGCCCGGACTGCCACGGCGAGTCCACCCACGCCTTCTGGCCCGACCCGGCGCACTACACCCACGTCATCCAGGAGCTGGACCGGGCCGGTGTGCCGACCGCCACCCACGCCATCGGCGACGCCGCCGTCCGGCACGCCCTCGACTCGATCGAGCGGGCCTCGGGCGGACTGCCGCCGGCCGGCGGAGCACCGGCCGTCCGGCACCGGATCGAGCACATCGAGACCGTCCCCGACGAGGCCGTCCGACGTTTCGCCGAGCTGGGCGTGACGGCGTCCATGCAGCCCACCCACTGCTGCGACTTCACCCGGGCCGACCACACCGACAACTGGTCGCGCCGCCTCGGCGAGGAGCGGGCCGACCGCGCCTGGCGCTGCCGCGACCTGTGGGACGCGGGCGCCACCGTCGTCCTCGGCTCGGACTGGCCGATCGCGCCGTACCCGCCGCTGGCGGTGATGGCGGGCGCCCGCCACCGCCGTCCCACCCGCGACCTCGACCGGCCCCCGCACAACCCCGGTCAGGCGCTCACCGCCCTGGAGTCGCTGCGGGCGATGACCGTCAACGCCGCCCACGCGGCGGGCGAGGAGCAGCTGGCAGGCCGGATCGCGGTCGGACACCGCGCGGACCTCACCGTGCTGGCCGCCGACCCGCTCACCACCCCGGCCACCGAACTGGTCGGCCTCCCCGTCCTGCTCACGGTCCTCGACGGACGGCCCACCCACCGGGCCGACTCGCTCTGACCGTCGCGCCCTGACCGGCTCACGCTGACGGCCCGGGCCACGTCCCACCCCGACCCGACCCGACCCGTCTGAGCACCGGGCGGCTCCGCCGCGTACCCCTGAACGGGGGCGCGGGGCCGCCCGGTCCCGCGTACGTGCCCGACCGAGGAGACACGATGCTCCGCACCGCAGCCACCGGGCTGCTCGCCGGACTCCTCTGCCTGGGTGGCGCGTCCGCCGCATTCGCGAACCCCACCCCGAACCAGCCGGGGCCACCGAACCAGACCTGCCAGGACTTCCTGGCGGCCGGCGGACACGCCCCGGGCCACACGGCTTCGTCCCCCGGTTCCCCCTTCGACGAGCCGGGCTTCGGCAGCCAACCGAACGGCGGCACGGGCGGCCAGGCCTACGGCAACGCGGGCGCGCCGTCCCAGTACGACGTCGCCTGCTACGAGCAGTTCGTCCACTCGACCTGATCCCGCCGACCGGATCCCACCGCCCCACCGGCCTGATCCCCGCTGATCCCGGCGGCCTGACGCCACGAGCGGCCGGGCCGCCCCGGGGGTTATCCCCCGCCCCGACCCGGCGGGTCGCCTCAGCGCGCAACGACCCCTCGGTGACCGACGATTCGTCTACGGCGTTCGCCGGCGAACCATTCCCGCCGACGGCCGCCCGTCACCGGTGCCACCGAGTCGAGGAGCAGTCGAGAATGACCGTACGCAGCACGCCCGTCGGCCGACGGTCCCTGCTGACCGCCACGGCGGCCGTCGCCGCCACCGCCCTGCTGGCCCCGGCCACCGAAGCGGCAGCGACCGCGGCAGCACCGCCGGCCGACCGACCGGAGGCTCCCGCTGCTACTGCCACGGACCGTCAGACACCGTCTGTCATACGCGAGTTGGACACGATCACCCACCCCCTGTGGTCCACCGACCCCGGCGGCCGGAACGCCGACCTGCGGGCCCTGGGCGCGATGATCGGCGACGCCACGGTGGTCGGGCTCGGCGAGGCCACCCACGGCACCCATGAGTTCTTCGCCCTGAAGCACCGGGTCCTGCGCTACCTCGTCGGAGAGAAGGGCTTCACCGCCTTCGCTCTGGAGACCAGCTGGTCGGCCGGCCTGCGGATCGACGACTACGTCCAGGGCCGCACCGGGGGTGACGCCCGGCGGATCGCCGATCAGGCATTCGCCCAATCCCCCTGGCAACGCGAGGAGTTCGCCGACCTCATCGCCTGGATGCGCGCCTACAACCGCGAACACCCGCAGCGCCCGGTCCACTTCGTCGGCGACGACATGAACGTCCCCGGGATCGGCGACCAGCTCTTCGACCGGGTGACCTCCTACGTACGCGCAGCCGCCCCCGCTTCGCTGCCGCGCCTGGAGCGGCTGTACGCCGAGCTGCGCCCGTTCGAGGACGCCGTCGCCTACCTGACCACCACACCGCTCGCCCAGCGCCGCCGCAATGCCGAACTGGCGCAACAGACCCTGGCCCTGGTCACCGGGGCCAGGGGTGAGGACGGCGAGGCGTACGCCTGGGCCCTGCAGCACGCCCGGTCCATCGCCCAGACCTTCGAGTTCACCGGCATCAACCTCGACGACCCGGCCGACGTCGCCGAGAAGCAGAACCTCCGCGACCGGGCGATGACCGACAACACCCTCTGGTGGCAGCGCCGCACCGGCGGCAAGGTGCTGCTCTCGGCACACAACGGCCACGTCGGGTACCGGACCACCCACCCCGAGCTGTACCCCAAGACCCAGGGCTCCTACCTGCGCGACGCCCTCGGCACGGACTACCGCGCCATCGGCCTCACCTTCGGCCAGGGGTCCTTCCTCACCAAGGACGCCCCGCTCGCCCCCGACTGGAAGAAGGTCACCGTTCCGCCGGCCGCCCCCGGCATGAACGAGCACACCCTGGACCGGGTCCGGCACCGCGACTACTACCTCGACCTGCGCTCCGCCCCGCCGACCGCCCGCGCCTGGCTGGACGCCGCCCGCCCGACGTACGACGCCGGGACGGTGTTCGAGCAGGACCCGCTGCCCGCCCTGGCGATCGGCGGGGCCTACGACGTCCTCGTCCACCTCCACCGGACCACCGAGGCCCACCTGCTCTGAGCTGCGCGAATTGTCAGTGGTCGCTGCTAGCGTGCCTCTCCGTCAGCACGTGGACGCGGAACAGGTGTCCGCGCCATCGACGGAGAGGCAGCAGCAAGTGGTGGAAGCAGTGACGTGCCACACCGTGGTCGACCAGCGGATCCGGGACGCGCTGGGGGACGTGCGCAGCCGGGCCCTCGGCCACTGGTACGACATCGAGGACGACCTGACCATAGGGTCCGTCCGCGCGATGGGCGAGGACCTGCTCGACCACCTCGGCGCCCTCACCCCGGAGGATCCGACGCTCGCCGGCGCCGACGCCCGCGCCGCCCTGCGGACGGCCGCCGAGTGCGTCCTCGGCGTGCTCCAGCTCGGCTGCTTCCCCCGGGGTGACTTCGAGGTCCCCTTCCCGTACATCGGCAGGACGCTGGAGAGCGACTCCATCCGCTTCGGCGCCACCATCGACTTCGCGCCGACGGCGGCGACGTGGGTGGAGGCCTTCGCGATGGGCATGATCAGCGGTCTGCTCCGGCAGCGCGACCGGTTGTTCGGCCCGCTGCTCGCCGAGGACTACGCCCCCGCTGTCCGCGACGGCCTGCCCCACTCGGACCTGTCCTCCCTCTCCGACCCGGCCGGCCTCGCCGAGATGGCGGCGCTGAGCTCCTACCTCTTCACCGTGCTGACCGAGTGGTCGCGCTGGATCGGCCCCAGCCCGGTCCCGATGCGCAAGCCGGGGGCAGTCGAGCGCGCGGCCGCCGCGCGGGCCCTGGACGCCGCCGGCGAGGCGGCGGGGCTGAGCCCGGACCAGCAGCTGCTCCGGGTACTGCTGGAGGACGACCAGGCAGCCTTCGAAAAGGCGCTCGCCGCCCGCCTCGCCCTGCACCGCGACAGCACACCCGCGACGGCCCGGCCGCGCACCCTGCTCCCGGTCGTGCCGATCGCCCTCGCCGCACTCGCCGTCCAGGCGCACGGCTGGGAGCTCGGCATAACCTCCGGCTACCTCCCGGCGACGCTGATCTACGCGGGCTGATCAGCGCGGGCTGAGCGACGCGGGCCGAGCAACGCGGGCCGAGCAACGCGGGCCGAGCAACGCGGGCCGAGCGCCACCGGCTGAGCGCCCCGGGCCGAACCACGCGACCGGCCCCGGCCGCACCGCTCAGCCCGCGAACCGGCCGTCCCGGGCGACCACCCGGCCCGCCCGGACCACCAGTTCGCGCTGCGGCAGGTCGACCACCACCTGCGGCAGGCACTCCCCCGTCACCAGCATGAAGTCGGCCGGGGAGCCCGGCCGCAGGGTGACCGGTGGCAGGTCCAGCAGTTCGGCACCGCCGTCGGCCGCCAGGGCGAAGCAGTCGGCGAGCTGCTCGTCGGTGCGGGCATCGGTGGTCCAGCCGAGCAGGTGAACACGGTGCAGCATGTCGGCGTTGCCGTACGGGCTCCACGAGTCGCGCACGCCGTCCGAGCCCAGCCCGACCTTCACCCCGTGCGCCCGCAGCTCGCGGAACGGCAGCACCTGGTGGGCCGAGGGCGCGGCGGTGGTGAGCCCGACGCCGGACTCGGCCAGCTCGGCGGCGAGTTCGGCGAGCGGGGCGCCGGCCAGCTCGGGGACGCAGAAGGCGTGGCTGACCACCACCCGCCCGGCCAGTCCGGCCGCCCTGGTCCGGGCGGCGATGTCGCGCAGCGGGCCGAGGCCGCGCTCGCCCCGGTCGTGCAGGTGGACGTCGAGCCGCAGTCCGTACCGCTCGGCCAGCCCGAACACCAGGTCCAGCTGCGCCGGCCCCTCCGCGTCCGCGGTTCCGTCCCCGCTCCTGTTCGTGCTCCCGTCCGCGACGGTGTCGAAGCCCGCCGGGTCGATCCCGCCGATCGCGTCGATCAGCCCGCCGGCCGCCGCCTCCGCGAACAGTGCGCCCGCGCCGGGCATCCGCCGCACCCCGTGCTGCGGGAAGGCCACCAGCTGGACGTCCAGCACCCCGGCCAGCCGCTCGCGCACCTCCGCGAGCCCGGCCACCCCGGCCAGCCCGTACGCGGGCGCCACGTCCACGTGGGCCCGCACCGCCCGGGTGCCGCGGGTGACGGCGTGGGCCAGCAGCCGGTGGGCCCGCTCGGCGAGCGGGGTGCGCTGCCGCCGGTGGAGGTCGACGTCGCCCTGCACGTACTCGGGCAGCGAACCGGCCGGCCGGCGGCTGTACCAGGGCTCGCCCCAGGCGGTCTTGTCCGGGTGGATGTGCGCGTCCACCAGGGTCGGCAGCGCGATCCGGCCCCCTCCCTCGACCACCTCCGGCACCACCCCGTCCGGCACCCCCTCGGCCAGCAGGCCGTCCACGGCGACCAGGTCGACGGGCTGCGCCGAGCCGAAGGGGCGGACCTCGCGGAAGACGGTCACGGACGGTGTTGTCACGGACGGTGTGGTCACGGACGGCGTGGTCATGGGGTGCTCGCTCTCGCTCCTCGGGCGGGACGAATGTGCCCAGCAGGCAATACATCCCACCTTTCACTCAACAGTCTGTTTATCATCTCCGAGTCCCCGTCCCCCATCCGGAGCACTCGCGCATGCCCACGCCACCATCCGCCGCCACGCCCAGGCCGCACCCGCTGCACGTCCTGCGGGCCACCGTCTTCGCCATCGGCGCCCTGCTCCTGCTGGCCGCGGTCGGCGTCGTGCTCCACCAGCCGCTGCTGATCCCCCCGTTGGCGGCCAGCGCGGCCCTGGTGCACGGGGCGCCCGGCCTGCCGATCTCCCAGCCTCGCAACCTGGTCGGCGGCCAGCTGATGTCGGCGCTGATCGGCTTCGCCACCCTCGCCGTCACCGGCAGCACCGCCTGGGGCGCGGCCGTCGCCGCCGGGCTCTCGCTGGGCGCGATGATGCTCACCCACCTCTCGCACTCCCCGGCGGCGGCCACCGCCGTCATCGTGGTCCTGCAGGCGCCGCATCCCGTGCCGTTCCTTCCCCTGCTCGTGCTGGCCACCACTCTCCTGGTCCTCATCGGCCTGCTCCCCGGCCGGATCGGCGGCCACCCGGTCCGCTACCCGCTGTCCTGGTGACCGCTGGCGAACCGCGCTCGCAGCCGCTCCCCGACCGTCCCCGGTGATCGCCGGCAGCGTCCCGATGATGCCGGTCCTGCTCCCCGGCGGCCGCTGAGCGCGGAGCGCCGGGCCCTCAGGACCCCAGGTACGTGAGCACCGCCAGCACCCGGCGGTGGTCGTCCGGCGCCTGGGGCAGGTCGAGCTTGGTGAAGATGCTCGCGATCCGCTTGGACACGGTGGCCTCCGTGACCACCAGCCGCCGGGCGATGGCGGCGTTGGACCGGCCCTCGGCGATCAGTCCCAGGACCTCCAGCTCCTTGGGACTCAGCCGCTGGAGCGGGTCGTGACGGCGGGTCAGCAGCTGGCGGACCACCTCCGGGTCGACCACCGTACCGCCCGCGACGACACTGGCGAGGGCGGAGACGAACTCCTGCACCTCGCCGATCCGGTCCTTGAGCAGGTACCCCGTGCCCGCGCCCTGTTCGCTGGAGGCGATCAGCTCCGAGGTGTACCCCTGCGAGACGTACTGGCTGAGCACCAGGACCGGCAGGCGCGGGTCGTCGGCGCGCAGCCGGCGGGCCGCGCGCAGGCCGTCGTCGGTGTTGTCCGGGGGCATCCGGACGTCGACGATCACGGCGTCCGGCCGGTGCTCCCGGACGGCCTCGATCAGCGACGGCGCGTCGCCGACGGCGGCGGCCACGGTGTGCCCGAACCGTTCCAGCAGGGAGACCAGTCCCTCCCGCAGGAGCACCGAGTCCTCGGCGATGACTAGGCGAAGTGCTTGCACGGGATCTCCACTCGCAGAACGGTCGGCCCGCCGGCCGGGGAACGCAGGGACAGGGTGCCGTCGATCACGGCGAGGCGGTCGGTGATGCCCAGCAGGCCGGTCCCGGCGGCGGTGTCGGCACCTCCGGCCCCGTCGTCCCGGATCTCCAGCACCAGTCCGCCCGCCGCCGCCCGGCCGCGCACCGAGGCCCGCCCGGCGCCGCTGTGCTTGACCACGTTGGCCAGGGCCTCGCAGACCACGAAGTAGGCGGCGGCCTCGACCGGCGCGGGCGGCCGCCCGGGGAGCTCGATGTCGACGTCCACCGGCACCGCCGAGCGGCCCGCGACGTCCCGCACCGCAGGTTCCAGGCCCCGGTCGGTGAGGACCTGCGGGTGGATGTTGTGGATCAGCTCGCGCAGTTCCCGCAGTGCCAGCTTCACCTCCTGCTGGGCCTCCCGGACCTGCCGCCCGCCGGCCGACTCCTCGGGCAGGTCGAGGCCGGCCAGACCGAGTTTGACGGACAGTGAGACCAGCCGCTGCTGGGCTCCGTCGTGCAGGTCGCGCTCGATCCGCCGCCGCTCCACCTCGTAGGCGTCCACCAGCCGGGCGCGGGAGGCCACCACCCTGGTCAACTCGTCCTCGGCCGGCTCCAGGACGGCCTGCGCGGTCACCGCCCGTACCCCCGCCCAGGCCGCCACCGGATAGGCGGCGACGGGGACCAGGACCAGCCCGGCGAGCGGCCCGAGCCAGGAGACCGCGGGGTTCGCGGTGGGCTGCAGCGGCGCGGTCAGCAGGAACAGCGGGGCACCGAGGCCGACGGCGGTCAGCCCGAGGTCGATCCACCAGAGCAGCAGCAGCGACACCAGGCCGTAGCCGAGGTCGCGCAGCGTCCCGGGCGCCCGGACCAGTTCGCGCAGCCGTGCCCACGCCCCGGCCGGGGCCGGCTCCGGCGCGGCGGCGGCCCGTACGGGCGTCACCAGCCGCAGCCGCCACCGCTCGTACCCGGCGGCGGCCCACCCCGCCACGGCCACCGGCGGCAGCAGCACCGCCACCGCCCCGGGCCCCAGCCCGCCCCACAGCAGCACCAGCAGCGCCGCCAGCCCCAAGGCACCGGCGCCCACCGCGGCCCCCGCGAGCAGGAAGCCCAACGACCGCCAGGGCCACGAGGATCCGAGGAACGCCAACGGCCGCTGCGCCAGGGCCTCCAGCGTATTGCGAACGATCACCCTGCGACCCTAGCCGCTGGCACCGACGGCCGAAGGGGTGCTGGCACTACCGCCGGCGTCGAGCCTGCCCCCAGGGCGATGTCCCGTGGATCCCGTCGGACCGGGCGAAGATCCACCTGACCCGCCTACGGCGTCCCGCCGCCGGTCACCGCCCGGGGCCCGGCGCCGCGTCCGGTGACCAGTACGCTCTCCCCGGCCGCGAGCGCCACGGCGACGCGCCGTGCGCCGCGGTCCTGCCAGGGCCGCGGTCGGCCCTCGCCGTCCAGGACGTCGACCGGGCCCTCGATGCCGTGCGCGAGCACCAGCGGCTCGCCGGCCTCGCTGCGCACCCGGACCCAGTCGGTGCGGCCGCCGGAGCGGGCGGCGTCCACCAGGAACGCGCCATGGGCCCGCAACCCGGAGAACGCGGCCTCGGACCACCCGGACGGCACCGCGGGGAACACCTCCAGCGTGCCGGAGCGGCCGTCCAGCAGCAGGTCCAGCAGGGCCTGCCCGGCCGCGAGCGGCACCGCGACCCCGGCGTCGGGATCTTCGCCCACGCCGGGCCGGTAGAGCGCGTTCGGCCCCACCGCACCGGCGTCCGTTCCGGAACCGGGGCCACCGCGGCTGGCGCCGTCGAGGAAGTGCGTCAGGTGCTCCAGGGCCCGCTCCGGCTCCCGCAGCGCCGCCGCCAGCGCAGCCGCCGCGACGGAGGAGGAGCCGTACCAGTCCTCCCGCATCGAGGTCCAGTGCGCGTAGCTGTGCCGGGCGGTCGCCTCGTCCACTCCCCGTGCGGACAGCTCCTCGCGCAGCGGGTGCAGCCAGGCCAGGTGGGAGGCGTACGGGTGGGAGCGGGTGAGCCCGACGCCGGCGCCGACCATCACACCCGAGGCGTCCCGGTGGTAGGGCGTCAGCCGGGCGGCGACGTCCCGCCAGCGGTCGGCCTCGGGGTCGGAGAGGCCGAGCCGGGCGGTCGCGTCCAGCAGCGCGCGCAACGACCAGCGCAGCAGGGCGAGGTCGTGGCTGGAGTCGGGGGCGTCGGCGTAGCGCGGCGAGTGGGTCGCGGGCAGGTGCAGCCGCCGTTCGTGGTCCTCGACCAGGAAGCCGCTCCAGAACCGGACGGCGGCGCGCAGCGCGGGGTGCAGGACCTCGGACAGGATCCGGCGGTCCATGCCGAGGCGGTGCACCGAGTCGACGGCCGGCAGGCCCCAGGCCGCCACGGGGTTCGCGGTGCGGCCGCCGCGGGAGCCGGTGCCGGGGAGGGCTCCGTACACGTGGTGGTGGGCCAGTGCCGACGGCAGGCCCTGGGCGCCGCGGGCGACCGGGTCGAGGTCGAGGTGGTCGGTGGTGCCGAGCAGCGGGTGGCCGATGCCGGTCACCGCGCGGTCGGGGTCCAGCAGCGCGGCCGCGGCGTAGACCTGGGCCCAGTAGAAGCGCTGGGCGCGGGGGTCGGGGACGGCGATCAGGCCGCGGCCGAAGTGGGCGTTCCACCACTGCCGGTGCTCCGCGTCGAGTGCGGCCCGGTCCGCGGTGAGCGCGCGGCGCACCGCCGCCTCGTCGCCGGCCGCGGCGAGGGTGCGCACCGACCCGGCGGTGTGCTCCTGCCAGACGATGTCGCCGCCGCCGTGCGGGCCCGGTTCCAGGGTCCAGTCGACGCCGGGCCGGTCCGCGCCGTCGGTCAGCCGCACCAGCAGGACGCCGCGCCGGCGGTGGACCAGGGCCGAGAACCGCAGGTCACCGCCGGTGGTGGTGACCGTCCCGGTGAGTTCGGCGTTCCACAGGTCGAGCTCCCAGTGGGCGCCGGTGGGTGTGCCCGGCAGCGTGAGCAGCAGCCGCGCGGAGGGCTGCGACCGGCTGCCGGCGGCGGTGACGAGCGCGAACGCGAGGGTGTCGCGGGGGCCCCGGTGGACGTGGGCGATCAGCTTGCCGTCGCCGAGGGCGGGTGCGTCGTGGTGGTCCTCCGGCAGCCGCTGCCAGCTCATCCGGGCGTCCAGTACCGCGTCGCGGTGGAGCTCCGGTGCCGGGCCGGCGGAGTCGGCCCGGGCGGGGCCGGAGCCGGCGCCGAGCACCGCTCCGCCCAGTCCGGCGGCCACGGAGGCCTGCAGGACGGTTCTGCGGGTGGGACCGCTCACGAGGCTGCCCCGCGGCGGTGCGGGCGGTCGGCGGCGAGCTTCTCCAGCAGCTCGGCGGCGGCGGCGGGGCCGCCCCGCCGGTCCATCCGCTCGGAGAGCCGGTCGAGGGTGGCCCGCACCTCCTGGTCGGCCACCACCCGCTCGACCGCGGCCAGGAAGCTGCCGCCCTCGCTCTCCGCGGGGACCACGATCCCGGCACCGGCCGCCTCCAGCCGCCGGGCGATCTCCTTCTGGTCGGAGGCGCGCGGCACCAGCACCATCGGCAGGCCCAGGGCGAGGCCCTCCAGCGCGGAGTTCATCCCGGCGTGCGAGAGGAAGGCCTGGCAGCGCTCCAGCACCGCGGACTGCGGGACGTACCGGCGGGCGATCACGTTGTCGGGCAGGGTGCCGAGTTCGGCCGGGTCGGTGTGCGAGGTGGCCATGATGACCAGCCAGTCGGTGCCGGCGAAGGCGTCGGCGACCTTGCGGAAGAACTCGGCGCCGCGGGTGAACATCGTCCCGGTCGAGACGTAGAGCGCCTTCTCGCGTTCGATGCGGTCCCACGGCAGGTCGTCCCCGTCGTGGGCGGCGGTGTCCGCCACCTCCTGGCGCAGCGGTCCGACGAACTGGTAGCGCGCGTCGAAGGACTCCCGGGCGGGCTGGAGTTCGGGCACGGTGTTGACCAGGGCGAGCGCGGCGCCGCGGGTGACGCTGCGGCGCAGCCCGGGCTGGACGCGGGCGATGCCGAGGGCCCGCACCACGGCGGCCGCCCGGGGGCCGAGCTGCTGCCTGACCTCGTCGAGCAGCACCTCCTCGCTCACGGCGTAGGTCACGAAGAAGGAGACGAACGGCACCCCGGCCGCCTCCGCGGCCCGGATCCCCCAGATCGCCATGATGTCGGCGACCACGACGACCGGGTCCAGTTCGCCCCAGCGGGCGACGAGTTCGCCGGTGAGTCGGCGCTGCTCGCGGAAGACGTCGTACATCCGGCGCAGCCGCCGGACCTTGTGGCCCACGGTGGCCTTCTCGGGTACCCCGCCGCGCGGCCGGATGGCGATCTCGGTGACCGTGCAGCCCACCTCGCGGAACACCCCGGCGAACTCCGGGCTGATGACCACGTCCACCCGGTGCCCGCGCTCGGCCAATTCCTCCGCGAGCGCGACCATGGGCACCACATGCCCATGCAGCGGAAAGGGCGCCAACAGGTATCGCGTCATGCTCCGGCCTTCCCACTCGGGAATTCACGAGAATTCTCACCGACTTCGCCGACCCTAACAGCGAGCGGAATCCCGGGGCATCGTCATTAAGTCTGGGCCGAAAGACCCACGGCATACCACCCTTCCCGCATTCGCCTGCCGGGCAAGGCGGTTGACGTCGCCGGTGATCGGCGGCAGGGTGGCCTGGCACAGCCGTGAGACCCGGCCAGGACGAGGGGGAATCCAGCAATGACCGCTCCCGGCACCACGAGCCTAATCGATCTGTTCGGTGCCGAATGGGCGTCCGATCCCTATCCGTTTTACGCCCGGCTGCGGGCCGACAATCCGGTCCAGTGGGACGAGTGGATGCAGTCCTGGGCGGTGCTCGGGCATCCCGAGATCGTCGAACTCTCGAAGGATCAGCGACTTTCCGGTGCCCGCATCTCGGACTTCCATGAAAGCCTTCCGGCGCAGTCCCGGGGAAATGTCGACCTGCTCGCCCGGACGCTCTCCGACATGATGCTGTTCAACGAGCCGCCCCGGCACACCCGGCTGCGCCGGCTGATCAAGCCGGGGCTGACGCCGCGGTTCGTCCGGGAGATGCGGCCGCTGATCGAGGGCCTGGCGAACGACCTGCTGGACGAGGTCGTGCCCGCCGGGCGGATGGACGTCATCCACGACTTCTCCGAGCCGCTCAGCCGGGGAATCATCGCCCGGCTGGCCGGGGTGCCGGACGACGCCGCGCACCTGCTGGAGGGCTGGCAGGGGCTGCTGCACGAGTTCTTCACCCAGTCCGACGCGCAGAACCCGCGGATCGAGCGGCTGCGGGAGGCGTTCGACCGGGGCACGGCGGGGCGCCGCGACGGCACGGGTGAGGACCTGTTCAGCCGGATGGTCTCGGACCAGCTGCGGGACGCCGACTACACCGAGGGCGAGGTCTTCGCCAACTTCCTGCTGCTGATCGACGCCGGCCAGGCGACCACCACCCACCTGATCGGCAACGCGGTGCTGGCGCTGATGCGCGACGAGGGGCAGACCGAGCTTCTGCGCGAGCGGCCGGAGCTGACCACCAACGCGGCGCACGAACTGATGCGCTACGACAGCTCGGTGCAGTTCACCACCCGGATCGCGCTGAGCGACCTGGAGATCGGCGGCCGCACGATCCGCGCGGGGCAGTCGGTGACGCTGGTGCTCGGCGCCGGGAACCGCGATCCGCGGCGCTACGCCGACCCGGACGTCCTGGACGTCACCCGCCGGGCCGCCGACCACCTCTCGTTCGGCCACGGAATCCACTACTGCCTGGGCGCGGCCCTCGCGCTCTCCGAGATCGACGTCGCGATCCGCACCCTGCTGCGCCGGGTGTCCGGCTGGCGGCTGGAACAGGCCGAGCCGGAATGGCTCGACAGCATCAACTTCCGTTTTCTGAAGAGTCTGCCGATCACGTTCGAGCAGCGCGGCTGAAGGGGCCTGCATGTCCTACCTCGGGTTCCCCCGGCTCAATTTCGCCGGGACGTTCCAGGCCGACGTCGCGACGGCCAACAACCTCCCGCCGTACTTCGACAACGACGTCTTCGAGCCCCGGTTCCAGTGGCGGATGAACCTGCCCGACCCCAACGGCCTGTGGAATCCGCGCGGTTCGGGCGCCATGCGGCTGACCGACATCGCGGTGACCAGCGTCTGCCAGGCCGACGGGCGGGTGCTCACCGATCCGGCCGCCGACCCCGTGATCAACGGGAGGCTGGCCGACGACGACCGGCGGGCGCACGGCAAGTTCGCCGACCTCGACCCGCAGAACCAGATGGTGGCCGAGATCCACGGCCTGCGGATGCGGCTGCTCGACGCCCAGGGCGCGGAACTGCTGCGCGCCGACCTGGAGACCACGGCGATGGAGGACGTCTGGATCCGGGCCACGCTGCCCTCCGGGCGCGGCGACCCCTCCGCCACCTACCAGTCCGTCCTCGGCAACCTGCAGTGGGCCGACCGGCTCGGCTCGCCGTTCCTGCGCACCCTGCGCCAGACCACCCAGGGCGGACTGCTGTCGATCAAGTTCACCCTGGACGCCGTCGAGGACGGGGTGGAGAGCTGGCCGGCGAACCTCACCTACGGCCGGATGGTCGGCGCCGTCGGACCGTACGTCACTGGCGAGCCGCACCACCTGGTCGCCGGGCGCAGGCTGCGCACCACCTCCGCCGACAGCGCCTACCAGCACGCCCCCTGCCGGGTCGACGAGGCGAGCGGCACGGTCTTCGTGGACCTCGGCAACAGCATCCGGGCCGGCTCGCGCGGCGGTCCGCTGGTGCCGGTGGGCCCGCTGCGGCTGGCCGCGCTGCGCGCCGACGGCTCCCCGGAGGACCTCGCGCCGTTGGAGGGCCTGGAGACCGGATTCTACGAGCGCGCCGCCGGCATCGTCACCGCGAAGCTGACCCCGGCCCAGCGCACGGCGGTGCGGGAGCGCCGGCTGGCGGTGGTGGACCCCTCCGGCGGGCAGCCCGCGGTGGTGCTCGCGGAGAACGCGGACGGTACCTTCCTGCGCGCCGACGGCGGCGTCTTCCGGCTCTACCCCGAGGCGCCGCACGACACCGCGCGCACCGTCCTGTACGCCACCCGCTACGGCCGGCCCGCCGCCGGGGTGACCATCGCCCTGGACGGCGCGCCACCCGTGCTGGAGGTGCCGAGGACCGTGACCACCGGCGCCGACGGCCGCGCCGTGGTGACCCTCACCGGACGCGACCCGGGCAATCCGCGCGGGGCCGTCGACGGCATCGCGCCCCAGGTCGGCTACGCCTTCGCGGACCGGCCCAAGGAGCCGGAGGGCCAGCTGAGCGTCCGGCTGTTCAGCCACTCGCCCGTCCCCGCCCGGCCCACCTGGGTCCGCGACGTGCATCCCGTCCTCCAGCAGTACGCCAACCTCTACCCGGCGATGAAGGACGTCTTCGACCTGGCCGACCCGAACCAGGTGATCGCCGGCGCCGAGTACGTCAAGCGCTCGCTGCTGGCCCCCCTCGACTCCCCCAACCACATGCCCGTCACACGGGACCTGTCACCAGGAAAGCGGGACACCATCGTGAAATGGCTGGACACAGAGCCGTCGCCGCCGATCCTCGAGATCGTCTCGGCCGACGACCTGCGGGCGGCGCTGCAGCAGGCGCTGAACGTCGAACTCGCCACCATCCCGCCCTACCTGGCCGCCCTGCTGTCCGTCAAGGCCGGGACCAACGTCGAGATCGCCGAGATCATCCGCAGTGTGGTGCGGGAGGAGATGCAGCACCTGGCCCAGGTGGCCAACCTGCTGAACGCGGTCGGCGGGCAGCCGCGGATCGGCCGCCCCGGCCTGGTGCCCACCTACCCCGGCCGGCTGCCCGGGCCGGTGCTGCCGGATCTGACGGTGCGGCTGCGCCGGCTGTCGGTGGAGCACGTGCGGGACGTCTTCATGGCGATCGAGCAGCCCGAGCACCCGCTGGTCGACGGCAAGCCGTTCACCGGCTCGGTGATCGCCCACGACGCGGTGAAGACGGACGGGCGCGGCAAGGTGCAGTCCGCGGACGGCCCGGCGATGGACCGGTTGGAGAGCTGGTTCGGCAAGGCCGAGTACCGGCCGCAGACGATCGGGTGGTTCTACAACCAGATCGCGCGCGGGATCATCCGGCTCAGCCAGGGCGGCAAGCTCTTCGCCGGCGACCCGGCCCGCCAGGTGAGCTGGCCGGGGGCGCCGTCCGTGCTCTACCAGGTCACCGACAAGCGCTCGGCCCTGCTGGCGGTCCACCAGATCATCGAGCAGGGCGAGGGCAGCCCGCACGACCTCAACGGCAACGGCATCGCCGACATCGGCGAGCTCGGCCACTACTACCGGTTCAAGGAGATCGTCGAGGGCCGCCGGCTGGCCCGCGGCGCCGACGGCACCTGGTCGTACACCGGCCCCCCGGTGCCCTTCGACCCGCAGGGCGTCCTGCCGATGGCCGACGACCCGGACACCTACAAGCTGCCGGCCGGATCCGCCGCCCGGCGCGACTCCCTCCAGTGCGACACCTCCTACACCAACGCCCTCACCTCGCTCAACCGGGTGTTCAACGGGCACCCCGGGGAGATGGACGACGCCGTCGGCCTGATGTACCAGATGCAGGTCCAGGCCAAGAAGCTCCTGGACACCGCCAGTCCGGGCGGCGGCGGGACCGTGCTCGGCCCCGCGTTCCAGTCCCCCGGGGTCCCGTTCTGACCGGGCGGAGCCGCCAGATGACCACCAGAAGGGGAACCGCGATGAACGACGACGGAATGCTGCGACTCCACTGCAACGAGAACCCGTACGGCCCACCGGCCCAAGCCCTCGCGGCGGCCGCCGAGGAGCTGCGGGCCCGGACGGCCCACTATCCGGACCCCGGCTCCCCCGGGCTGCGGGAACGGCTGGCCGAGTTCCACGAGGTCGAGCCGGACATGGTCGTGGTCGGCAACGGCCTCGACGAACTGCTGCTGCTCACCGCCCTCACCTTCCTGGGCCCCGGAGACGGCGCGCTGGTCACCGACTCGACCTTCCCCGGCTACGCCACGGCCACCGCGGCCGCCCGGGGCGAGGTCCGGACGGTGCCGCTGGCGCCGGGCCTGCGGCTGCCGGTCGAGGCGCTCACCGCCGCACTGGCCGAGCCGGGCCTGCGACTCGCCTTCGTCTGCAACCCGCACAACCCGACCGGGCAGGCCCTCGGCCCGCAGGAGGTGGCGGGGATCCTCGACCGGGCGGAGGCCGCCGGGGTGGTCCCGGTCTTCGACGAGGCGTACATGGAGTTCGCCGCGCCCTCGTTCGAGTCCGCGCTGGCCGCCGTCCGCGAGGGCCGTCGGCTGCTGGTGCTGCGGACCTTCTCCAAGGCCTGGGGCCTGGCCGGACTGCGGACCGGGTACGCGGTCGGCCCCCGCGACCTGGTCGGCCGGATCGCCCGGACCAAGGCGGCGGTGCCGTTCAGCGTCAACCGCGTGGCTCAGCGTGCCGCGGCGGCCGCCCTGGCGCACCCCGAGCACCTCGCGCAGGCCCGCCGGAACAACGCCGAGGCGCGCGAGCGGCTCTACCGCGGCCTCACCGAGCTGGGCGTCGGCTACCTGCCGTCGCAGGCCAACTTCGTGCTGATCGAAGTGCCCGGGAACTCCGCGCGGACCGCCGAGCGGCTCGCCGAGGAGCACCGGATCGCGGTGCGCGACCTCGGGATCTTCGGGCTGGACCGGCACCTGCGGGTCACCGTCGGCACGCCCGCGGACGTCGACCGGTTCTGCCGCGCGCTGGCCGCCGTGCTGCCCGCACCGGCGGCCGGCCGGGCCGGCAGCGGGCTGGGCGCCCCGCGCGACGCCCAGGGCTACCCCACCCTGGCGCCGCAGGAGCCGGCCGCGCTGTTCAACGGCTACGTCGGCGCCAACCTGGTGCTCGCCTTCACCGACCTCGGCCTGTGGGAGGCGCTGGAGGGCGGCGCGGTGGCGGTGGACGCCCTGCTGCGGCGCTCGGGCGCGGAGGAGGTCAAGCTGTCGGCGCTGCTGCGCACCGCCGCGCTGCTCGGCTACCTCAAACTGGCCGACGACACCGCCGAGCTCACCCCGGCCGGGCGTGAACTCGCCCGGCACTCCGGCTACTTCACCTGGGGCGTGGGCGGCTACGGCGAGCTGATGGGGCAGCTGGCCGGGGTGGCGTCCGGCCGCGTGGCCTTCGGCCGCGACGTGAGCCGCGACGGCCGGCAGATCGCGGCGGGCTCCGGCTCGGTGGGGCGGCTGATGATGCTGCCGGTCGAGGAGAAGGTCACCGCGGCGCTGGACTACTCGTCGGTGGCCGACCTCGGCTGCGGTGACGCGTCGCGGCTGATCCGGCTGTGCGCCGAGCCCGGCCGGCGCGGGGTCGGCATCGAGATCGACGCGGCCGCGTGCGCCTCGGCCGGGCTGCGGATCGCCGAGGCCGGACTGGCGGACCGGTTGGAGGTGGTGCGGGCGAACGTGCTCGACCACGTGGACCAGCGGACCTTCCCGGGCATCGACCTGGTCACCAGCTTCCTGATGATGCACGACCTGTTCGAGTCCACCGGGGACCCGGCCGGCGTGATGCGCCTGCTGCGCGAGGTGTTCCCGGACGCCAAGCAGTTCCTGATCGCCGACACGGTGAGCCAGGACTGGCCCGCCCTCCGCGGTGAACTCCCGGTGTTCTCTCTGGAGTTCGAGCTGGTGCACGCGTTCATGGACACCCCGATCCTGACCGCCGACACCTATGAGAAGGCCTTCGCCGAGGCGGGTCTCCAGGTCGAGCGCCGGGAGCCGTTCGGCTCGCCGTCGACCTGGCTGTGGCTGCTGCGGGCGAGCTGACCGGGACGACCCCCGACGGCTCCGGCCGGACGCCCGCAGCACGCCGGAGGGCCGGTGCGGATCCCCCGAACCAGGGGATCCGCTCCGGCCCTCCGGGCGTTCGCGGTGCGGCTCAGCCGACCGCCAGCACCGCCTTCATCACCGTGCCGCCGGTCACCGCGGCCAGCGCCTGCTCGACGGAGTCCAGCGGGTAGGAGGTGACCAGCGCCTCCAGGTCGAAGCGGGCCGACAGCGCCGGCAGCAGCCGCAGGTAGTCCACCAGGTGCGCCCCGGTGAAGGCCCAGGAGCCGATCACGTCGAGCTGCCGGTGGACGATCTGGTGCGGGTTGAGCAGGGTGTCACCGGCGTCGGTGTACTGGCCGACGATCAGGTACGCACCGCCGCGCCGGGCCAGTCGCAGCCCCTGGGCGACGGCCGCCGGGACTCCGGCGCACTCGATCACCAGGTCCGCACCGCGCCCGCCGGTGAGCTCCATGACCTGCTTGAGCACCTCGTCCCGGTCGCCGCCGACGATGTCCAGGTGGTCGTCGCCGATGCCCGCCGCGGCGGCCAGCCGCAGCCGGCCCTCCGGTCCGCCGACCATGACCACCCGGGCGGCGCCGGAGAGTTGGGCGAGCGCCGCGGCGGCCAGGCCGACCGGGCCGCTGCCCTGGACCACCACCGTCTCACCGACCCGCACCGGCCGCCGGTCGTACAGCGCGTGCACCATCGTCGGACCGGCGCAGGCCAGCGACATGGCGGCCGGCTCGCTCACGCCATCGGGGACCTTGACCACGGTCGTGCCCGGCTGCAGGTGGATGTACTCGCCCCAGGAGCCGGAGAGTCCGGGCCGCTGGGTGGTGGGGCGGTTGACCCCGTACGTGCGGCGGTTCTCGCAGAGCGTCGGCTCCCGGTACTGCCGGCAGGGCACGCACAGGCCGCAGGCGATCGAGGACGCCCACATGACGGTGTCGCCCTCGCTCAACGGGCGGCCCTCGGCGTCGGCCGCCGCGCCCGGGCCGAGCGCGTGCACCCGGCCCAGGCCCTCGTGGCCGAGCACCAGCGGCACCGGGATGTCCAGGTGTCCCTGGCGGAGGTGCACGTCGGTGCCGCAGACACCGCCGTAACGGCCGGCCACCACGATCTCGCCGTCGCCGGGCTCGGCGACCGGGAACTCCCGCAGCGCCAGCGGCTCGCCGAAGGCCTCCAGGACCACGGCCCGGCCGGTCAGCGCGCCGGCGCCGGGCCGCCCGCTGGAACGCTGCCCGCTCATCGGGCACCCCCGGGCGTGAGCTCCCCGCCGAGTTCCAGCGGGGCGGTGTCCCGGCCGACGACGTGCGCCGGCCGCGGTTCGCCCACCGGCATCGGCGGGTTGGCGCAGTCGTTGTAGGTGGCGATCAGCAGCCGCCGACGGAACGGTGACATGTTGGGGGCCGAGCCGTGCACGATCTCGGGGTCGAAGAAGACCACCGAGCCGGCCGCGCCCTTGGGGCTCACCATGCCGTACTGGTCGACCAGTTCGCGCATCTGCCCGGGCTGCAGCGCGATGTCGTCCGGGTCGAGGTGCTGTTCGGAGCGGTGGTCGTGGCTGCGGGCGTCCCGCAGCAGGCCGGAGCGGTGCGAGCCGGGCAGGAAGATCAGCGGCCCGTTGAACTCGGTGACCTCGTCCAGGTAGAGCCCGACGTTGACCATCCGGGGCGCGGCCAGGTTGTCCGCGATCCGCCAGGCCACGAAGTCCTGGTGCCAGGCCCACTTGTCGCCGCCGAAGGCCGGCTTGGCGTTGATCTTGAACTGGTAGACGTAGAGCTTGTCGGAGACCAGCTGACGGGCCGGTCCCAGCAGGCGCGGACTGCGCACCAGCGCGGCGAACTCGGGGCTGCGCTCGTGCGAGGCGTACACCGCGCGCACGCCCTCGCCGTCGTCCTCCAGTACGCGGTGCGGTCCCGGGACGAGGCTGTCCAGCTCGTAGGCCTCGGACAGCGCCGCCACCTCGGAGGGATCGAACAGCGAATCGAGGACCAGGAAGCCGTCCTCCTGGTATCGGTCCATCTGGTCAGGGGTGAGTTTCACAGTGTGTTTCCTCCGCTCGCTGCTTCACGACCAGTACAGGAGCCGGCCGCTGGCGGTCACGCCCAGGAAGAAGGACAGGCTGACCCGCCGCCCCTCGCCCGCACAGGGCCGGACCAGGTGGTAGTTCCGGGGGTCGAACAGCACCGCGTCCCCGGCGGCGGGGCGCACCGCGGCGGTCGGCTCGCGCTCGACCATCCGCTCCGCCCAGCCGTAGCCGTCCCGGTGGTCCTCGTCGGCCGGGCTCCAGCGGCGCTTGTAGACCTGGGTGTCGCCGCCCCGTTCGGGCATCGACAGGTACCAGTTGAAGGCCAGCTGGGCGACCGGCTCCTCGTCCAGGGCGCCGGGCAGTTCCCGGACGATCTCGTCCCAGTGCATCTTCATCCCCGTGGTGACCTCCCGGATCATCCCGGCGAACAGCGGCCGCCCGGCGCAGGAGGCCGGCGCCACCGGGCCGGGCCACACCGACCGGAACCGGTCCACCGCGTACTCCAGCGGGTCGGCGCCATCCAGCAGCGTCGAACGGATCGCCCGCGCCTGCTCGGCGTTGCCCCAGTACTCGGCGTTCAGCTCGCGGGCACCGTAGAAGTCGTAGGCCGCCGGGCCGAGTTTGGCCACCGGCGGGAAGACCACCGCCTCGTCGTAGGCGCCCAGCGGGTGGTCGTCCAGCCCCTTCATCACCGCCGCGCACAGCTCGGCGGGCGCGAAGCCCTCCACCAGGACGGCGCCGAGCACACCGGAGGCCAGGCGCAGCAGGTGCCCGCCGTCCAGGTCGGTGGTGCGCTCGGCGTCGAAGAGGGTGTAGATCGGGGAGCCGTTGCTGCTCACGTCCTCCAGTTGCCGAACATTCAGATCGCCCACGCAATCCCCCTGATTCCGCACTCCGTGTGCTATTTGTCGGGTCTTCCCGGTGTCGGACCCTAACAGTGCGGGAAGCGGCCGTCACCATGGTTAAGCGGGGGCCGAATGAGGCACTGCGCGCATTGACGCGCACCGCGCCGTGTGCCAGGCTGCGCGAGATGTCGGGGAATTCACGGACACCCAGAAGGGCGGATTCCGCAGTGAACGACATAACCGTCTGCATCGCCACCATTCCGCCGCGCGGCGAGCAGCTGGCCGCCGCGCTCGCCTCGGTCGCCGCGCAGAGCCGCCAGCCGCAGGCCATCGTGGTCGAGTACGACCACGGGCGCACCGGCGCGGCGGCCACCAAGAACCGCGCCCTGGCGCGCGTCAGCACGACCTGGACGGCCTTCCTGGACGACGACGACGCCTTCCTGCCGCACCACCTGGAACGCCTGCTGTGGTGCGCCGAGACCACCGGCGCCGATGTCGTCTACCCGATCCCGCACGTGCCGCGGTACGAGAGCGGGCGCGACCCGATGGGGCGCTACGAGGCCCCGTTCGACGAGGCCGAGCTGCGTCGGCGCTCCTACATCCAGACCACGACCCTGGTGCGCACCGAGCTGTTCCACAAGGCCGGCGGGTTCCAGTTGCCGAAGCAGTTCCCGGGCTGCCCGTTCGACGACTGGGGGGCCTGGCTGGCGCTGCTGGACGTGGGCGCGAAGTTCGTGCACCTGCCGGAGACAACGTTCGTCTGGAACCACTGGGGGAAGGGCGAGCCGGGCATTCCCGGAAACACCTCGGGAATGTCCTCGCGATGGTGATCGAAGATCTGTCGAACCGGATGTGAAATCAAGGAGTGCCGCCCCGGCCGGGGCGGCACTCCTTTTTTATCGGATCACCCGGCGAAGAATTCGAGAATGCTCTCGTTCACTTCCTCCGGGCGTTCCAGGTAGCCGAAGTGGCCGGCCCGTCCGATCAGCTCGAAGCTCGCACCGGGGATCGCACCGGCGAGTTCCCGGCCGCGCGCCGGCGAGGTGATCAGGTCGTCCGCGAAGGCGATCACGTGGCAGGGCACCCGGATGCCCGCGCAGGCGGCGAGCCGGTCCCGGCCCGGCTCCAGGGCCTGCTGGGCGCGGATGCCGGGGCCCTCCCTCTCGGTCATCTCGAACAGGTCGATCCAGTCCGTGACGGCCTGTTCGTCGTCGAGGGTGTGCGGGGACAGCGTCTGCATCGCCCGGACCACCGCCCGGTAGCGGGCCGGCAGGCGCACCCCGCCCTCGGAGAGGGAGTGCTCGGCGTGCGCCAGCGCGGTGCGCAGCGCGTCACTGCGGGCGGCGGCGGCCATCAGCACCATCCGGTGGAGCAGTTCGGGCCTGGACAGGGCGAGTTCGCGGCCCACGTGCGCCCCCATCGAGGTCCCGACCAGCCGGACCGGGCCGAGGCCGAGGTGGCGGATCAGCCCGGCGACGTCGGCCGCGAGGTCCTGGACGGTGAAGCCCTCCGGGCACTCGTCGGTGGGCGGGATGCCCCGGTTGTCGAGGGTGATCACCCGGTAGCCGGCCGCCTTGAGGGCCGGGACCTGGTGCATGTGCCAGATCCGACCGCTGCCGGCCGTGCCCATCACCAGCACCACCGGCTCGCCCGAGCCGACGTCCTCGTAGTGCAGACGGATGCCGTTCACCGCGGCGAAGGGCATGGCTTCCCTCCTCGTCGCTCGGGCGCGCGGTGCGCGCGGTCCGTGGTCACCGGCGGCCGTTCAGCACGGTGACCGCCAGGTCGGGCGAGGCGAGGATCTGCGCCTCGGTGAAGCGCTCGCTCACCCAGCGCCCGGCGGAGAACAGCGCCGTCTGGTCGGCGTGGTGCGGGGAGGTGGGGTCGCTCGACTGCGAGTACGTCAGCAGCGTGGTGACGCGCGGCAGGCCGGCGCCGGCCGGGAACTCCACCACCTGGACGAAGCTGGAGCCGTACCGGACCTCGGTGTTGCCCGCCGCGGAGTCCCAGACCGGCTCGACGACGTTCAGCACGCCCAGCAGGTCCGGCGCGCCGTGCACCGGGATCCGCCGGTCGGCGCGGGTGACGTACTGGTGCTCGCCGAGCGGGGCGTCGAGCGGGATCCCGGCGGCGCGCAGCTCGGCGGCCGCGTCCCCGAAGGCCTGGCGGACCTCGGGCCGGGCGACGGCCAGGGTGTTGGGGGTGGCGATCGGGTCGGCCGGGTCGAAGGGCTTCTGCCAGGGCCCGCCGGGGATCCGGGCGAGCCGCAGGGCGAAACGTTCGAACAGCAGTGAGCCCCGGCTGTCCTCGGTGTAGCGGCCGTCCCAGCCGCGCAGCGCCGTGCAGCCGGCGGTGACGTCGACCGGGCCGGCGGCGGAGGGCGCGGTGCCGTCGGTGAAGCCCGCGCACATCCGTCCCGTGTCAGCCAGGGCGAGTTCGGCGACCCTGCTGTGGTCGGAGAAGAGGGTCTGCTGCATGGTGCGCAGCGAGAAGCCCCGGCCGGGCAGTCCGTCGGTGCCGGCCAGCCGGCGCTCGGCCGCGGTGACGGCTTCCTGGGTGCGGGTGGAGCGTTTGGTGCCGGTGTCCCCGACCACCCGCGGGTAGCCGGTCAGCGGGGCGGCCGGGTTGGTCAGCCACGGGCTGTTGTTGGCGTTGGCGACGTAGTCGGTGCGGGCGAGGACGGGCAGCCGGGCGGGGCCGAGGATGCCGGGCTGGACGGCGTCCGGGTCGCTGCCCCACGCGCAGTCGCCGCGGCCGCCGTCGAGCACGGATATCCCGCTGGAGGGGAACACCGCACGGCCGAGCCCTGTGCTGCACCGGGCGGCGAGTTCGTCGGTGACGTTCGGGACGACCTGGAGGTCGGCGTAGAGCGCCTGACCGGCCCGGTCGGTGGCCACGGTGTTCAGCCACGGCAGGCCCTGGGTGCGGGCGAGGGCCGTGCGGACACCCTCGGCGGAACGCGAACGGCCGAGCGCGAGCCAGGTGTTGAGCGTCCGCAGGTTGCCGGCGTTCGGGTCCTGCAGGGTGTAGGCGGTGGTGCCCCACGGCAGTGGGACGCCCGGGCCGGCGTTGATCACCGGTCCGTAGCGGGTGGACCACAGGGTGCGGTGCACCGTGGCGAGGGTGCCGTCCGGCTGCCGGGCCTCGACCGCGACCTCGGTGGCGGTCATCCGCTGCGGGACGCCGTCCACCAGGTAGGAGGTGGGGTCACCGGGGACGAGCGGCACCTCGTGCAGGCCGAAGCGGGCCGCGGTGGACACGGTGTGGCTCCAGGCGACGTCCGTGTTGTGGCCGATGGCGACGACCGGCAGGCCGAGCAGCGAGGCCCCGGAGACGTCCAGGCGCCCGGGGACGGTCAGTTGGCTCTGCCAGAACCGGTTGGTGCCCTGCCACGGGTAGTGCGGGTTGCCGAGCAGCACGCTGCCGCCGCCGGTGGTGCCGCGGGAGCCGGCGGCGATGGCGTTGCTGCCGAGCGTACGGGCCGCCGCCGCGTCCTCGGCGGCGCGCACCATCCGCTCGGCGGACGGCGCGGGGGCGGGGGCCGGGGCGCCGGCCGGGGGCTGGGCGGTGACGATGCCGTCGATGTCGCTGCCGCCGCCCTGCAGGGTGGCGAGCGCGTACACGTGCCGGTAGACGTCGAGTTCGGTGATCGGGCGCAGCCAGGCGGCGCCGCGGCAGGCGGGGTCGCGGACGCCGTCGGGGCCGGTCTCGGCCAGGTAGCGGTTGTACCCGGCGGCGTAGCCGCGCACCAGGTCGGCGACCTCCGGGTCGGGCCCGACCGGCGCCGGGCTGTGGGCGAGCCGCTCGACCGTGCCGGAGACCGCGATGCTCCGGTAGTAGAGGTCGCTGTTGAGGTTGGTGGACGCCGAGCCGAGGTCGGAGTTTCCGGGGGCGTCGGGCCCCAGGTAGCGCGAGCGCTCGCCGGCGACGGTCAGATAGGTGTCGGCGAGGACGCACAGGTTGTCCTTGGCCGCGGCGTAGCCGTAGCCGAGGCCGAGGCCGCGGAAGTCGGCGGCCATGATGTGCGGGATGCCGTACTCGGTGTAGCGGATGACGGCGCCGCCGAGCCGGGTCTCCTGCGCGGGCCGGGCGGTCGCCGGCGCGGGGCCCGCCACCGCGGCGGCGAGGGTGAGCAGGCCGACGAGGGCCGCGCGGGCCGGCCGCGTCAGGGGGAGTCTTCTGAGGAGTGCCATGGGCGGGGAGGCCTCTCTGCCGGGTGTTCGTGGGGTGGCGTCCGGCGGGCCCGGGGCGGTGGTGTCCGCCCCGGGGTACCGGGCGTCCGGGTTCAGGCCGCGTCGGCCGCGCCCGCCATCGCCGCGATGAGGCTCTTGGGGCGCATGTCGGTCCAGTTCCGCTCGATGTGGTCGAGCGCGCTCTGCCGGTCGGTCTCGGCCAGCGCGGTCTCCCAGCCCTGCGGGATCTCGGCGAAGGCCGGCCAGAGCGAGTACTGGCCCTCGTGGTTGACCAGCACGAGGTAGCGGCCGTCGGCGTCCTCGAAGGGGTTGGTGCTCATGGTGGTGTCTCCTTGTCCGGTGTTCCGACGGTCCGGTGTTCTGACGGTCGGTGTTCTGACGGCCCCGCGTTCTGACGGGGTGCCGGCCGGTCCGGGCCGCGCCGTGGCGGCCCGGACCGGAGGTCTAGAGGGTGTCGGCCAGGGCCCGTCCGATGGCGGTGACAGCCGCCTGGTCGGAGAGCATCGCGCCGTGGGTGGTGTCCACGCCGTGGTCGCGGACGGCGCCGGTGACGTACGGGCGCCAGGCCTCGGCGGTCATCCGGCCGCGGATCTCGGGCGGCAGTTCGGCGCCCGGGGCCTGCCGGGTGGCGGTGAAGAACAGCACGTCCCCGTCGAAGAGGCCGGGGCGGAAGGTGCCCATCAGCCGCTCGTTGTTGGCGAAGACGCCCATCACCGCCTTGAGCGCGCGCGGTCCGAGGGCGGCCAGCCGGTGGTCCTGCTCCTCCAGGTAGCCGGCGTACCGGCTCACCAGTTCGTCCAGGTCCTCGACCGGCTCTCCCCGGTCGGCCCCGAAGCCGGGCAGCAGCGCCTTGGCGATCAGTTCGCGGTCGGACTGGAAGGGCACCTCCTGGTCCAGGTCGGGCGGGAAGGCGTCGACCAGGGTCAGCCCGGCGACCGTCTCCCCGGCCTCCTGGAGCAGGGTGGCCACCGCGTGCGCGACCAGGCCGCCGAAGGACCAGCCGAGCAGGTGGTACGGGCCGGCGGGCTGGACCGAGCGGATCAGTTCCAGGTAGTCGCGGGCCATCTCGTCGACGGAGGCCGGGAGCCGCTCCGGCCGTTCGCCGAGCCCGCGGGCCTGCAGGGCGTACACCGGCTGCTCCCGGTCGAGGTGGGTGAGCAGGCCGGAGTAGCTCCAGCCGGTGCCGGAGCCGGGGTGGAAGCAGAACAGCGGCGGGCGGCTGCCGCTGCCGCGCAGGGGCAGCAGCGGGGCGTACGGGTCGCGGTCGGTGTCGGCGGCCAGCTCCCGGGCCAGGCCGGCGACGGTCGGTGCCTCGAAGACGCTGCGCACCGACAGCTCGACGCCGAAGGTCGCCCGGATCCGCTTCACCAGCCGGGTGGCGAGGAAGGAGTGCCCGCCGAGCTGGAAGAAGTCCTCGTCGGCTCCGACCCGGGGCAGTTCGAGCAGTTCGGCGAAGAGGCCGCAGAGGATCTGCTCCTCGGGGGTGCGCGGTTCGCGGCCGGGCTCGGCGGCGTCCGGCTCGGGCAGCGCGGCTCGGTCCAGCTTGCCGTTCGGGGTCAGCGGCAGGGCGTCCAGGACGACGAAGGCCGCCGGCACCATGTAGTCGGGCAGGCTCGCCGCGAGGTGGGCGCGCAGCTCGACGGCGTCGGGCTCGGCCGCCGCGGCGGCCACCAGGTAGGCGACCAGCCGCTTGCCGGCGCCGTCCGCCCGGGGGACGACCGCGGCCCGGGCCACCGAGGGGTGGCGGGCCAGGGTGGCCTCGATCTCGCCGGGTTCGACCCGGAAGCCCCGGATCTTGACCTGCTGGTCGGCCCGGCCGGCGTACTCCAGCCGCCCGTCCGCGTTCCAGCGCACCAGGTCGCCGGTGCGGTACATCCGCTCCCCCGGCGCCCCGAACGGGCAGGCGACGAACCGCTCGGCGGTCGCGCCCGGGCGGCCCAGGTAGCCCCGGGCCAGACCGGTGCCGGCCAAGTGGAGCTCGCCCGTGACGCCCGGGGCGACCGGGCGCAGTGCCTGGTCGAGGACGTACGCGCGGGCGTTGGCGATCGGGCCGCCGATGGCCGGCGCGGCCGCCCAGTCGGACGGGTCGTCGGGGAGCACCCAGCCGGTCATCACGTGCGTCTCGGACGGGCCGTACTGGTTGTGCAGGTTCCGGCCGGGGCGGGCGAAGAAGGCGCGGACCGCGTCGTTGGGGACGAGGGCCTCGCCGGACTGCACCACGTCGGTCAGGTGGGGCAGTTCCAGGCCGAGTTCGAGCGCGGTCCGGCAGACCGCCTCCACCACGAGGTTGGGGGCGAACAGTTCGGCGACCCGGTGCCGGTCGAGCCAGGCGACCAGCTGCTCCGGGTCCCGCCTGGTCTCCTCCGGGCACTCGGCCAGGGTCTTGCCGTGCAGCAGGGCGGTGCAGATCTCCTGCACCGAGCCGTCGAAGCTGATCGGCGCGTACTGGGCGGTGACCGTGCCCGGCGCGCCGGTGAGCAGCGGGTCCTGCCAGCCGACCAGGTTGGCGATGCCCTCGGCCCGCATGTGGACGGGCTTGGGGCGGCCGGTGGAGCCGGAGGTGTAGATGACGTAGAGCGGTTGGTCGGGCAGCAGTGGGGCGGGGCGCTCGTCGGCCCGCAGGTCGACGGCGCTGCGGGCGGCCACCGCGGCGGCGGTCGCGGGGTCGTCCAGCAGCAGCAGCGGCGCGGGGCCGGCGGGCAGGGCGGCCGCGGTCGGCCGGGTGCTGAGCAGGACGGCCGGGGCGGCGTCGTCGAGCATGTAGGCGAGCCGCTCGGCCGGGTAGGCCGGGTCGACCGGGACGTACACCGCGCCGGCCTTGATCACCGCCACGACCGCGGTGACCAGGTCGGTGGAGCGGGGCAGCGCGACGGCGACCCGGTCCTCCGGGCCGATGCCGCGGGCGACCAGCTCCCGGGCCAGCCGGTTGGCGGCCGCGTTGAGTTCGGCGTAGCTCAGGGTCCGCTCGCCGTGGACGACGGCCGGGCGCAGCGGGGTCCGGGCCGTCTGGGCCTCGAACAGTTCGGGCAGCGGCCGCCAGGGCCGCGGGGTGCGGGTCGCGTTCCAGCCCTCGACCACCCGGTGGCGGTCGTCCGGGCCGAGGACGTCGACCTGCCCGACCCGCAGCGAGGGCTCGGCGACGACGGCCGTCAGCACCCGCAGCAGCCGCTCGGACAGCCCCCGGGCGGTGCTCTCGTCGAAGAGGTCCGCGCTGTAGCCGACCGCGCCGGCCAGTCCGGCCGGGGCGGCGCCGGCGTCGTGCTCGTCGAAGGAGAACACCAGGTCGAACTTGGCGGCCTCGACGGCGACCGCGCGGCGGGTCGAGCTGACGCCCGGTCCGGCCCGCTCCGGACGGGCGGCGGCCACGTCCTGGCGGTTGTTGTCGAAGGAGAGCTGCACCTGGTAGAGCGGGTGGCGGGCGAGCGAGCGGGCCGGGTTGACCGCCTCGACCAGCCGGTCGAACGGCAGGTCCTGGTGGGCGAAGGCGGCGAGGTCGGTCTGCCGGACCCTGGCGAGCAGCTCGGTGAAGGTCGGGTCGCCGGAGGTGTCGGTGCGCAGCACCAGCGAGTTGACGAAGAACCCGACGAGGTCGCCGAGGGCGTCGTCGGTGCGGCCGGCCACCGGGGTGCCGATCGGCAGGTCGGTGCCGGCGCCGAGCCGGGTCAGCAGCAGGGCGATAGCGGCCTGGAGCACCATGAACGGGGTGGTGCGGCTCTCCCGGGCGAGCTTGGCCAGGGCCGCGTGCAGCTCCGCCGGTATCTCGAACTCGACGGTGCCGCCGTGGTGTTCGGAGACGGCCGGGCGCGGACGGTCGTACGGCAGGGCCAGCTCCTCCGGCAGGCCGGCCAGGGTCCCGGTCCAGTGGCGCAGCTGCCGGGCGATCGGCGAGTGCGGGTCCTCCTCCGTTCCGAGCAGGGCGCGCTGCCACAGGGTGTAGTCGGCGTACTGCACGGGCAGCGGCGCCCAGGCGGGGGCGGTGCCGGCCCGGCGGGCGGTGTAGGCCTCGGTCAGGTCGCGGACCAGCAGCGGCATGGACCAGCCGTCGCCGGCGATGTGGTGGACCAGGACGAGCAGCACGTGCCGGTCCGGGCCGAGCCCGAACAGGGTGACCCGCCAGGAGGGTTCGGCGCCCAGGTCGAAGCGGTGCCGGGCGGCTTCGGCCAGCCGGGCCTCCAGGTCCTCCTCGGTGACCGCGACGGTGTGGAGTCCGGGCCGGGCCGCCGCGCCGTCGAGCACGACCTGGTGCGGGCCCTGCTCGTCCTCGGCGAAGACCGTGCGCAGCACCTCGTGCCGCTCGGCGACGTCCGCCAGCGCGGCGCGCAGCGCCCCGGTGTCGACGGCGCCGTCCAGCCGCAGCGCGGCGGGGATGTTGTAGGTGGGATTGGCGCCCTCGATCCGGTGGAGGAACCAGAGCCGCTGCTGGGCGTAGGAGAGCGGCATCCGCCCGGGGCGCGGGTCGGCCGGCCGGACGCCGGCCCGGGCCGGGCCGCTCGCCCGGTCGAGGACGGGCCCGAGGGCGGCGACGGTGGACGCCTCGAAGAGCTCCTTGACGGACAGTTCGGCCTTGAGGACGGTGCGGATGCGCCCGGCCAGGCGGGTGGCGAGCAGGGAGTGGCCGCCGAGGTCGAAGAAGTCGTCGTCGATGCCGACGCTCGTGGTGCCGAGGACCTCGGCGAACAGGCCGCAGAGGATCTCCTCGCGCGGCGAGCGCGGCCGGCGGCCGGCCGCGTCGCCCTCGTAGACGGGCGCGGGCAGGGCCTTGCGGTCGAGTTTGCCGTTGGGGTTGAGCGGCAGCGCGTCCAGGGTGACGAAGGCGGACGGCACCATGTACTCGGGCAGTTCGGCGGCCAGGTGGGCGCGGAGCCCGGCGGCCGGAGCGGCCGCGGACCGCGTGACCAGGTAGGCGACCAGACGGCGGTCGCCGGGGCGGTCCTCGCGGACGGTCACCGCGCACTGGGCGACGGCCTCGTGCCGGGCCAGTACGGCCTCGACCTCGCCGAGTTCGATCCGGAAGCCGCGGACCTTCACCTGGTCGTCGGCCCGGCCGACGAACTCCAGGTCGCCGTCCTCGTTCCAGCGCACCACGTCGCCGGTGCGGTACATCCGCTCCCCCGGTTCGAAGGGGTTGGCGACGAAGCGCTCGGCGGTCAGCCCGGCCCGGCCGCGGTAGCCGCGGGCCAGGCCCGCGCCCGCCACGTACAGCTCGCCGGCCACGCCGACCGGGACCGGCCGCAGGCCGGCGTCCAGCACGAAGGCGCGGGTGCCGGCGATCGGGCGGCCGATCGGCGGCGGGCCGGCCACCGTCTCGCGGGTCGACCAGGCGGTGGCGTACACGGTGGCCTCGGTCGGGCCGTAGATGTTCGCCAGCCGGCCGGCGCCGAGCGTCTTCTGGATCTCCAGCGCGGTGTGCTCGGGCAGGCCCTCCCCCGCCAGCACGACCGTGTCGGCGGTGAGCCCGCCGCCCTGGGCGAGCACCTGGGCGAGCGCCGAGGGGACCGCGCTGACCAGGGAAGCGGCGGGTGCGCCGGCCGGGCGGTCGGCGAGCGCCAGCACGTTGGTCAGCACCTCGACCGTGCCGCCGGACAGCAGTGGGGCGAACAGTTCGAAGACCGAGACGTCGAAGTTGAGCGAGGTGGTGAACAGCACGTGGGACAGCGTCTGCGGGCCGAACTCCCGGGCCGCCCAGCCGGCCAGCCGCACCGCGTTGGCGTGCGGGACCACGACTCCCTTGGGGCGCCCGGTCGAACCGGAGGTGTAGAGCACGTACGCGGGGTGCAGCGGGTGCAGCGGCGCGCTCCGCTCGGCGTCGGAGGGGTCGGTGGCGGGGGCCTGGGCGAGCGCGGCGAGCAGCCCGGGGTCGTCCAGCAGCACCGGCGGGCGGTGGCCCTCGGGCAGGGCGGCCGCGGTGTCCCGGGTGGCGAGCAGCAGCGCCGGCTCGGCGTCCCGCAGCAGGTGGGCGATCCGCTCCCGGGGGTGGGCCGGGTCGACGGGCAGGTAGGCGGCGCCGCTCTTGAGCACGGCGAGCAGCGCGACCACGGCCTGCGCCGAGCGCGGGACGCACAGCGCCACGGTGCGCTCCGGGCCGGCGCCCAGGCCGATCAGGTGGTGGGCCAGCCGGTTGGCCCGCTCGTCGAGCTGCCGGTACGTCAGGGCGGTGTCGCCGTCCACTACCGCGGTGTGTCCGGGGGTGCGGTCGGTCTGCTCCCGGAACCGCGCCGGGAGGGTGGCGAGCGGGCCGACGGCCGGGGCGCCGGCGCCGAGCCCCAGGACGGCCTCGCGTTCGCCGGGCAGCAGCAGGTCCAGCGTCGCCACCGGCCGTCCGGCCGCCGGGGCGAGTTCGGCCAGCACCCGGACCACCCGGTCGAGCACCCGTCGGGCGGCCTCCGGGGCGAAGGCGTCCGGGCGGTGGTCCAGGCGCAGCGCCAGCCGCTCGCCGGGCGACGCGATCAGGGCCAGCGGGTAGTGGGTGGCGTCGTGGCCGGCCGCGCGGGTGACCTTCAGGCCGGGGCCGCGCCGGGCCGGGGCGCCGTCCGCGGCGGCGGTCGGGTAGTTCTCGAACACCATCAGGGTGTCGAACAGCGGGGTGCGGCCGCCGTTGCCAGAGAGGGCCTGGATCTCGGCCAGGCCGAGGTGCTGGTGGGCCATCATCCGGGTGGCGTCGTCCTGCAGCCGGCGCAGGAAGTCCGCCACCGGCTGGGCCGGGCGCAGCCGGGCCCGCAGCGGCACGGTGTTGATGAAGAGCCCGACCATGCCCTCGATGCCGTCGACCTCGGTGGGCCGGCCGGAGACGGTCACCCCGGTGGTGACGTCGTCGCGGCCGGTCAGCGCGGCCAGCACCAGCGCCCAGGCGCCCTGGACCAGGGTGTTGACGGTGATCCCGTGCTCGCGGCCCCAGCGGGTCAGTTCGGCGGTCGCCTCGGCGGGCAGCTCGGCGTGCAGCTGCCGGGGGGCCACCGGGGTGGTGGGCGCGTCGGGGGCGACCAGGGTGGGCCCGTCCGTCCCGGCGAGCGCCTCCCGCCAGGCCCGTTCGGCGACCCGCCGGTCCTGGCGGTTCAGCCAGGCCAGGTACTCCCGGAACAGGCGCACCGGCGGCAGCTCGCGGGCCACCCCCTTGCCCGCGTACAGGGCGAGCAGCTCGCGCCAGACGATCGGCAGCGACCAGCCGTCCATCAGGATGTGGTGGAAGGTCAGCACCAGCCGGTGCGCGGACTCGCCGAGCCGGACCAGGGTGAAGCGCAGCAGCGGCGGGTCGGCGAGGTCGAAGCGGCGGTGCCGCTCGTCGGCGACCACCCGGTCCGCGCCCGCGGCGCGCTCCTCCTCGGGCAGGGTGGTCAGGTCGACGTCCCGCCAGGGCAGCTTGACCTCGCGCGGCACGATCTGGACGGACCGGCTCAGACCCTCGTAGCGGAAGCCGGCCCGCAGGTTGCCGTGCCGCGTGAGCAGGCCGCGGGCCGCGGCGCGCAGCGACTCGTGGTCCAGCGGTCCGTCGAGGTCCACCACGAGCTGCGCGGCGTAGACGTCCGTCGCGGTCGTGTCGTACACGCTGTGGAAGAGCATGCCTTCCTGAAGCGGGGACAGGGGCAGGATGTCCTCCAGGCCCGACTGACTCATTCGGTGCTCCTCCACTCGGCTTCCAGCAGGTCGATCTCGCTCTGGCTCAGTTCGGACAGCGCCACGTCCGACGGCGTGTGACCGCCGGCCTCGGGGCGCCGGGCGTGCTCGGCGAGGGCGCGCAGGGCGCGGATCCACGCCTCGGTGAGGGCTCGGACGTCGGCCTCCGCGAACAGTCCGCGGGGCCAGACCCAGTGCGCCTCCAGCTCCGGGCCGCTCGCCCGGTCCCGGGTCATGGCGGCGATCTCCAGTTCGTGCGGCATCCGCATGTCCGGGTCCTGGCCGCCGATGCCGGCCAGGTCGCCGAGCACCGCCCAGTCGGCGGCCTCGGTGGCCGCGCGCCCGGTGTGCCCGGACTCGGCCTCGGCGCTGCGGCCGAGGTAGTTGAAGCCGATCTGGGCCTGCGGCAGCCCGGCCAGCCGGGGCGCCGTCGCCGGGTTGAGGTAGCGCAGCGCCCCGTACCCCAGGCCGTGGTCCGGCGCCGAGCGGCGCCGCTCCTTGACCCGTCGCAGGACGTCGCCCGCGGCGCGGCCTCCGGCCAGGGCGTCGGCGAGGTCGAACGGGCCCGGGTCGATGCCGATCGGGGCCATCGCGGCGAACCATCCCATGGTGCGGGAGAGGTCCACCCCGCCGATCACCTCCTCCTCCCGGCCGTGCGACTCGACGTCCACCAGGACGGCCGGACCGGGGCCGTGGCGCCAGTCGGCCAGGGCGATGGCCAGGGCGGCGAGCAGGACGTCGTCCACGCTCGCGTAGAAGGCGCCGGGCAGGGTGGTCAGGACGGCTTCGGTGACGTCGGACGGCACCGTGACGGAGACCACCGCGGCGTTCTCGTTGGTCTCGGCCGAGCGGTCCCGGCCGGGGTCCTCGACCAGCGGCCTGGCCGAGGCCAGCATCTGCTCCCAGTACGGGAGTTCGGCCTCGCGCTCGGGCGCCCGGGCCCACTCGGCCAGTCGCCTGCTCCACTGCCGGAAGGACGTCCCGGCCGCCTGCAGGGCGGGCGTGCGGCCCTCGGTGACATCCTGCCAGGCCTCGGCGAAGCCCGGGAGCAGAACGGCCCAGGAGACCGGGTCGACCGCCAGGTGGTGGGCGTGCACCAGGACGGATCCGGGGGTGTCCGGCCCGTGGTCGAACCAGACCACCTGGAGCATCAGGCCCCGCTCGAAGCTGAGCCGCTCGCGGGCGGCGGTGGCCTGGGCCGCCATCTCGCGCAGCGCGGCCCGCTCGTCCAGACCGCCGAGGTCGACCCTGCGCACGCAGTCCTCTGCCCGCACGGTGCCCGGCTCGGTCACCTCCATCCGCCAGGCCTCGCCGGCGCCGGCGCCGGAGGTCGGCGCCCCCGGGTCGGTGGTGACCCGCAGGCGCAGCACGTCGTGGTGGTCCAGCAGGGCCTGCACCACGGCGGTCAGCCGCTCCCGGTCGCAGTCCCGGGGTGCCCGCAGCACCCGCCACTGGCTCAACCGCTCGATGGGGCCGCCGAGTTCGGCGAAGTAGTGGATGATCGGCGTGAGCGGGGTCGGGCCGAGTCCGGCGCCCTGCTCCTCCTGCTCCCGGTCGTCCACCTCGGTGGCGACGGCGGCGAGCACGGCCACCGTGCGGTGCTCGAAGACCTCCTTCGCGGAGACCACCAGACCGGCCCGGCGGGCCCGGCTGGCCAGCTGGATCGACATGATGCTGTCGCCGCCGAGCGCGAAGAAGTCGTCGTCGATGCCGACCCGTTCGCGGCCGAGCACCCCGGCGTAGAGCTCACAGAGCACCTGCTCCCGGGCGTCCCGCGGGCCGCGGCCGGTGGTGACCGCCGCGAAGTCGGGCTCGGGCAGCGCCTTGCGGTCGATCTTGCCGTTCGGGGTGAGCGGGAAGGCCGCGGGCTCCACGAAGGCCGCGGGCACCATGTACTCCGGCAGCCGCTCGGCCAGGTGGCGGCGCAGGGCGTCCGCCCCGGCCGGCTCGGCGGACGGCACCGCGTACGCGACCAGGCGGCGGCTGCCCTGCCGGTCGGTGTGCACCACGACCAGGCACTGGGCCACGGCCGGGTGTTCGGCGAGCACCGATTCGATCTCCCCGAGTTCGATCCGGAAGCCGCGGATCTTGACCTGCTCGTCGGCCCGGCCGACGAACTCCAGGTTGCCCTCCCCGTTCCAGCGGACCAGGTCCCCGGTGCGGTAGAGCCGGTCGCCGGGGGCTCCGAACGGGTCGGCGACGAAGCGCTCGGCGGTCAGCACCGGCCGGCGCAGGTAGCCGCGGCCGAGCCCGTCGCCGGCCAGGTAGGCCTCGCCCACCACGCCGGGCGGCACCGGGTTGAGACCGGGGTCCAGCACGTAGATGCGGTCGTTGACGATCGGCCGGCCGGCGTCCGGGGCGCGCTCGCCGGTCAGCGGCTCGCTCATGGTGGTCAGCACGGTCGACTCGGTGGCGCCGTACACGTTGACCACCCGGACCCCGTGGCGGGCCCACAGGGCGGCCAGCTCGGCGGAGAAGGACTCCCCGCCCATCAGCACGCCGCGCAGCGACGGGGTGGTCGCCGGGTCGAGGGTGCTGAGCAGGGTCGGCGGGATGGTCACGTGGGTGACGCCGTGCCGACGGACCAGCTCGGCGAGCTCCTCGCCGCCGACGTGGCCGCGGACCGGGCCGAGCACCATGGTGGTGCCGGTGAGCAGCGCCATCACAAAGTCGCCGATCGCGGCGTCGAAGTTGGGCGACACCAACTGCAGCAGCCGGCTGTCCGCGTCCAGGCCGAACCGTTCGACGTGGCCCTCGGCCAACGCGGCCAGGCCGGCGTGCGGGACCACGACGCCCTTGGGGCGGCCGGTGGAGCCGGAGGTGTACACCGCGTACGCCGTGTTGGTCAGGTGCAGCGGCGCGGTGCGGTCCCGGTCGGTCGGGTCGTGCTCGGGTTCCTTGCCGATCCCCTCGGCGGTGGCCGGGTCGTCGACCAGCAGCGGCAGGGCCTCGGTGGGCGGCAGGGCCGCGGCCAGTTCGGCGGTGGTCACCAGCAGGTCGGGCCTGGCGTCCGCGAACATGAACTCGATCCGGTCCGCCGGGTAGTTGGGGTCGATGGGCAGGTAGGCGGCGCCGGCCTTGAGCAGCCCGAGCAGGGCCGCGACCAGGTCCGCGGTGCGCGGCAGGGCGACGGCCACGAACCGCTCGGGGCCCGCGCCCAGGGCGATCAGCCGGTGCGCGTAGCGGTTGGCCCGCGCGTTCAGCTCGGTGTAGGTCAGGGCGCGTTCGCCGTCGACCACCGCGATCCGGTCCGGGGTCCGCGCGACCTGCGCCTCGAACAGCTCCGGCCAGGTGCCCTGCGAGAGGTCACGGCGGGTGTCGTTGTCCTCCTCCAGGATCCGCCGGCGCTCGCCGGGGTCGAGCACGTCGATCCTCGCCACCGGCCGGTCGGGTTCGGCGAGCGCCGCGCGCAGCAGCCGTTCCAGGCGAGTGGCGATCCCGGCGGCCGTCGCCTCCTCGAACAGGTCGCTGCCGTACTCCACCAGGGCGGACATCCCGGCCGGCCGGCCGTGCTCGTCCCGCCGCTCGGCGAAGCCGAAGAGCAGGTCGAAGTTGGCCGTCCCGGTGCCCACCGGGTGGCCGGTGACGGTGAGTCCGGGCAGCGCGGCCGACGCGCCGGAGGCGGCGCCGTCCGGGCTGTTCAGCGACAGCATCACCTGGAACAGCGGGTGCCGGGCGAGCGAGCGCTCCGGGCGCAGCGCGTCCACCAGGCGTTCGAAGGGGACGTCCTGGTGCGCGTAGGCGGTCAGGTCGGTCTCCCGGACCCGGTCCACCAGCTCGGCGAAGGACGGCGCCCCGGAGAGGTCGGTGCGCAGGACGAGGGTGTTGACGAAGAAGCCGACCAGGCCGTCGAGCGCGTCGTCGGTGCGCCCGGCGATCGCGGTGCCGATCGGGATGTCCTCGCCCGCGCCGAGCCGGGACAGCAGCGCGGCCACGGCGGCCTGGAGCACCATGAAGGTACTGGCGCCGCGCTCGCGGGCGAAGGCCGTCAGGCGGGCGTGCAGTTCCCGGTCGAGGCCGAAGGCGACCTGTCCGCCCCGGTGCGAGGCGACCGGCGGCCGGCGCCGGTCGGCCGGCAGCTCCAGCTCCTCCGGCAGATCGGCCAGCACCTCGGTCCAGTGGGCGAGTTGGGCACCGATCGGGCTCTGCGGGTCGTCCTCGGCGCCGAGCACCCGGCGCTGCCAGAGCGTGTAGTCCGCGTACTGCACCGGCAGCGCGTCCCACCCGGGCGCCCGGCCGGCGACCCGCGCGGTGTAGGCCTGCACGAGTTCGCGGGTCAGCACCGGCAGCGACCAGCCGTCGGCCGCGATGTGGTGCATCAGCAGGAGCAGCACGTGGTCCTGCGCACCGAGCCGGAACAGCCG